>CAUJIW010000063.1 GCA_963205175.1 Pseudomonadota bacterium
CAGGGCCTGGCACGGCTGCCAGGAGCCGTTGGCCCCCAGCAGCCAGGTCGGCTTGCCATGCTGGCCGAGTTCGGCCCAGGTCATCATCTCCAGCGTCTCGTCCAGCGTGCCGACGCCACCGGGCAGCGCCAGGAAGGCGTCCGCCCGTTCGGCCATCACCTTCTTGCGCGTCATCAGGGAGTCCACCAGCACCAGCTCGCTCAGCCCGGTCTGGGCGATCTCGCGGGTGGCCAGATAGTCGGGGATGACGCCGACGACCCGGCCGCCGGCGGCCAGACAGGCGCGGGCGGCGACGCCCATCAGCCCCAGCGAGCCGCCGCCATAGACCAGCCTCACCCCGGCCTCGGCGAGCAGCACGCCCACCAGCCCGGCCAGCAGCGCGTGCGCCGGATCATGGCCGGTGCGGGAGCCGCAGAACAGGCACAAGGCCTCGATGGCGGGACGGGGGGCGGGTGCGTCGGCAGTCATGGCCGCCAGCATAGAGGCCGATGTCAGGACAGGAAAGCGTGCCGGCCGGGGGACGCCGGCTCAGACCGGCATCAGGTCGGCCTCGATCGCCTCGATGGCCGGCAGCACGGACAGCAGTGATTCGCTGACCGCGCCCATCAGCGCCGGGAAGCCCATCGGTGCCTTGACGTGCAGTTCGTGGTGCAGCTCGACCCGGTTGCCGGTGAGCGTCAGGCCGGCGCGCGGCCAGCTCTTGCGCAGCCGCACCAGTGCCGCCAGCACCTTGGAGCGGCCCTGGCGGTTCTCCGACGAAAAGGGCAGCGCGCCGATGGCGCCGGTGACGACCAGGCGGATGGCGGCGCCATCCTCGGTCGCGCTGACGTCGTAGTGGCCGGAGCGCCAGGCGAAGGTGAAGCGGGCGGGCAGTTCCAGCGGCCAGTGCGGCAGCTGGTCGCGCAGCGCGGCATGGGCGGTTTCCAGTGTCCATGCCGTCGGCGTCGTCCGCCAGGTGTCTGGGTGGGGTGCGGCAATGGTCACGGGCGGCCCTGAATCGGTTGTCGTCAGAATCGGTTGTCGTCAGACACCCCTATTGAACGACCAGACCTTCAAGATTCGGTTAATCCGCCGCCCGGTCCGTCGAAAATGGCCGGCCGCGGGAGATCCGTCGCGGATGGCGACAACCGCGCTGGAATGCGTGATACTTGCGGTGGCGCGGGCGTTCGGATAGGCCCCGGGGATGACTGGTTAAAGGAGAGCGTCATGGCTGTGTTCGACAAGCTTCCGCCCGTTCATCCCGAGGGACGCAAGTTCGTCATCATCGCCGCGGCGATCGCGCTGCTGCTGTTCCTGCTGGCTGGCCCGCATCTGGGCTGGATCGGCGTCATCCTGACGCTGTGGGTGGCCGCCTTCTTCCGGGATCCGGCGCGGGTGACGCCGGTGGGCGCCGATCTGGTGGTGTCGCCGGCCGATGGCGTGATCTGCCAGATCGCCGACGTGGTGCCGCCGGCCGACATGGGGCTGGGGGAGACGCCGCGCACCCGGGTGTCGGTGTTCATGAGCGTGTTCGACGTTCACATCAACCGCTCGCCGATCGCCGGTACCATCCGCCGTATCGTCTATGTGCCCGGCAAGTTTCTCAACGCCGACCTCGACAAGGCCAGCGAGGACAATGAGCGGCAGATGTTCGTCGTCACCGGCGCCGACGGCGTCGAGATCGGCTTCGTGCAGATCGCCGGGCTGGTGGCGCGGCGCATCGTCCGCTTCACCAGGGAAGGCGACTGGGTGGAAGCAGGCCAGCGGGTCGGTCTGATCCGCTTCGGCAGCCGGGTGGATGTCTATCTGCCGGCGGGCTGCGCACCGAAGGTGGCCGTCGGCCAGCGCATGGTAGCCGGCGAGACGGTGCTCGGCCGGCTGGGTTGCGAGGCAACGGTGACGGGAGTGCAGCGGTGAGCGCCGGGGAGCCGCCGCCGGCCGCGCCTTCGGATCGAAGCCATACCCTGCCGCTGCGGGCCCTGGTGCCCAATGCCATCACGGTGCTGGCGCTGTGCTTTGGCCTCACCGCCGTGCGCCATGCCATGCTCGACAACTGGGAGAAGGCGGTCGGCGCCATCATCATCGCCGGTGTGCTCGACGGTCTGGACGGCCGCATCGCCCGTCTGCTCAAGGGCGCCTCGCGCTTCGGCGCGGAACTGGATTCGCTGTCCGACGTCATCGCCTTCGGCGTCGCGCCGGCCATCATCATCTATCAGTGGTCGCTTCACGAACTCGGCGGTGTCGGCTGGGTGGTGGCGCTGTCGCACGCCGTGTGCTGCGCCCTGCGGCTGGCCCGCTTCAATGCCAATCTCGACGTCGACAACCAGCCGCACAAGAGCGCGGGCTACCTTACCGGGGTACCATCACCGGTTGCCGCCGGCCTGACGCTCAGCCCGATCTTCTTCGACCTGTGGCTGGAGACAGAGTTCTTCCGCACCCCCATCATCACGGCGATCATTGTCGCGGCGACGGCGGCGGTGATGGTCTCCAACCTGCCGACCTATTCCTGGAAGCTGATGCGCCTGCGCCGCGACCTGCGGCTGCCCGCCCTCCTCGGCATTGGTCTGTTCGCCGCCAGCCTGTTCACCGCCCCCTGGGGGACGCTGTCGCTGCTGTCGCTGGCCTACGCCGCCTCGATTCCGATGAGCTACAACAGCTATCAGCGGATGCGACTCCAGCAGCGCCAGGCGGCGACCGCGACCGGTGCGACGGCAGGCGCCCCGACCGCCACGCCGCCGGCTGTCGTGCCCACCGTCACGCCGCCAGCGGCAACGGACGAGCCTGCCGCACCGGCAGCGGCCGACGCGATGCCAGCGGCACCGGCTGCACCGGCATCGGACGCTCCAGCAGCGGGTGCCTCAGCACAGGACGCGGCGCCGGACGACGCGCAACAGCTGCCGCCCCGCGGGGACGAGCCGGCCTGAACAGGCTGCGCACCAGGCTCACGCCGCCCACAATGCCGCACAGCCAGAACAGCAGAAGTCCGAGGGTGTAAAACATCGTCGTCGTCCCTTTCACTCTTTGTGTTCTCAATGTTCCATTTTTGTTCCTATCTGTCAAGCGCGGAATCGGTGCTGGTGTTCACCAAATGGTGATCTTGCGCGGTTAAGGTCGGCCCTGCCGACATGACGCTGATGTCTTATCTTGACGCCGTCACCATGGGTGACCGGGCATTGCCGGTTTCGGTCAAGCTGATCTGCGTGCGCCGCGATCAGGCGCTGGTGCTGCGCAAACGCAATGGCCTGTGGGATCTGCCGGGCGGCAAGCTGGAGCCGGACGAGCAATCGCTGATCGAAGGGCTGCGGCGTGAAATTCACGAGGAGTTGCGGCTGCCGCTGCCGCCCGTCGTACCGGCCGGGCACTGGATTCGTCAGAAGCCGGGGCGGGTGTCGCGCTACATTGCCTTCTTCCGCATGGCCGGCGAGGCGCCGTTCGATCTCGCCGACCTGACGCTCTCGGACGAGCACGACAAGGCGCGCTGGATCGGTGTCCCGGCGCTGGGCGGGCTTGACATGCCGGACGGATTCCGGGACGCCCTCGTCAGGACACTGACCACGAGTTGAGGTCGGGACTCCGGCGACCGCATAACGCCAGGACTCCGGCGTAATCCTGATCTCCAGTCTGACGAGGCGACCATCGGCAAGTATCTCGAAATCGAGCGGCGGTTCCTGGTGCGGTCGCGCGACTGGCCGGCGCCGCGCCGGACGCTGCATATCCGCCAGGCCTATCTCAACCAGCGCGACGAACTGTCGGTGCGGGTGCGCAACATCGAGAACGACTACTGGCTGACGCTCAAGGCCGGCGTGCGCAGCGGCGTGCGCCACGAGTTCGAGTGGCCGATCCCCGCCGAGGACGGCCGGGTGATGATCGAACGCCTGGCCTCGGCGCCGCCGATCACCAAGATTCGCCACGAGGTCGAGGATGCCGGCCGGCTGTGGGAGGTGGACGTGTTCGACGGCGCCAACGCCGGCCTGCTGATCGCGGAGACCGAGCTGCACGACCTCCACGAGCCGCTGGCGCTGCCGGCGTGGCTGGGGCCGGAGGTGACCGGCGATCCCCGCCTGTCCAACAACGCGCTGTATCGCCATCCCTTCACCGCCTGGGGCATCAGCTACGACCAGCTGCTGGCGGAAGCCGCCGCCTGACGCGGCGGCGCCCATTCACCCTTCATCGCACACCCCCACGCCGGTGGCCGTAGCCCCCCGGTGCGTTGCATTGTCCGCCCGGCGGCGGAATGTTAGCTCTAGTTGCGAATCACAATCGGCAAGCTGGGGAGAGTGCGATGTTGGGTGAAATGCAGGACTGGCCGTTGCTGACCTGGCGGCTGATCGACCATGCGGCGCAGGCCCATGGCGACCGCGAGATCGTCACCGCCACTGTCGAGGGCGCCATCCATCGCTATACCTGGTCCGATGCCCGCCTGCGTTCGAAGCAGCTGGCGGCGGCGCTGGTGGCGCTGGGCGTCGAGGTCGGCGACCGGGTCGGCACGCTGGCGTGGAACACCCACCGTCATCTGGAGTCGTGGTACGGCATCGCCGGCATGGGCGGCGTCGCCCACACCGTCAACCCGCGCCTGTTCGCCGACCAGATCGTCTACATCATCAACCACGCCGAGGATCGGGTGCTGCTGTTCGACATCAGCTTCGCCAAGCTGGTGGCCGAGATCGCGCCGCGGCTGACCACGGTGCGCCATTTCGTGGCGATGACCGAGCCCGCCCACATGCCGGCGGACGCCGGCATCTCCAACCTGCTGTGCTACGAATCGCTGCTGGCGGCGCAGGGAACGGACTTCCAGTGGGTGATGCAGGACGAACGGGCGCCGGCCGGCCTGTGCTACACCTCGGGCACCACCGGCAATCCCAAGGGCGTGCTGTACAGCCACCGGGCCAATGTGCTGCACACCTTCGGCGCCTGCATGGCCGACGCGCTGGGGCTGGCCTCCACCAGCGCCGTGCTGCCGGTGGTGCCGATGTACCACGCCAACGCCTGGGGCATCCCCTATGCGGCGGCCGCCGTCGGCGCCAAGCTGGTGATGGGCGGGCCGCACTTCGACCCCGGCACCCTGCACAAGCTGATCATCGATGAAGGCGTCACCTTCACCGCCGCCGTGCCCACCGTCTGGCTCGGCATGCTGCAGTTTCTGGAAAAGACCGGCCAGGACATGGGCGCGCTCAAGACGGTGGTGATCGGCGGCTCGGCGGCGCCACGGATGATGATCGAGGCGTTCCAGAACAAGTACGGCGTCCGCGTTGCCCACGCCTGGGGCATGACCGAGATGTCGCCGCTGGGCTCGGTCGGCACGCCGAGCGCCCACTCGCTGCAGCTGCCGGCGGAGAAGCAGCTCGACCTGCAGTGCAAGCAGGGCCGGGGCCTGTTCGGCATCGACATGAAGATCACCGACGACGCCGGCAACAGCCTGCCGCGCGACGGCGAGTCGGCGGGCCACCTCAAGGTGCGCGGGCCGTGGATCGTCGGCCGCTACTTCAAGGGCGACGGCGGTGACATCCTCGACGCCGAGGGCTATTTCGATACTGGTGACGTCGCCACCATTGACCAATGGGGTTATATTCAGATCACCGACCGCGCCAAGGACGTCATCAAGTCCGGCGGCGAGTGGATTTCCTCCATCGAGCTGGAGAACGCGGCGGTCGCCCACCCCGAGGTGGCCGAGGCGGCGGTGATCGGCGTCCACCACCCCAAGTGGGACGAGCGGCCGCTGCTCATCGTCGTGCGCAAGCCCGGCGCCAGTGTCGACAAGGACGACATCCTGTCGTTCCTGGCGCCCCGGGTGGCCAAGTGGTGGCTGCCGGACGACGTGGTGTTCGTCGAGGGCCTGCCGCACACCGCCACCGGCAAGATCAGCAAGCTGGAGCTGCGCCACCAGTTCCGTGACTACAAGCTGCCGACCGCCGCCTGAGCTGGCGGGTGCCTGAGCCGGTGATCGCCCGGGGCAGAGGCGCCTGCCGCGCCGGGCGTGCCGGCGCGGTCCTGTTGTTGCGTGCGTTTTTTCCGTTCGCCTTTTCCTGCCTGATTTT
This sequence comes from Pseudomonadota bacterium, assembly GCA_963205175.1. GTDB lineage: Bacteria > Pseudomonadota > Alphaproteobacteria > Sphingomonadales > Sphingomonadaceae > CAUJIW01. The sequence goes on from CAUJIW010000063.1 coordinate 6,015, forward strand.
CGGGGACGATCATGACCTTGTTCGATGACTGGCGGGCGCGCTCGCCGTTTTACAGCGAGACCCACGAAGCCTGGACGATGAGCGTGCGCCGCTTTGTCGAGCGCGAGGTCGCCCCGCATATCGACGCCTGGGAGGCGGCGGGCGAACTGCCGCGCGACCTGCACCGCCGCGCCGCCGAGGCCGGCATCATCGGGCTCGGCTTCCCCGAGGCCTATGGCGGCGTGTCGGAGGGCATCGACCCGTTCCACCGGCTGATCACCACCGAGGAGCTGGCCCGTCCCGGCGCCGGCGGCCTGATCGCCTCGCTGATGACCCACGGCATCGGCCTGCCGCCGATCCTCGCGCTGGGGTCCGAGGCGCTGAAGCAGCGCATCGCGCCTCCGGTGCTGGCGGGCGAGAAGATCATCGCGCTGGCGATCACCGAGCCGTCCGGCGGTTCCGACGTCGCCAACCTGCGCACGCGCGCCGAGAAGCGCGGCAACAGCTACATCGTCAACGGCTCCAAGACCTTCATCACCTCCGGCCTGCGGGCGGACTATTACACGGTGGCGGTGCGCACCGGCGGCCCCGGCATGGGCGGCATCTCGCTGCTGCTGCTGGAGAAGGGGATGCCGGGCTTCACCCAGACCCGGCTCGACAAGATGGGCTGGCACTGCTCCGACACCGCCGCGCTCTACTTCGACGATGTCGAGGTGCCGGCCGACAACCTGATCGGCCCGGAGAATGCCGGCTTCATGGGCATCATGCAGAATTTCAACGGCGAGCGGCTGGGCATGGCCATGGGCTGCTGCGCCTTCGCCCGCGTCTGCCTGGAGGATGCCGTCGACTGGGCCAGGTCACGCGAGGTGTTCGGCAAGCCGCTGATCAGGAACCAGTCGATCCGCCACAAGCTCGCCGACATGATGCGCCAGATCAACGCCACCCAGGTGTGGGTGGACCAGTGCGCCTGGGCGGTGGGGGCGGGCAAGGCCAACCCGGCGGATTTCGCGCTGCTCAAGGTGCAGGCGACCCGCACGCTGGAGGCTTGCGCCCGCGAGGCGGCCCAGACGCTGGGCGGCGCGAGCTACCTGCGCGGCGCCCGGGTCGAGCGCATCTACCGCGAGGTGCGGGTCAACGCCATCGGCGGCGGCTCGGAGGAGATCATGCTCGACCTCGCCGCCCGCCAGCTCGGCTTCGCCTGAGGGGGCATTGCGCAGCGCGGGGCGTGGATATACAGTAGATAATGTATATCCACGGAGGCCGTCATGCAGGTAGCCCGTTGGGGGAATAGTCTCGCCATCCGCTTGCCCCGGGCCGTTGTCGATGCCCTTGGCCTGAAGGAAGGCGACGACATTGAAATCCATGTGGCGGGCGAACGCCGGTTCGATGTCGACCGCGACCGTTCGCGCGAGCGCGCGCTGGCGCGCATCCGGGCCTTGCGCCAGCCTCTGCCGCCCGGCTGGCGGTTCGACCGCGACGACGCCAACGCGCGTTGAGCCATGCGGGCTTTCCTCGACACCAATGTGCTCGTCTATGCCTTCACGGCCGATGCGCGGGCCGATGTCGCCGAGGCGCTGCTGGCCCAGGGGTGCGACATCAGTGTCCAGGTGCTCAACGAGTTTGCCCACGTGGCGCGCCGCAAGCTCGGCATGGACTGGTCGCAGGTCGGCGAGGCACTGACGGCGATCCGCAGCCTCTGTCCGCATGTCCACCCCATCGACCTTGATACCCATGTCGAGGCGCTGGACCTCGCCGCGCGCGCCAATCTGTCGATCTACGACGCGCTGATTCTGGCCGCCGCCCTGCGGGCCGGTTGCGAGTGCCTCTATTCCGAGGACATGCGGCACAACAGCCGCGTCGCCGGACGGCTGCGCATCATCAATCCGTTTGCGGCTGACCCACCGGCGCGTTGAGGCGTCACCCGCGCGGCGCGGCGGCGCGGCGCAGCCGGTCGTTGATCGCAGCGCCCAGGCCGGTGTCGGGGATCGGCGCCACGGCGATGGCGGCGGCGCCACTGGCTTCCGCCGCGTGCAGCGCCTCGAACAGCCGCGAGGCCGCTGCCACCGGGTCGCCCGCCGGGCTGAGGTTGATGTCGCCGTCGATGGCGCCGAAGCCGATCAGATACTCCCCCGGCCGCCTGTCGGTGGCGTCGAGCCGCACCGGCTGGCGCGGCGCATAGTGGCTGGCCAGCATCCCCGGCGCGGTGATCGCGGCCCCTGGTGCGGCGGTATCGACCGGCGCCAGTTCGGCCAGCGCCTCGGCCGGCACCGGACCGGGGCGCAGCAGCCGCAGCCGCTCGCCCTCGACGGCGACGATGGTCGATTCCAGGCCCGCGCTGGTCGGCCCGCCATCGAGGATCAGCCCCACCCGGCCGGCCAGACCCGCCAGCACATGGGCCGCGCGGGTCGGGCTGATCCGCCCCGACGGGTTGGCGCTGGGGGCCGCCACCGGATGACCCAGCGCGGCGATGACCGCCTGCATCGCCGGGTGGGCCGGGCAGCGCACCGCCAGCGTCGGCAGGCCGGCGGTGACGAGACCGGCCAGCGGCCGGCCATCGATGCCGGCGTCGGGCCTGAGCGGCAGCACCAGCGTCAGCGGCCCGGGCCAGAAACGGGCCATCAGCGCCCGCGCCAGCGGCGGGGTCTCGACCAGTTTCTCCGCCATCGCCGGGCCGTCGACATGGACGATCAGCGGGTTGAAGCTCGGTCGGCCCTTGGCGGCGTAGATCGCCGCCACCGCCCGCGGCCGGGTGGCATCGGCGGCGAGGCCATAGACCGTCTCGGTCGGCAGCGCCACCAGCGCGCCGGCGCGCAGCGCGTCGGCCGCCCGGGCGATGCCGGCGGCATCGGCGGGAATCACCGCCGTGGCGGGCTCTGGCGCTTGTCCGTTCATCATCAGGCGCTATACGGGGTCGCGAAAACAGATGCCATTCGATTCCGGGAGAAAGTCGCGTGACCTACACGGCCCCCATCGCCGATCAGCGCTTCGCGCTTGAAACCATTGCCGACCTCGACGGGCTGGCCCGCCTGCCGGCCTTCGCGGCGCTGTCGCCCGATCTGGTCAGCGCCATTCTGGAGGAGGCGGGCAAGTTCTCCGCCGGCGTGTTCGCGCCACTCAACCGCCTTGGCGACACCGAGGGCGCGCGGTGGAACGATGGCGTCGTCACCCTGCCGGAAGGCTACAAGGCCGCCTATCGCCAGTATGTCGAGGGCGGCTGGGGCAGCCTGGGCGCGCACCCCGACCATGGCGGCCAGGGCCTGCCGTTCGCGCTGGCCAGCGCGGTGCAGGAACAGCTGACCTCGGCCAACATGGCCTTCTCGCTGTGCCCGATGCTGACCCAGGGCGCCATCGAGGCGCTGGCGGCCCACGCCAGCCCGGAACAGCAGAGCGTCTATCTGACCAAGCTGGTCTCCGGCGAGTGGACCGGCACCATGAACCTCACCGAGCCGCAGGCCGGCTCCGACGTCGGCGCCCTGCGCACCCGCGCGGAACCCCATGCCGACGGCAGCTACCGCATCAAGGGCTCGAAGATCTTCATCACCTGGGGCGAGCACGACTGCGCCGACAACATCATCCATCTGGTGCTGGCGCGCCTGCCGGACGCGCCGGCCGGCACCAAGGGCATCTCGCTGTTCATCGTGCCCAAGTTCGTCCCCGACGCCGACGGCTCGCCCGGTGCCCGCAACGGCATCACCTGCGGCCGGATCGAGGAGAAGATGGGCATCCACGGCAACGCGACCTGCGAGATGAACCTGGTCGGCGCGACCGGGTGGCTGGTCGGCGAGCCGAACCG
>CAUJIW010000064.1 GCA_963205175.1 Pseudomonadota bacterium
CCCCGCAGTCGAGCGGCAATCTGCAAGACCCGGGCGACCAGACACAGTGTGACTATTGGCGATACTGTGCGATCGACGGTTTCTTGTGCAGTTGCTGCGGAGGTTCACCGAACAGTTGCCCGCCGGGCACCGAGATGTCACCGATCACCTGGATCGGCACCTGCCTCAACCCGGCCGACAACCGCAACTACATCATTTCCTACAACGACTGCTGCGGCATCACCAGCTGCGGCCGTTGCCTGTGCAACCGCAACGAGGGCGACCGGCCGATGGTGCGGCCGCAGGCCAACAACGACATCAACTGGTGCCTGGGCACCTCCAGCGCCATCTACAACTGCTCGACCGCCGTGCTCATCGGCGTCGCCACGGAGCCAAAATAATGCGTGTGTTGCGTATGCTTGCCCCCCTGGCCTCGGTCGCGCTGCTGACGGCGGCAGGTGCCGCTTACGCCCAGAGCGCGCCCGACGGCGCCGCGCTCTACAAGCGCTGTGCCGCCTGCCATCTGGCGTCCGGCGCCGGCGTCCCCGGCTCCTTCCCGCCGCTGGATGGCCATGTCGCGGCACTGGCGGAGGCACCGGGCGGGCGGGACTATCTGGTGATGGTGATTTCGGCCGGCCTCACCGGCGAAATGAAGGTGGGTGCCAGCACCTATCGTGGCTTCATGCCGGCCCAGGTCGGTCTCAAGGATGACGCAGCGGCGGCACTGCTCAACCATGTGCTCACCGGCATCATCAAGCCGGCGAGCAAGGCCAAGCCGTTCACCGCCGAGGAAGTGGCGGCCATCCGCGCCACCCACAAGGGCAAACGCGCCGCCGACGTGATGAAGATGCGGCCGGCGCTGCCGGCGAAGGCGGCGACCAAGTGAACCGTCCGCGCCCCTGGCTGATCGCCGCCTGCCTGCTGGCTTCCTGGCCCGCGGCCGCGGGGGTCGCCGGGGTCGACAACCCCCGGCGCGCCTGGCAGCACTGGGTGCTGAACTGCCAGGGCTGCCACGGTCCCGACGCCGCCGGCCGGCCCAACGCCACCCCCAACATGGCCGGAGAGGTGGCGCAGTTTCTCGGCACCCCCGAGGGTCGTGCCTATCTCGGCCGCGTCCCCGGCGTCGCCGATGCCCCGTTGAGTGACGCCGCGCTGGCGGAGCTGATGAACTGGATGCTGGTCCGCTTCGACCCGGACAACATGCCGGCCGACTTCCGGCCCTACACCGCACAGGAGATCAAGAAGCTGCGCAGCCAGCCCCTGCGCACCGATGCCAGCCGCACACGCGCGGCACTGCTCGGCGCGACAGGCAGCACGGCACGCGACACCAATCGGGGAGAGCCCTGACAACCCGGGCCTCGCGGCCCGGCACCAAGGCCGGAAAACCGGCCGACCAACAGGATGGGAAATCGAAAGGGGACTAACATGACAAAACAATCACGGCATTTTCCGCGACTGATGCTGCTGTCTTCCGCGGCCGGCCTGACCGCCATGCTGGCGCTGCCGGCGTTCGCCCAGGAAGCCGCCAAGGCCGAGGGACCGACCTCGGTGTTCGCCGAGGAGATCATCGTCACCGCCCAGAAGCGCGGAAAACGTCCAGGACGTCGGTATTTCCATCACCGCCATTTCCGGCGACCAGCTCAAGGCGCTGGGCTACACCAACGCCCAGCAGGTCACCTCGCTGGCGCCGGGCGTCAGCACGCTGCAGCCCAACGGTGAGGCCAACTATTCCATCGGTATCCGGGGTGTCGCCAACAACGACTTCACCACCAACACCGAAAGCCCCGTCGCCGTCTATGTCGACGAAGTCTACATCAGCCAGATGTCGGGCGCCGGCTTCCTGCTGTTCGACACCGAGCGCGTCGAGCTGCTGCGCGGCCCGCAGGGCACGCTGTTCGGCCGCAACGCGACCGGCGGTCTGGTTCATTACATCACCGTCAAGCCGAGCCAGGAGTTCGGCGGCTACGGCAATTTCAGCTATGGCAGCTGGCAGCGGTTCAAGGCCGAGGGCGCCATCAACGTCCCGCTCAACGACACGCTGGCCGCCCGCCTGTCGGTGGCGACGCACCAGGGTGACGGCTATGTCACCAACCGCGTCCGCCCGGGCGACAAGCTGAACAACGCCAACGAATTCGCCGGCCGTCTGCAGCTGCTGTTCACCCCCAACGACGACCTCAGCGTGCTGCTCAACGCCCGCTATTCGCAGCAGGACATCCGCACCGGCTTCTTCGAATATGTCTCGGCCATCAACCCGGACGCCACCCCGACGCCGGACCAGCCGAACTCCAACCTCGACGGCTACAACGACACCGACGGCGACCCCTATGCCGGCGACTATGACTTCCCGGGCAAGAACGACCTGGAAACCTATGGCTTCACCGGCACGCTGAAGTACAACACCGGCATCGGCGAGCTGACCAGCATCACCGACTACCAGTCGGTCAAGCGCGACTACATCGAGGACTCCGACTCCTCGCCGGTGAACTACTTCAACTTCTTCCTGACCACCGACGCCCAGCAGTTCAGCCAGGAACTGCGGCTGGCCGGCGACACCGACAAGCTGAAGTGGGTGACCGGCTTCTACTACATGCACCTGAAGATCAACGACTCCAACGGCGTCTATGCACCGGGCTGGACCGAGGATCTCGGCCTGAGCGAGTTCGGCGTCAACGGCGTCCGCAACCCGTACAAGACCGACACCAAGACCTGGTCGCTGTTTGGCCAGCTGGCCTATTCGATCACCGATCAGCTGACCCTGACTGGCGGCTTCCGCTGGATCGAGGAAAAGAAGAAGTTCCAGTATCGCAACATCTTCGCACTGTTCCCCGATACCACGGTGTCCGGCCTTGATCCGGCGATCGTCGATGTTTTTGACGGCGTCGATCCCTATGCCAGCAGCCGCAAGGACGGCAACTGGTCGGCGCGCCTGCAGCTCGACTACAAGCCCAACGACGACCTGCTGCTCTATGCCAGCTGGAACCGGGGCGCCAAGTCGGGCGGTTTCAACGCCGCCCTGCTGCCGACGTCGATCTACGTGACGGACGAGTTCCTGAGCTACGACCCGGAAAAGCTCGACGCCTTCGAGGCCGGCTTCAAGTACGACCTGTTCGGCGGCCGGGCCCAGCTCAACGCGTCGGCCTACTACTATGACTACAAGAACTATCAGGCCTTCTCGATCATCGGTCTGGACACCTTCACGCTGAACGCCCAGGCGAAGAACAAGGGCTTCGAGGTGGAGTTCCAGGGCAACATCACCGACGGCCTCGATGCCAAGATCGGCGTTGGCTATGTCGACGCCAAGGTGAAGGACGTGCCGGGCATCACCGTGCCGGTGGAGACGGCGGACGGCACGGTCGACCCGATCCTGCCGGGTGCGTCGCTGACGCCGGTGCAGACGCCCAAGTGGACGCTCTCGGGCCTGCTGCGCTACGAGTTCCCGGTGGGCGACGGCACCGTCGCGCTGCAGGCGGACGCGCAGTATCGCTCGAAGCACTATTTCGCGCTGCTGCAGACGCCGGCCTCCACCAACAAGGGCTATGCCATCGCCAATGCGTCGGTGACCTACAATGCCGGCAGCGAGGACTGGAACCTGCGCTTCTTCGTCGACAACGTGTTCGACAAGAAATACGTGGTCCAGACCTTCGACCTGTCGGGCAACATCGACAACGGGGGCTTCTTCCTTGGCATGATCGAGCGCTACTACGGCCGTCCGCGGACGTGGGGCATCAGCCTGAACTACGAGTTCTAAAAGCAGGCAGCACCGGGCGGCCAGAACAGATAACCGCCGCCCGGCGCACAGTGTGACGACCAGCCGGACGCGGCCAGGGGGCCGGACATCGTTCCGCCCGCCTGACCGGTCCGGCAATAGCGAATTCCCCGGATAGGCCGGCCACCCAGGCTCGCCTATCCGGTCAATTCCCGAGGGGAGATTCGACCTGCCATGACGAGCAGCGCCGTACCTGTGAGCCCAACACCGCCGAGCTATCTGTGCGGCACCAGCGACGTGCCGCTGCGCTACCAGACCATTGGCGAGGCCTTCGACCTGACCGTGGCCGCGCACGGCGACCGCGAGGCGCTGGTGGTGCGGCACCAGGACATCCGCTGGAGCTGGAACCGGCTCGCCCGCGAGGTCGAGCGGCTGGCGGCCGGCTTCATCGCCCTCGGGCTGGAGCCCGGTGACCGGCTCGGCATCTGGGCGCCCAACTGCATGGAGTGGCTGCTGACCCAGCTGGCCAGCGCCAAGGCTGGCATCATTCTCGTCACCATCAACCCGGCCTACCGGGTCGCCGAGCTGGAGCACGTGCTCAACACCGCCGAGTGCAAGGCACTGGTGCTCGCCGAGCGCTTCAAGACCTCCGACTACGCCGCCATGCTGCACGAGCTGGCGCCCGAGCTGGACCACTGCGCGCCCGGCGCGCTGAGCGCCCACCGCATCCCGCTGCTGCGCGCCGCCATCCTGATGACCGAGACCGCGCCGCACGGCATGCTCACCTTCCACGGCGTGCTGGAGGCCGGCGGCCCGCGCGAGCATGAGGCGCTGGCGGCCCGCCAGGCCGGCCTGTCGCCGGACGATCCGATCAACATCCAGTTCACCTCCGGCACCACCGGCGCCCCCAAGGGCGCGACGCTGACCCACCACAACATCCTCAACAACGGCTTCTTCGTCGGCGAGCGGATGAACTTCACCGCCGAGGACCGGCTGTGCATCCCGGTGCCGCTGTACCACTGCTTCGGCATGGTGATGGCGGTGCTCAACTGCGTCACCCACGGCGCCACCATGGTGTTCCCCGCCGATGCCTTCGAGCCCGGCAGCGTGCTGGAGGCGGTGCAGGCGGAGCGCTGTACCGCGCTCTATGGCGTGCCGACCATGTTCATCGCCGAGCTCGACCACCCGGAATTCGCCCGCTTCGACCTGTCCAGCCTGCGCACCGGCATCATGGCCGGCGCGCCCTGCCCGGTCGAGGTGATGAAGCGGGTGATCGCCGACATGCACATGCGCGACGTCACCATCTGCTATGGCATGACCGAAACCAGCCCGGTGAGCTTCCAGACGCTGGCCGATGCACCGCTGGAGGCGCGCGTCGGCTCGGTGGGCACCATCCACCCCTTCGTCGAGGCCAAGGTGGTCGACGAGCAGGGCCGCATGGTGCCGCTGGGCCATGCCGGCGAGCTGCTGGTGCGCGGCTATTCCGTGATGCGCGGCTACTGGAAGGACGCCACCCGCACCGCCCAGGTGCTCGACGACGGCGGCTGGATGCACACCGGCGACCTGGCGACCTTCGACGCGACCGGCCACGCCAAGATCGTCGGCCGGGTGAAGGACATGATCATTCGCGGCGGCGAGAACGTCTATCCGGCCGAGATCGAGGACTATCTGCTGCGCCACCCGGCGGTACTGGACGTCGCGGTGTTCGGCATTCCCAGCGAGCGCTTCGGCGAGGAGGTCTGCGCCTGGATTCGCGTGCGCGACGGGGCCACGCTGGACGAGCCGACGCTGGTCGCGTTCTGCCAGGGCCAGATCGCCCACTACAAAATTCCCAAGGTCATCCGCTTTGTCGACGCCTTTCCATTGACGGTAACAGGAAAGGTGCAAAAATTCCTGATGCGCGATGCCATGCGCCACGAACTGAATCTGCACGAGGCCGTGACGGCCTGATCGATTTCCGGGGAGAGGATTGATGAGCGACTATAAACTGCTGATCGGCGGCAAACTGGTGCCGGGCGATATGACCATGGATGTGATCAATCCGGCCACCGAGGAAGTGCTGGCGGCCTGCCCGCGCGCCTCGGAAGCCCAGGTCAACGCGGCGGTGGCCGCCGCCAAGGCCGCCTTCCCCGGCTGGGCGGCGACGCCGATCGCCGAGCGCAAGGCCGCGCTCAACAAGATCGCCGACGCGCTGGAGGCCCGCACCGAGGAGTTCGCCCGCCTGCTGACCCAGGAACAGGGCAAGCCGCTGCCGGAAGCCATGGGCGAAATCCAGTATTCCGCCGCCTTCTTCCGTTACTTCGCCACCCTCGACCTGCCGCAGGAGACCATCGAGGACAACGAGAACCGCAAGGTCGTCACCCAGCGCCGGCCGCTGGGCGTGGTGGCCGCGATCATTCCGTGGAACTTCCCGGTGATGATCGTCGCCTTCAAGATGCCGCCGGCGCTGCTGGCCGGCAACACCATGGTCATCAAGCCGGCGCCGACGACGCCGCTGACCACGCTGAAGCTGGGCGAGCTGCTGAACGAAATCCTGCCCCCCGGCGTGGTCAACATCGTCACCGACGCCAATGACCTCGGCCATGTGCTGACCAAGCACCCGGACGTGCGCAAGGTCTCCTTCACCGGCTCCACCGACACCGGCAAGAAGGTGATGGCGAGCGCCGCCGACACCATCAAGCGCATCACGCTCGAACTGGGCGGCAACGACGCCGCCATCGTGCTGGGCGACGCCGACCCGAAGGCCGCCGCGCCGGGCATTTTCGGTGGCGCCTTCTTCAACGCCGGCCAGGTCTGCCTGGCGATCAAGCGCGTCTATGCCCATGAGTCGATCTACGACCAGCTGTGCGACGAGCTGGCCAAGATCGCCGATGCGGCCATCGTCGACGACGGCCTGAAGCAGGGTACGCAGATCGGCCCGGTGCAGAACCGCATGCAGTTCGAGAAGCTCAAGGGTTTCCTTGAGGACGCCCGCGCCAGCGGCCGCATCGTCGCCGGCGGCACCATCCCCGACCAGCCGGGCTTCTTCGTCCGCCCGACCATCGTGCGCGACGTCAGCGACGGCACCAAGATCGTCGACGAGGAGCAGTTCGGCCCGATTCTGCCGATCATCAAGTTCAGCGACGCCGACGACGCGCTGGCCCGCGCTAACGCCTCGCCCTACGGCCTGGGCGGCTCGGTATGGTCGGCCGACATCGACACGGCGTTCGACATCGCCAGCCGGATGGACACCGGCACGGTGTGGGTGAACAAGCACCTCGACTTCGGCCCCAACATTCCGTTCGGCGGCGCCAAGCAGTCGGGCATCGGCGCCGAGTTCGGGCAGGAGGGCCTGCACGAATTCACCCAGCTCCACGTCATCAACATGGCACGCTGAGACACCATGCCGTTCGATTATGAGGATGCCCGGCGCCACTTCACGTGGCGCCGACCGGAGCGTTTTAACTTCGTCGCCGACGTGATGGCCGACTGGGCCACCCGCACGCCGGACGCGCTGGCGCTGCTGTGGACCGACGCCGACGGGACCGTGGTCCGGCTCAGCTTCGCCGACATGCTGGCCCGCGCCCGTCAGGCGGCGGCCGTGCTGGCGGATGCCGGCGTCCGGCGCGGCGACACCGTGCTGGTGATCCTGTCACGCGAACTGCCGTGGTGGGAGCTGATGCTGGCCTGCCTGCAGCTGGGCGCGGTGGCGTCGCCCGGCACCACCCAGCTGTCGGCCAAGGACATCGGCTACCGGCTGCGCGCCTCCGGCGCCACCGCCGTCATTTCCAACCGCGACTGCGCGGGCCATGTCGAGCAGGCGCTGATCGACTCCGATGCCCGCCCGGCACTGCTGCACGTCGATGGCCCGCGCCACGGCTGGACCGATTACACGGCCGCCCGGGCGGCCGCCACACCGCTGGAAGCGATCGCCGACACGGCGGCCGACGAGGACGCGCTGTGCTATTTCACCTCCGGCACCACCGGCTATCCGAAGATGACGGTGCATGGTCACGGCTATCCGCTGGGCCATGAGGTGACGGGGCGGTTCTGGCTCGACCTGCGCCCCGGCGACCTGCACTGGAACCTCTCCGACACCGGCTGGGCCAAGGCCGCCTGGTCGAGCCTGTTCGCCCCCTGGCTGATGGGCGCGGCGATGTTCGTCCACCACGCTCACGGCTTCGACGCCACGGCGACGCTCGACCTGCTGGAGGCTCACCCGATCACCACGCTGTGCGCGCCGCCCACCGCCTACCGCATGTTCGTGCAGCAGGACTTGTCGGCCCGCCGCTTCCCGGCGCTGCGCCACTGCGTCGGTGCCGGCGAGCCGCTCAACCCCGAGGTCATCGCCGCCTGGTCCAAGGCCACCGGCCTGGCGATCATGGACGGCTACGGCCAGACCGAGACCATCCTGCTGTGCGGCAATTTCCAGGGCGTGCCGGTGCGGGCGGGCTCGATGGGCAAGCCCTCGCCCGGCATCGAGCTGGCGGTGATCGACGAGGCGGGCAACCCGCTGCCGCCAGACACCGAGGGCGACATCGCCCTGCGGGTGGCGCCCGCCCGGCCGATGGGGCTGTTCAAGGGCTATCGCGGCGACCCGGACCGCACCGCCTCGGTGTTCCGCGGCGACTGGTACCTTACCGGCGACCGGGCGACGGTGGACGCCGACGGGTATTTCTGGTTCGTCGGCCGCGCCGACGACGTGATCCTGTCGTCGGGCTACCGCATCGGGCCGTTCGAGGTGGAAAGCGCGCTGATCGAGCATCCGGCGGTGGCGGAATCCGCTGTCGTCGCCAGCCCCGACCCGACGCGCGGCGAGGTGGTCAAGGCGTTCGTCATCCTGGCGCCCGGCTTTACCGGCTCGGACGCACTGGTGAAGGAACTGCAGGACCATGTGAAGGCCGTCACCGCGCCCTACAAATATCCGCGCAAGATCGAGTTCGTCACCAGTCTACCCAAGACCGTGTCAGGCAAGATCATGCGCAAGGATCTGCGGGCGAAGGAGTGGGCCGGCCACCAATAGGCTGACGTTTCGCGCCCTCAGACGGGTTCCATGTCGAACTGGTCCTTGGACGTGCCGCACAGCGGACAGACCCAGTCCTCCGGCACGTCCGCCCAGCGGGTGCCCGGCGCGATGCCGTCGTCCGGCCAGCCTTCGGCCTCGTCGTAAATATAACCGCAGGTGCGGCACTGCCACTGGCGGTACGGTGCGTCCGTGCTCATGCTCTCTCTCCTCCCCCCGGTGATCTTTTGGGCTCCGGTCAGCCCCGCGCGCGCCGCGCCGGCGCGGCGAAGGCCAGCCGCAGCGTCTCCAGGCTGGCGACGCGCACGCGCGCGACGTCCAGCGTCGGGTCGATCAGCCACTGCACGCTCAAGCCCAGCAGCATGGTGCCGATCATCAGCGCCGCCGCCTCCGGGTCGACCTCGGCGCGGATGGCGCCCTCCCGCTGGCCGCGGACGATGAAGCCTGCGAGAAACTGCTTCACCGTCTCGTGCGAGGCGGCGAAGGCCGCGCGCAACGCCGACAGGTCGGCGATCGCCTCCGCCATCAGCATGAAATAGGCCCGCGTCTCGGCGTTCTCGGTGAGGTCGCGCAGGTACAGGTCGGCGTAACCGAGCGCGGCCTCCAACCCCGGCATGTCGTCCATGTGGTGGGCGGTCAGCAGCGCGTCCTGGCGGGCGTGCAGGTCGGCGATCAGCGCCTTGATGAGCCCGTCCTTGGAGCCGAATTTCTGCGTCGCCAGCCCACGGCTGTAGCCGGCGACCCGGCCGATCGCCTCGAAGGTGGCGGCCCGCACGCCCTCGCCGGCGACCACCGCCACCGTGGCGTCGAGCAGCCGGCGTTCGGACTCGTCGCTGCGCTCGGCCTGGGTGCGGCGGCGGGCGGACGAGGCGGATTCAGGACGGGACAGCGGCATCATGGCACCGTCGTAACTTATTTGTTGGCTGTATAGCAAGTTTCATGTTAGCCCTGACGGCATGGAGTCGGAAAATCCGACGGGGACTGAATGTCGGAACATCCGACCCTGGGGAGGCTCAACAGATGATTGCACAGGAACTCGCGAACACCATTGTCGACCCGAAAGCCTATGCCGACTGGCACCGCATTGACGCGGCCTTCGCGCAATTGCGCCGGGAGTCGCCGCTGGCGATGGCCCAGCCGGACAATTACGACCCCTTCTGGGTGGTCACCCGCAACGCCGACATCCGTGACATCGAGTTGCGCAACGAGGTGTTCCACAACGGCGACCGCGCCACCATCGTCACCACCATCGAGAATGACCGCAAGGTGCGGGCGATGATGGGTGGTTCGCCGCATCTGGTGCGCTCGCTGGTGCAGATGGACAATCCCGACCATGGCAACTACCGCAAGCTCACCCAGTCGTGGTTCCAGCCGCAGAGCCTCAACAGCCTGGAGGCGCGCATCCGCACCATCGCCCGCGGCTTCGTCGACCGCATGGCCGACCTCGGCGACCAGTGCGACTTCGCCAAGGACGTCGCCTTCCTCTACCCGCTGCATGTCATCATGGAAGTGATCGGCGTGCCCGCGTGCGACGAGGCGCGGATGCTCAAGCTGACGCAGGAGCTGTTCGGCAGCGCCGACCCCGAGCTCAACCGTACCGGCTCGATTGTCGACTCCGCCGAGGGCCTGGCCTCCGTGCAGGCGACGGTGGCGGACTTCATGATCTACTTCAACGAGATGACCGACGACCGGCGGCGCCAGGCGCGCAACGATCTCGCCAGCGTCATCGCCAATGGCACCATCAACGGCGAGCCGCTGGGGCATCTGGAGGCGATGTCCTACTACATCATCGCCGCGACCGCCGGTCACGACACCACCTCCAACACCACCTCGGGCGCGCTGTGGGCGCTGGCGGAAAACCCCGACCAGTTCGCCAGGCTGAAGGCCGATCCGGGGCTGATGCGCGGTTTCATCGAGGAATCGATCCGCTGGGAGACGCCGGTGAAGCACTTCATGCGCACCGCCACCGAGGATACCGAAGTCGCCGGCCAGCGCATCGCCAAGGGCGACTGGATGATGCTGTGCTACCCGTCGGGCAATCGCGACGAGGCGGTGTTCAACGACCCCTACCGCTTCGACATCACCCGCTCGCCCAACAAGCACGTGGCGTTCGGCTATGGCGCCCATGTCTGCCTGGGCCAGCACCTGGCACGCATGGAAATGCGCATCCTGTGGGAGGAACTGCTGCCGCGCCTGGAGGCGGTCGAGCTGGCGGGCACGCCCAAGCGGATGGAGGCCAACTTCGTCTGCGGGCCGAAGTCGGTGCCGATCCGCTTCAAGATGCACTGAGGTGGCGATACCGCCGGCTGGTGGCCGTCAGGCCTCCGGCCGGTGGGCCGCGTAGCGGCGCGCCAGCCAGGCGCACACCACCAGCTGGATCTGGTGGAAGATCATGATCGGCAGCAGCATCGGCCCGGCGGCGGCGCCGGGGAACAGCACCCGCGCCATCGGCACGCCGCTGGCCAGCGACTTCTTGGAGCCGGCGAAGACGATGGCGATCTGGTCGGCGCGATCGAACCCGGCGAGCCGGGCGACGGCGAAGGTCAGCCCCAGCACCAGCGCCAGCAACACGCAGCACACGCCCACCAGCACCGCCAGCTGCACCGCGTCCACCTGCTGCCACAGCCCGCTGACCACGGCCGCCGAGAAGGAGCCGTAGACGGCAAGCAATATGGTGCCGCGATCGGTGAACGACAGCAGCGTCTTGCGCCGGTCGGCCCAGTCGCCCAGCCACGGCCGCAACAGATGACCGACGACGAACGGCGCCAGCAGCAGCAGCGCGATGCGGGCCACATGCGCGCCCGACATGCCGTGACCGCCATCCATTTGCATCACCAGCCCGACGAGCAGCGGCGTCAGCAGCACGCCCAGCAGGTTGGAGAAGGCCGCCGCGCACAGCGAGGCCGCCACATTGCCGCCGGCGATGGAGGTGAAGGCGATGGACGACTGCACGGTCGACGGCAGCACGCAGATGAACAGCACGCCCAGCCACAGCGACGGCGTCATCAGTGGCCCGCCCACCAGCCGCAGGCCCAGCCCGAGCAACGGAAACGCCGCATAGGTGATGGCGAGAATCAGCAGGTGCAGCCGCCAGTGGCCGAGACCGGCGATCAGCGCGTCGCGTTTCAGCCGCACGCCGTGCAGGAAGAACAGCAGCACGATGGCCGCCGTCGTCACGCCATCCAGCCATTCGGCCGGCGCGCCGGAGACCGGCAGCAGGCTCGCCAGCACCACGCAGACAAACAGGGCGACAATGAACGGATCGAGAAGCATGGGCAGCGCAACCCTCACAGGCGCCACCGCAAGCCGGCAGCGCGCCGATCTAAGCGCCCCGGCACACCCAAGTCCACATCTCTCCCGCGACAACGGCCATCGAATGTCTCACAACAGGCCATTCAAACCGCTTTTCAGGACCGTCCGTCATGTCCATCACGCTGTATCACTGCACCGTTTCCCGCTCGCTGCGCCCGCTGTGGACGCTGGAGGAGATGGGCCTGCCCTATGACCTGGTGATACTGCCCTTCCCGCCCCGGCTGACCTCGCCCGACTTCCTGGCGGTCAACCCGCTGGGCACGGTGCCGTTCCTCGTCGATGGCGAGACGCGGATGAGCGAATCCGTCGCCATGGCCCAGTATCTGGTGGACCGCCATGGCCCCACCGACCTTGCCGTCGCCGTCGATGAACCCGCCTATGGCGACTATCTCAACTGGCTGCACCGCGCCGACGCGACGCTGACCTTCCCGCAGACCATCGTGCTGCGCTACACCCAGTTCGAGCCGGACCCGACGCTGAAAAAGGCCGCCGACGACTATACCGCCTGGTTCTTCTCCCGCCTGCGATCATTGGAGGCGGCGCTCGCGGATCGGGACTATCTGTGTGCCGGGCGCTTCACCATCGCCGACATCTGCGTCGGCTTCGCGCTCTATCTCGCCGACGCGCGGCTGGGCTGGCGGCCCCACTTCAAACCGCGCACCGCCGCCTATTACGAGCGGCTGCTGGCGCGGCCGGCCTTCCAGCGGGCCGCCGCCCTCTAGACACGACACGCCATCAGTCGCCGAGCGAGACCTCGATGGTGCCGTCGGTGACGCGCACCGGGAAGGTGCGCACCGGCTTGCGGGTGACGGTGCCGATCGGCTGGCCGGTGCGCAGGTTGAAGCAGGCACCATGGGCGGGGCAGAACAGCTTGTCGCCGCGCATCTTGCCACCCTCCAGCGCTTGCAGCGCGTGGGTGCAGTTGTTCTCGATAGCGAACACCTCGCCGGCCTGACGACAGATCAGCACCGACAGATCGCCTACCTTGAAGGCACGATTGCTGCCCTCGGCAATGTCATCGAGCGCCGCGACGGCGTGATAGTCGGTCATCCGCATCCTTCTCCCTGAATGGCACCCGACCATAGGCGACCGCACGGGCCTGCGACCACCGGCCAATATGTGTAGGATTGGCAGCCACCACACCGGCCGCCGCCCACCTGATCCACATCCCGCCTGATCAACATCTCGCAGGCTCAGTGCCCGGCGACCAGCCGCTCCAGATGCGCCCGCTTGGCCGAGACATGGCGCGCCCAGGAGAAGCGTTCGGCCGAGGCGCGGGCCGCCTGCGGATCCACCGGCATCGCCAGCACGTCGTTGATCGCCGCCGCCAGGGCCTCGGGTGTCCGCGCCGCCGCCACCCGGCCGGCTTCCGGCCGGTCGATCACCTCGCGGGCGCCGCCGACATCGGTGGTCACCACCGGGGTGCCGGAGGCCAGCGCCTCGATCCAGACATTGGCGAGCCCCTCCCGCTGGCTGGCCAGCGCGAACAGGTCCGCCGCGCGATAGAGCAGCGGCAGGCGGTCGTGGGCGATGGCGCCAAGGAAGCGCACCCGCGCACCGAGCCCGAGCGTGCCCGCCAGCTGCTCCAGCGCCGCCCGCTCGGGGCCGTGACCGGCGATCAGCAGGTCGGCCGCCGGCACCTGGCGCAGCGCGTTGAGCAGCAGCGGAAAGTCCTTCACCGGCGTCAGGCTGCCGACAGAGACGATCAGCGGCCGCCCGGAGTCGCACCCCGGCCCCGGTTCCAGCCCCAGTTCGCCGGCCAGCGCGGCGCGCGCCGCCTGCCGGTCGCCGGGGGCGAAATTGTCGAGATCGACCGCCGTGTAATGCACCCCGATCTTCTCGTCGGGCACCCCCATGGCCTCGATCTCGCCCTTGAGCTTCTCCGACACCGCCGTGATGCCCTGGGCACGGCCGGCTGCCCACAGGATGGCGCGCCGCGCCGCCGGCCGCTGGCCCCAAAGCGCGATGTCGGAGCCACGCGCCTTGATGGTCACCGGCACGTTGAACTCGCGAGCCAGCTGCACCGCCGCCACGCCGCAGGGGTAGAAGAACTGGGCATCGATGGCGTCGAACACGAAGCCTTCAGCCCGCAGCCGGTGCAACACCGGCCGGGCGGCACGCACGATGGCCGCCGGATTGAAGCGCCAGCCGATCGCCGGCAACAGCTGGAACCGTGGCCGGCGGACATCCAGCCCGCGCCAGGTCTCCGCCTCCGGCAGATCGGCCAGCGCCCGGTAGCGGGTCAGCCGGTCCAGCGGCCAGGGCGGCACGCCATTGGGCGCCACCACCGTCGTCGCGATGCCGCTGGCGGCCACGTGTCGCACCGAATTCTCGACGAAGATGCCGAAATTGGGCTGCGACACGTTCGGATAAAGCGTTGAGAAGACGAGGAGGTTCACAGCGCCCCTTGGTGTCGTTACATCCAGCGGTCGCAGCTATGGCAGGGCTTGGCCGCATTCGCAACCAGAGTGCCTTGGCCGATGGCAAACGCTTCGCTAAAGGAAGGTCATGATGAGAACCGACTCGACCCGTTTCCTGCGTCGCGCGCTGCTGGTGCTGGCGGCAGGCCTCGCCCTTGCCTCCTGCGCCAAGGACAAGAAAGAGCTGACCTACGTCGCCCGCGACGTCGAGACGCTCTACAATCTCGGTGCCGACACGCTGGCCAAGGGCCAGTATCGTCAGGCGGCAATGCTGTTCGACGAGGTGGAGCGCCAGCACCCCTATTCGGTGTGGGCACGCCGCGCGCAGCTGATGTCGGCCTTCTCCTACTACCAGGCCAACCGCTATCAGGAGGCGATCCTCGCCGCCCAGCGCTTCCTCAGCCTGCACCCGGGCAACCGTGACGCGCCCTACGCCTACTATCTGATCGCGCTGTCCTATTATGAGCAGATCTCGGACGTCGGCCGTGACCAGAAGGTCACCGAGCAGGCGCTCCAGTCGCTCAACGAGCTGACGCGGCGCTACCCGAACACCTCCTATGCCACCGATGCCCGCCTGAAGATCGACCTCACCCGCGACCATCTGGCCGGCAAGGAGATGGAGATCGGCCGCTGGTACCAGAGCCGGCACGAATTTCTCGCCGCGACGCTGCGCTTCCGCAGCGTCATCGAACGCTACGAGACCACCACCCATGTGCCGGAGGCGCTGCACCGCATGGTCGAGTGCTATCTGGAGCTGGGCATGCGCGAGGAGGCCAAGCGGTCGGCTGCCGTGCTCGGCCACAACTACCCCGGCTCCAAATGGTACGAACGCTCCTACGCGCTGATGAACCGGCTGAAGCCGGTGGCCACCGCACAGCTGCCAGCGCCCACCACGGCACCGGCGGAGCCCGCCGGCCAGCCCGACAAAGCCGGAGGCTGACGCGGGCCCATGCTGACCTCGCTCACCATTCGTGACGTGGTGTTGATCGAGGCGCTCACCATCGAGTTCGAGGGCGGCCTGTGCGCGCTCACCGGCGAGACCGGCGCGGGCAAGTCGATTCTGCTCGATAGTCTCGGGCTGGCGCTGGGCGCCCGCGCCGACGCCGGTCTGGTCCGCAGTGGCGCACCCCAGGCCGCCGTCACCGCCGCCTTCGAGGTGCCTGCCGACCACCCCGCGCGCGTGCTGGTGCGGGAGTCGGGGCTCGACGACGGCGAGGTGCTGCTGCTGCGCCGGGTGCTGAAGGCCGACGGCGGCTCGCGGGCCTTCGTCAACGACCAGCCAGCCGGCGTCGCCCTGCTGCGCGACATCGGCGAGCGGCTGGTGGAAATCCATGGCCAGAACGACGATCGCGGCCTGCTCAACCCGCGCGGCCACCGCGATCTGCTGGACGCCTTCGGCCGCTACCCGTCCCTTACCCAGGCGGTCGCCGACGCCCACGCCGCGTGGGCCGCGAGTCGCGCCGCGCTGGCGCAAGCGCAGGCGGCACTGGTCGAGGCCGAACGGGACCGCGAATGGCTGACGCATACCGTCGACGAGCTTAGCCGCCTCAACCCGGAGCCGGGCGAGGAGCAGGCGCTGGCCGACGAACGCGCCGCCATGCTGAAAGGCCAGCGGCTGGCCGGGGATCTCGATCTGGTGCTCGAAGCGCTGGGGGGCAGCGACGGCGGCCTTGCGGTGCTGCGCCAGGCGGCCCGCCGGCTGGAACGGCTGGCCGGCGAGGACGACAGCCTGCGCGGCGCGCTGGAGGCGCTCGACCGGGCCATCGATGCCGCCAGCCTGAGCGAGGACGACCTCGCCCGCGCCCGCCAGGCCATGGCCTATGATCCGCAGCGCATCGAACTGGTGGAAAGCCGGCTGTTCGAGCTGCGCGGTGCTGCCCGCAAGCACAAGGTGACGGTGGAGGCGCTGCCCGCCTTCACCGCCGAGCTGTCCGGGCGGCTGGCCGCACTGGAGAGCGGCGAGGAAAGCGTCGCCCGACTGACGCGGGAGACCGCCCAGGCCCGGACCCGCTTCAAGGCGGCGGCCGATGCCCTGCACGCCGCGCGCGTCGAGGCGGCCGGCCGGCTGGACGCGGCGGTGGCCGCAGAGCTGAAACCGCTGAAACTGGATGCCGCGCGGTTCCGGACCGATGTCGAGGCGCTGGCCGAGGACGCCTGGGGCGCGGCCGGCCAGGACCGGGTGGCGTTCACCATCGCCACCAACCCCGGCGCACCGTTCGGCCCGCTGACGAAGATCGCCTCGGGCGGCGAGATGTCCCGCTTCATCCTGGCGCTGAAGGTGGCGCTGGCGGCCGACGGTTCGGCCGGCACGCTGATCTTCGACGAGATCGACCGCGGCGTCGGCGGCGCGGTGGCCTCGGCCATCGGCGACCGGCTGCGCCGGCTGGGCGGCCAGACCCAGGTGCTGGTGGTGACACACAGCCCGCAGGTCGCCGCCAGCGGCCACCACCAGTGGCGCATCGCCAAGGCGACCCGCGACGGCGCCACCCGCACCGCCATCACCCGGCTCGACGGCGGCGAACGGCGCGAGGAGATCGCCCGCATGCTCTCCGGCGATATCGTCACCGACGAGGCGCGCGCCCAGGCCGAACGCCTGCTGGGAGCCTGAGCCATGGATCGCCTGCTGACCCGCCGCAAGGGCGTCGACGCGCTGTCGGAGAAGGAGGCGAAGGCCGAGCTGGGCTGGCTCGCCGAGGAGATCGCCGACCACAACCGCCGCTACTATCAGGAGGACGCGCCGAGCATCCCGGATGCCGCCTATGACGGGCTGGTGGCCCGCCACCGGGCGATCGAGGCGCGCTTTCCCCAGCTTGTCGACCTTCTGAGCCCAGCACATCAGGTGGGCGCCGCGCCGGTGTCGAAGTTCCGCAAGGTGCGCCACGCCCGGCCGATGCTGAGCCTCGACAACGCCTTCGCCGACCAGGACGTCCGCGACTTCCTCGACCGGGTGCGCGGCTTCCTCAAGCTCGACGCCGCCGCGCCGGTGGTGGTGACGGCGGAGCCGAAGATCGACGGCCTGTCGCTGTCGCTGCGCTACGAGAACGGCGCGCTGACCGTGGCCGCCACCCGTGGCGACGGCAGCGAGGGCGAGGACGTGACCGCCAACGTGCGCACCATCGGCGATATCCCGCAGCAGCTGGGCGGCGCCGGCTGGCCGGCGGTGCTGGAGGTGCGCGGCGAGGTCTATATGGCCAAGGCCGACTTAGCCGCTCTCAACGAGGCCCAGGCGGCCGCCGGCGACAAGACGTTCGCCAACCCGCGCAATGCCGCCGCCGGCAGCCTGCGCCAGCTCGACCCCGCCATCACCGCGAAGCGGCCGCTCAGCTTCTTCGCCTATGCCTGGGGCGAGGTCTCGGCGCTGCCGGCCGACAGCCAGTGGGAGATGCTGGCGGCGCTGAAGTCATACGGCTTCCCCGTCAACGCGCGGGTGCGTCGCTGCGCCAGCCTGGACGACATCCTCGCCTATTACGCTGAAACGGAGGCTGATCGCGCCGGGCTGGGCTATGACATCGACGGCGTGGTCTACAAGGTCGACCGGCTGGACTGGCAGGACCGGCTGGGCCAGGTGGCGCGCAGCCCGCGCTGGGCGATCGCCCACAAATTTCCCGCCGAGAAGGCCACCACCATCCTGCGCGACATCGAGATTCAGGTCGGCCGCACCGGCGCGCTGACGCCGGT
>CAUJIW010000065.1 GCA_963205175.1 Pseudomonadota bacterium
ACCACGTCGATGCCGGTACGTTCGACATAACGACGACGGGCGACAGGTTCGAGCCGCGAGCCGCGCGCCATCGCGCCGTTGATATAACGCTCGACCGGCGGCTGGCGCTTCTCGCGCAGCACGGCCCGGGCGCTGCGCCACGGGTTCTCGCCCATGATCGCCGGCGCGTCGGAGGCGCCGATGCCGCCGTGTCGCCAGGCGCGCCAGGCCGCCGAACCCTGCTCCAGCGTTACAATGTCGTAGGGGCGATCAGCGGACATCGACATGGGCCTGTCAGGATTGACGGTTGAGGTCGCGCCCCGCCGGCGCGACAAGCAGAGGCGGTGACAGATAACGACCACCGCCTTGGGAGACAACAATGGACATCATCGCAGACTATACGCGGACGGCGGCTGCCCTGCTCGACCACGTTGAAGGCGGCACCACCGACCAGGCCCCGGCCACGATGACCGTGCCGGTCTCCCGCTATACCGATCCTGCCACCTGGCAGCAGGAGATGGACCTCATCTTCAACCGCCTGCCGCTGATGCTGGCGATGAGCGCCGAGCTGCCCAATCCGGGCGATTACAAGGCGATGGAGGTGATGGGCAAGCCGGTGCTGATCACCCGCGGCAAGGACGGCAAGGCCCGCGCCATGCTGAACGTCTGCACCCACCGCGGCGCGCATGTCGTGAACGACGGCAAGGGCAACTGCAATCGCTTCACCTGCATCTACCACGGCTGGACCTATGCCAATGACGGCAACCTGATCGGCGTCGCCGACCGGCCGAAGTTCGGCGATGTCGACAAGGCCCATCACGGCCTGACCCAGCTGCCGTGCGACGAAGCCGCCGGCATGATCTTTGTCATCCTGACGCCCGGCCTGCCCATCGACCTGCGCGGCTTCCTCGGTGGCATGCTCGACGACCTTGAGCACTGCGGTTTCAAGGACTGGCATTACCTCGACAGCCGGGAGCTGGTCGGTGGCAACTGGAAGATCGCCTACGATGGCTATCTGGAGGGCTATCATTTCGCCACCGCGCACCCCCAGACCATCGCCACCCGCACCTTCTCCGACATCATGACCTTCGAGGCCTTCGGCCCCCACCTGCGCATTGGTTTCCCCCAGGTCGACATCGCCAAACTGCGCGATATTCCGCAGGCGCAATGGGGAACGCGCGAGAACAACGGCTACGACTTTGTCCGCACCCTGTTCCCCAATGTGTCGATCTTCGTGGCACCCGAGTTGTGCCAGATCGCCCAGTTGCTGCCCGGGCCGACGCCGGACCGCAACCGGACCATCCTCAACTTCATCAGCCGCAAGGCGCCCGCCGACGATGCCGAGCGCGACGAGAAGATGAACATGATCCAGTTCCTGCGCGACGTGGTGAACGACGAGGACTATCTGCTCGGCCTCTCCGTCCAGCGCGGCTTGGATTCCGGCGCCATCAAGCACGTCACCTTCGGCCGCAACGAACGCGGCAACCAGTATTTCCACAAGTGGGTCGACTACTATCTGCAGAACGACCCGTCCCTGCCGACCCCCGAACTGTGAGAGACACCATGGCCGACAAGAAAACCGTCGTTGAAACCCTTTATGATCGCTGCGCCGCCGGCGACTGGGCAACCGTCGAGGCTCTGCTGACCGAGGACTTCACCCTGATCGAGGCCGACGGCCTGCCCTACGGCGGCACCTACAAGGGCCGGGGCGCCTTGCGGGAGGTCTATGAAAAAGTTTTCGGCTACTGGAGTGAGCTGTCGATCAACCTGCACGACATCACCATCGGCGACACCCACGCCATCGGCCTGCTGACGCTCTCCGGCACCGCCAAGCGCACCGGCAAGGACTTCTCGATGCTGCTGGGCGAGGTCTTCCGCTTCCGCGACGACAAGGTGGAAGCGATCATCCCGCTCTACTTCGACACCAAGGAACTGGCTGAAATCGCCTGATCCGGTCGGTCGGCCGCGGTTTCCCCATTGGCGGGCGCGGCCGAACCGGCTAAGCCTCGGCCCATGACGATCTTTCTGCATGAAGGCGATCTGCCGGCGGACGTGTTGACGCAAGGCTCGGTCGCGATCGACACCGAGACCTTGGGGCTCATCCCGAGCCGCGACCGCTTGTGCCTGGTGCAACTGTCGGACGGCAATGGCGACGAGCATCTGGTGCGTTTCCGGCCCGGTCAGTATGACGCGCCGAACCTCAAGCGTCTGCTGAGCAATCCCGAGCAGCTCAAGATCTTTCATTTCGGCCGCTTCGACCTTGCGGTGTTGAAACAGTATCTCGGCGTCACCGTGGCGCCGGTTTACTGCACCAAGATCGCCTCGCGGCTGGTACGCACCTATACCGATCGCCATGGCCTGAAGGAGCTGACCAAGGAGCTGCTAGGCGTCGACATTTCCAAGCAGCAGCAGTCGTCCGACTGGGGCGCCGACACGCTGAGTGAGGCCCAGAAGGACTATGCCGCCAGCGATGTGCGGTACCTGCATCGCCTCAAGACGATTCTCGATGAACGCCTGGCACGCGAGAATCGTACCGCCCTGGCCCAGGCCTGCTTCGATTTTCTGCCTGCCCGCGCCGACCTAGACCTCGCCGGCTGGCCGGAGATCGACATCTTCGCCCACGCGTGACCGCGCAACCGCCCTCCGTTGACGGCTGGCAGACCCATCGGCGGGCCGCGATTCCCATTGGCGGCGGCTACGACCGTTTTGTCGCGGTCACCAAGGTTGCCCTGCCTGCGCTGTCTTTCCTGCTGTTCGCGACCATCCTGGTGTGGCCGGCCGCCAACAGCCAGGAAATGTCGTTCGTACTGTCCAAGGACCGGGTCGAGACCAGCCCGGAACGACTTCGCATGGAGTACCCTAGCTACCGGGGAGTGGACTCCAAAGGACGCCCATTCGAGATTTCCGCCCGGCGGGCGGTGCAAAAGACCTCCGCCACCCCGGTGGTTGAACTGACGGATGTATCGGCGCGTATTTCCCTTGTGGATGGCGATGCCCGCGTCCGGGCCGCGACGGGCAGCTATGACCTGGAGAGTGAGAAGCTGACCGTCATCGGGGATCTCAAGCTTGAGACCGACTCCGGCTACAGGTTCGCCACACGCGATGCCATAGTGGACCTCGCCTCGCGAACCGCCTATGGCAAGGGCGGCGTCGACGGTACGGGGCCACTGGGTCATTTCAGCGCCAGCGGCTTCCGCGCCGATATCGCCACCCATACCGTGGTCTTCGAAGGGCGTACGAGCACCCGCATCACGCCGCGCCCCTGACGACCGCAGTACAGAAAAGGACCTAGGCAGATGCGATTGGCAACGTCAGCAGTGTTGGTAGTCCTGATGCTGGGAGCGGGCTCCGCCGTGCAGGCTCAGTCCGTCTCCGCGCTCAAGCAGCACAACACGCACGCGCCAATCGACGTCAACGCCGACCGCATCGAAGTGCGTGACCGTGAGTCACAAGCGATCTTCCAGGGTGACGTGAAGGTTGTCCAAGCCAATCTCACTCTGGAATCGGCCCGCGTTCGCGTTTTTTATGATCGAGGCGGCGGCGACAAACTGACCATCCTGCGCATCGACGCCGACGGCGCCGTGCGCCTGACTTCTCCGTCGGAGCGCGCGAGCGCCAACTACGGCATTTACGACGTCGAGGATCGCCAGCTGACGCTGGTGGGGAACGTCATCCTGACCAAGGGCGAGTCGGTGCTCAAAGGGCAGCGCCTTGAGGTTAACCTTGAGAATGGTGTCACGCGCCTGGATGGCGCCCCGGCCGGCGCTGGCCAACGCGGCGACCGGGTAACCGGGCGGTTCGCCGTGCCCGCCCGTGACAAGACGCCCTGACACGCCAGCGCCCGACGGGCACGGCCGTATCACGGGGTTTTCCGTCGATTGACCTTTGCTTTAAACGACCCCATGCATATTCTGGGCCAGTCGCTCTCTGGCGATACCAAATCTTAAACCTCATCAGGCTAACTCTTGAGACGAGCAACGGTGACGCATGTCTGAATCCAGCAATGATCTCGCCCGCAGCAGCCTGAATGGCGGGTCTGACGGATCGACAGGCGGCAACCCGGCGGGCCGTGCCGGCCTTGAAGTGGTGTCCATGGGCAAGAGCTACGACAAACGGGTCGTTCTCCGGGACGTGTCACTGTCAGTCCGACGCGGTGAAGTCGTTGGCCTGCTGGGTCCCAATGGTGCCGGCAAGACCACCTGCTTCTACTCGATCATGGGGCTGGTGCTGCCGGATCAGGGCCGCATCCTCCTTGACGGGGCGGACATTACTCGACTGCCGATGTACCGGCGCGCGTCGCTGGGATTGGGGTATCTACCGCAGGAAACCTCGATCTTCCGCGGCCTGAATGTGGAGGAGAATATCTTGGCCGTTCTGGAGGTCGTCGAGCCGGATGCCGAGGTGCGCCAGGCGCGCCTTGAGCAACTGCTGGAGGAGTTCTCCATCGCCCGCCTGCGCAAGGCCCCCGCCATGGCGCTTTCCGGCGGCGAGCGGCGACGGACGGAAATCGCCCGTGCGCTGGCGGCGGCCCCGTCCATCATGTTGCTCGACGAGCCTTTCGCCGGCATCGATCCGATATCCATTGCCGATATCAGGTCGCTGGTCGCTCACCTGAAGGACCGCGATATCGGCGTTCTCATCACCGATCACAACGTCCGAGAGACGCTCGACATCGTCGATCGCGCCTGCATCATCTATGATGGCAAGGTACTTTTCGAGGGTGTGCCTGAAGCACTGGTCGCGGATCCCCAGGTCCGGCGCGTCTATCTGGGCGAGAATTTCTCGCTTTAGGGAGCTGCGAGCCCATCGTCATGGCACTTGGACCCCGCCTCGACCTTCGGCAAAGCCAGCAGCTGGTGATGACACCCCAGCTGCAGCAGGCGATCAAGCTGCTGACGCTGACCAATCTGGAGCTTGAAAGCTTCATCGCCACGGAAATCGAAAAGAACCCGCTGCTTGAAAGCGGCGACGCGGACGGGGATCTGGCCACGGAGAACCGCCCGGAACCGGACAGCGAGGGCTTCGGGGATGTTCAAGGTGGCGACAGCGACGATTTCGGCGAGCCCACCGAAATCTCCGCCGCCGACGCCATGCTGCGTGACAATCCTGGTGGCGACAGCGAGTCGCCGCTGGACGTCGATCTGGGCGAGGACGTCTATCATCACGATGCCGCCCCGGATCGCCAGGAGGCCAGCGCCTTCGACAGCGGCGATGCCATGCTCAGCCTCAACGGCCAGGGCGCGGTCACGGGCGGCGGTGGTGGCGAAGACGACATGCCGGGCCTGGATGCCCTGCTGGTCGAGGACAAATCGCTGCACGACCACCTGCACGATCAGGCGCGCCTGGCCTTCACCACCCCCGACGACCGGCTGATCGCCGCCCACCTGATCGACCTGATTGACGAATCCGGCTATCTGTCCGCGCCGCTCGACGACATCGCGTTGCGCCTGGGCGTCACGCTCCCCGCGGTCGAGGCCGCATTGCGGATAATCCAGACCTTCGAGCCGACCGGGGTCGGTGCCCGCTCGCTGTCGGAGTGCCTGAAGCTGCAGGCGCGGGAGGCTGACCGGCTTGATCCGGCCATGGAGATGCTGCTCAACAACCTGGAACTGCTGGCGCGTGGCGATCTCAACGCCTTGCGCCGGCTGTGCGGCGTCGACGCCGAGGATATGGCGGATCTGCTCCGCGAGCAGCGCCACTACCACCCCAAGCCCGGCCTGGAATTCGGGGGCGAGCGGGTGCAGACCGTGGTCCCTGATATCTTCGTGCGCAAGACGCCCGTAGGCTCATGGGGCGTGGAGCTCAACACCGCGACATTGCCGCGCGTGCTGGTCAGCCGCAGCTACTATACTGAGCTGACCAGCCGCACCAGCAATCGCGCCGAACGGGTGTTCCTGTCGGAATGCCTGCAGTCGGCCAACTGGCTGGTCAAGGCGCTGGACCAGCGGGCGCGCACCATCCTCAAGGTCGCCGCCGAACTGGTACGTCAGCAGGAGGATTTCTTCGAGCAGGGCGTGCGCCACCTGAAGCCGCTCAACCTCAAGAACATCGCGGACGTCATCGGGATGCATGAATCGACTGTCTCCCGTGTGACCGCCAACAAGTTCCTGTCCTGCCAGCGCGGCGTATTCGAGCTGAAATACTTCTTCACCTCCGCCATCCAGTCAGCCGACGGCGGCGATGCCCACTCGGCGGAATCCGTGAAGCAGCGGATCAAGGAGCTGATCGACGCCGAACAGCCCAGCGACGTGCTGTCGGATGACAAGCTGGTCGAGATTCTGGTCGCGGAAAAATTCGACATCGCCCGCCGAACAGTGGCAAAATATCGCGAGTCCATGAAGATTCCCTCCAGCGTGCAACGCCGCCGCCTGAAGATGCTGGAAGCCGGCCAGCGGCTGGCCGCGCGCTGAAAACCGGTGGTCGATCCAAATGATCGAATTGCATGGCAGACACTCTTGCCGACTCACGCTACCGTCACGACATGTCATTGACAGGGGGCATGGCCGCGCCTAGCGTCCGCCGCCTTCGGCCCGCCGGGTAACCCGCCGGTCGGCCGTGGATTGATAACGGGGGCCAAAATCAAGGAGGGTCCTATGGACATTCGCGTCTCTGGTCATCAGGTCGATGTGGGCGATGCCTTCCGCAGCTATGTGGGAGACAAACTGCGGCAGCTCGCCGAGAAGTATTTCTCGCGCACCCTCAGTGCCGGCGTCACCCTGACCCGCGAGGCGCATGGCCATGGCTTCCATGTTGATTGCGCCATGCATGTCCGCCAGGGCGTGCTGCTGAAGGCGGAAGGCAGCAATGCCGACCCGCACATCGCCTTCGACATCGCGGCCGACCGGATCGAGAAGCAGCTGCGCCGCTACAAGCGCCGGCTGAAGAACCACCACAATGGTGCCGCCCGCGAGCTGGACGTCCAGCCGGCCGCCTATACGGTGATCGAGTCGCACCACGAGGAAGATGCGCCCGAGCACGACAACCCGGTGATCGTCGCCGAGACCCAGACCGACATTCCGCAGGTGTCGGTCTCCGACGCGGTGATGCTGATGGACCTCCGGCACGCTCCGGCGCTGATGTTCCGCAACGCCGGTAACGGCCGGATCGCCATGGTCTATCGCCGAGGCGACGGCCATATCGGCTGGGTCGAACCGACCGCCACCCCCGCCTGACCCCCACCGTGACGGCACTGATCCGGGGCCGTTCATCGGGCATCAACCGGCGCTGGCCTAGACTGGCGCCATTAAGAGACGACCCAGGAAGCTTTCCGCAATGGAACTCGTGGACTTGATGGTCCCCGGCGCGATTCTGGCCGGAGCCAAATGCACGTCGAAGAAGCAGCTGCTGACCCTGCTGTCCGCCCATGCCGCCCGGCTCGCCGGGCTGGACGAGCGCCGGGTGCTGGAGGCAATCCAGGAGCGCGAGCGGCTGGGCACCACCGGCATTGGCGGCGGCTTCGCCATTCCGCACGCCAAGCTGCCGGAGCTCAAGGGCCTGATGGGCGTGTTCGCCAAGCTGGACACGCCCGTCGAGTTCGATTCGCTCGACGGCCGGCCCGTCGATCTCGTCATGCTGTTGCTGGCGCCCGAAGATGCCGGTGCCGACCACCTGAAGGCACTGGCCCGGGTCTCCCGGCTGTTCCGCGACAGCAGCGCGGTAGCCAAGCTGCGCGGCGCCGCCTCGGCCGATGCCGTCTATGCCGTGCTGGCGGCCCAGGGCCAGCCGCGCGCCGCCTGACGGCCGCCCGCCGACTACCCAGGAGCCACAGGCCCGCACTGGCCCGCCCTCGCGCCGGCACTGAGCGAGCGGCTCGATCACCGTGAGCGGGACTCCTCATTGGCATTATTGCGAATGATTATTAAATACAGTGGCAGAGCCCAAGGAGTTCCGCCATGCAGACCGCCGTTCCCGCCTTACCCGATCCGTCCCTGCGGTCGCCGTCGCTGCGGCCGAGCCGGACCGAGCTGGCCAAGACCGCCACCTATCTGGCGATCCACCTGACCGTCGGCTTCTCGGTGGCCTATGCGCTCACCGGCTCGGTGGAAGTGGCCGGCGGCATCGCGCTGATCGAGCCGTGCGTCAACGCGGTGGCCTTCTTCTTCCACGAGCGCGCCTGGCAGGCCGATTGGCGCGTGTGGCGCCGCCGCGCCGGTGACGCGGTCGCCCGCTGGATCGACAGCCGGCTGGGCGGCGGCAACGGGGTTGATCTGGCGGCCGCCGCCCGTTAGGGCTGCCGCCTACCAGTGCCCCGGCAATCCCTGCCCCGGCCCCACCCCGAGGCGGGAGAGACATGATGACCGACGCCGGCGATGACGAGTATGTCTATGACGAGGCCAGCGGCGACTGGCTGCCGGCCAGCGAGCTGAAGGCCCGTCAGGCTGCCGCCAACGCGGTGGAAGTGCGCGACTCGGTCGGCAACCTGCTGGCCGACGGCGACAGCGTGGTGCTGGTGAAGGACCTCAAGGTCAAGGGCGCCGGCCAGACGCTGAAGGTGGGCACGGTGATCAAGTCGATCCGCCTCACCGGCGACGACCAGGAGATCGACTGCCGCTTCGAGGGCATCAAGGGCCTGGTGCTGCGCGCCGAGTTCGTCCGCAAGCGCTGAAGCCAGGCGGGGGGAGGGGAGCGGGCGGGGCCGACACGGCCTTGACAGACGCATGCAGGTGTAGAAAGATCCACTTATGTTCTCGTCCGATGCCATGCCGCCCGCTTCCGCCGATCTTCTGACCGTGGCCAACGGGGCACGGTTCGGTACCGTGCTGGCCGACCCGCCGTGGCAATTCCAAAATCGCACCGGCAAGGTGGCGCCGGAACACAAGCGGCTCAATCGCTACGGCACCATGTGCCTTGAGGACATCTGTGCCCTACCTGTGGCGGATATCGCCGCCGACCCATCGCATCTGTACCTGTGGGTTCCCAATGCGCTGCTGCCCGAGGGCATGGAGGTCATGCGCCGGTGGGGCTTTCGCTACGTCTCGAACATCGTCTGGCACAAGGTCCGCAAGGATGGTGGTTCGGATGGACGTGGCGTCGGCTTTTACTTCCGCAACGTGACCGAGCTCTTGCTGTTTGGTGTGCGAGGCAAAAGCGCCCGAACGTTGCCGCCCGGCCGTAGTCAGGTCAACATGATCCAGTCCCGCAAGCGCGAGCACAGCCGGAAGCCGGATGAGCAATATCCCTTGATTGAAGCGTGCAGCTGGGGGCCACGGATCGAGTTGTTCAGTCGTGGCGCCCGCAACGGCTGGACGGTGTGGGGAAATCAGGCGGACGAGACTTACAAGCCGTCTTGGGATACCTACAGCTACAACAGCGCCATGGAAATCGCCGCCGAGTGACGGTGTAGTCTTGGCACCGCCACGACCGCCCATCTGCTGTTGCAGGCTTAATCACCGACGCGGGTGATGTAGGCGACCTCCCCACACCAGCGCGTGGATGTTAGACTAGGTCATCCACGTATAGGTCCGGCCTGATGGCAAAGGTCAGCACCGGACAGCCACCACCACCACCGCCTTCAAGGCGTGGCCATAGCTTCTCATGATGCGTGGTCGAGGCCCCGTAGGACGCCCCTTTACCAAGCGCTTTGAAAATTTCCTGCAACTGCGTCGAACGGGTGACAATGACACCGACATCAATGGCGCCTAACTCGAACAACAGGCGGAAATTGTTCAAGTCCCTGTCAAAGAACGGATCTTTGTTGTTCCATTCCAGCTCGACGGCCACCCTACCCTTGAAACAATCGACCTTATGGGTGGGGCTTTCGCGGATGGTGTCATCAATCATGATCGCCGTGCGGAATTGCTTCTCTACCCACCCGCGACCATAGAACGCAGCGTCAATCTGATTGGCGATGGGTGATTTCGAGCCCCCGGCGGTCTCCACCGCTGACCGCAGCAGCCGAAAGGCCCGCAGCACCGCAATGATGTCCTGCCATTCCTGTGGACAGGCGGTCTGCAACACGCCCGTCGCGTTGCGCCATTCCCGCACATGGTAGAGTTGACGCAGATCTTCGGGCACGAGGTGTAGAGTTGTCATGATCCACAACTATCGCGGAAATGGCACCCCGTGAAGGGGCAAGGGAAAAGGGCGGCGGCCGTTATCACCAGCCACCCGGCCCCCTACTCCGCGGCCGGCAGGTAGAGCTCGTTGCCCTTTTCCTTGTAGAGCTTCGACATCTCGGCCATGCCCTGTTCAGCGCCCTGCTCGGCGGCGCCGGGGCTGGCCGCCAGAAAGCCCTCGGCGCCCTGGTTCTGCTTGGCGGCGAAGTCGCGTACTTCCTGGGTGATCTTCATCGAGCAGAACTTCGGCCCGCACATCGAGCAGAAATGCGCCGTCTTGGCGCCTTCGGCCGGCAGCGTCTGGTCGTGGTACTGCTCCGCCGTGTCGGGATCGAGGCTGAGGTTGAACTGGTCGCGCCAGCGGAACTCGAAGCGCGCCTTCGACAGCGCGTCGTCGCGCACCTTGGCCGCCGGGTGGCCCTTGGCGAGGTCGGCGGCGTGGGCGGCCAGCTTGTAGGTGACGACGCCGACCTTGACGTCGTCGCGGTCCGGCAGGCCGAGATGCTCCTTGGGCGTGACGTAGCAGAGCATCGCCGTGCCGTACCAGCCGATCATGGCAGCACCAATGCCGCTGGTGATGTGGTCATAGCCCGGCGCGATGTCGGTGGTGAGCGGGCCCAGCGTGTAGAACGGCGCCTCGCCGCAGGCGGCGAGCTGCTTGTCCATGTTCTCCTTGATCTTGTGCATCGGCACGTGGCCGGGGCCTTCGATCATCACCTGGACGTCGTGTTCCCACGCCTTCTTGGTGAGCTCACCCAGCGTGAACAGCTCGGCGAACTGGGCCTCGTCGTTGGCGTCGGCGATCGAGCCCGGGCGCAGGCCGTCGCCCAGCGAGAAGGCGATGTCGTAGGCCTTCATGATCTCGCAGATGTCTTCGAAGTGCTCGTAGAGGAAGCTCTCCTTGTGGTGGGCCAGGCACCACTTGGCCATGATCGAGCCGCCACGGCTGACGATGCCGGTGACCCGCTTGGCGGTGAGCGGGATGTAGGGCAGCCGCACCCCGGCGTGGATGGTGAAATAGTCGACCCCCTGCTCGGCCTGCTCGATCAGCGTGTCGCGGAAAATCTCCCACGTCAGCTCCTCGGCGATGCCGCCGACCTTCTCCAGCGCCTGATAGATCGGCACCGTGCCGATGGGCACCGGGCTGTTGCGCAGGATCCACTCGCGGGTGTCGTGGATGTTGCGCCCCGTCGAGAGGTCCATCACCGTGTCGGCGCCCCAGCGGATCGCCCACACCATCTTGTCGACTTCCTCGGCGACCGAGGAGGCGACCGCCGAGTTGCCGATGTTGGCGTTGATCTTGACCAGGAAGTTGCGGCCGATCGCCATCGGCTCGGTTTCCGGGTGGTTGATGTTGGACGGGATGATCGCCCGGCCGCGCGCCACCTCGTCGCGGACGAATTCCGGCGTCACATGGTCCGGGATGGCCGCGCCCCAGCTCTCGCCGTCGCGGGCGAGCTTGTCCTTCAGCGCCGCCCGGCCGATGTTCTCGCGGATGGCGACATATTCCATCTCCGGCGTGATGATGCCGCGCTTGGCATAGTGCATCTGGGAGACGTTCATGCCGGCGCGCGCCCGCAGCGGCCGGGTGACGACGTTGGGGAAGGGCTGGACGCGGCCGTTGCGCGAAGCGGCGGCATCGAGCCCGGCGCCAGCTTTCGGGCCACCATCCTTCAGGCCATTATCCTCGGGCTTCACGGCGCGGCCGTCATAGGCCTCGACGTCGCCACGCGCCAGAATCCAGTCCCGTCGCAGCGCCGGCAGGCCGGCGGCGATGTTGATGGCGGCCTTGGGGTCGGTGTAGGGGCCGGAGGTGTCGTAGACCCGCACCGGCGGCTCGTCGCCGGTGAGCGCGATCTCGCGCATGGCGACGCGGATGCCACCGGGGCCTTCGACATGGATCTTGCGCGAGCCGCGAATGGGGCCGGTGGTGACGCCGATGTCCAGCTTGCTGTCGATCTTGCCATCAATGTCGGCCATGGGGTCTCTCCTTGGCGAGCGGTCAGGAGAAGGCGGACCCGTCATGCGGCAACCCCTCCCTCCGCCCGTGCTAACGGGTTCAGGTTCGACGGGTCGCAGGCCGCAACGCCTGCCTCTCAGCCGCATGGCTCCCCGGGGAAGCGCACAGATTACGCGGATGCCGGCGGGATGTCGAGAGGGCCGGGGCGGCAGCGTGGCGGGACGGGATATTTCTTAACCATTCGGCCATAAGCTGCTAGCCGTGGTAACCATGAACACAACGGATCACATGACCGAGACCGACCCGCACGGGCTCGTCGACCCCGCCCACGACGATCGCCGGCGCCATCCGCGCCGGGCAGTGGTGTGGCGCGGCAGCGTCAGCATCGCCGGGCGCCGGCTCGCCTGCTGGGTGCGCAACGTCGCGCCGGGCGGCATGCTGGCCGAGATCGAGCTGCCGCTGGCGGCCGGTGCACTGGTGACCGTCGAGCTGCCCAAACTGCGGCCGCTGCCGGCGGTGATCGCCTGGTCGTCCGGTGTGTTCCACGGCCTGTCATTCGTCGAGCCGGCGCCGCAGGTGATCCAGGCCTTCGGGGCCCGCGCCACCGCGCTGGGCTTCACCGAGGCGACCGATTCCCCTCGCCCTGACGCCCCCACGCCCGAAAGCTGACCGCCATGACGCTGCCCCGCCTCGCCACCCGCTTCTGGGTGTCCTCCATCGTGCGCCGCTGCTCGGGGCTCGGCATCCCGGCGACGGTGGTCCGCCACGGCTATGACGAGGCCGGCGCGGTACTGCTGCTGGCCCGTCATCGCGACGGCCTGTGCCGACTGTTCGGCGCCACCACCGGCCGCGACGACGCCCGCGCCTGGCTGCCGCTGAGCGGGTCTGTGCCGGTGCCGGCGGCGGACGCCGACGCGCTGATCGAGCGCCAGCGCCGCATCGACCCCGATGTGTGGGTGCTGGAACTGGAGACCGACGCGCCGGAGGCGCTGGTGGAGGAGCGCTTCCTGCCCGCCTGAGCGGGGCGCTCCCTGATCATCTGGGCGCCGGCGATTTCCCGCCGGTTTTCCTTTTGTTAACCAAATTGCCGTTTCCTTGATGCTGGACTGACAGCCGCCGGGCGCCCGGGCGCACAGGGCTGGCCGTCCGCCGGATCAACAGGGCCCGCCATCGTTCATGCCTTCTTTGTCCACTATCCGCCTGTCTGAGGGCGTCTCCCGCCTGGCCGCGCGCCTGCTGGCGCTGCTCCTGGTGAGTGTCGCCCTGCCCGGCGCCGACCTGCCGCCCGTGACGGTGCTGCACGGCCCGTTCGTCGACCTGTCGCTGCCCGATACCCCGGACACCCCCGACGCTGCGGCATCGGATGCCGGCGCGACAGCACCGCGACTCGAACTGGCGGCGCTGACCAACGACCGCATCGTCCTGCTGGCGGAAGCCCCGGTGCTGCAACGTCAGCCCCGGCTGGCACTGACCCGGCTGGTGGAGGCCACCGCCGCCAGCCCGCTGCCGCCGCTCTCCGCCGAGCTGGAGTGCCTGGCCCGCGCCATCTATTTCGAGGCCCGTGGCGAATCGGTGGAGGGTCAGCTGGGCGTCGCCCAGGTGGTGCTCAACCGTCAGGCGCGCGACGGCTACCCGAACTCGCTGTGCGGCGTGGTCTACGAAAAGCGCCCCGGCGCGCGGACCTGCCAGTTCACCTTCGCCTGCGATGGCCTGCCCGACATCCCGCGCGAGGACGCCGCCTGGCGACAGGCGCGTGCGATCGCCTTCGTCGCCACATCGCGGGCCTGGAAGGACGTGACCGGCAACGCCACCCACTTCCACGCCACCTATGTCTCGCCGAGCTGGGGTTTCCAGTTCGCGCCGACCCGCCTGCTCGGCCAGCACGTCTTCTACAAGGAAGGCGGACGCGGCCAGGGGGGGCGCTCATGACCGCCGCCGCCGCCGATCCGGCGCTGATCGACAGCTACCGGGAGTGGACGGCCAATGCCCTGGCCGAGTTCGGCCGGCTGCTCGACGACTGGCACGCCGGCACCCTGCCGGCCGATGCCGCCCGCCAGCGGCTGTTCGAGATCGGCCACAACATCAAGGGGATGGGCGCCAGCTTCGGCTATCCGCTGATGTCGGATGCCGGCGCGCTGCTGTGCAGCTACCTGAAGCTGAAACCCGGCGACCCGCGGGAACGCGCGGTGCTGGAGGCGCTGCACAACGGCTTGCAGGCGATCCTGGCGCTGACGCCGGAACAGCAGACCCCGGCGATGGCCGCCCGGCTGGTGACACCGCTGCGGCTGCTGTGCGACCTGCCCGACATCGCGATCTGAGCAGCCTGATCAAGGGGCTTTTGTTCCCGGTTTGATCCGCCTATGCTGCGACGCCATGACGTCGCGACTGCCGCTCCCCGATCCTCTGCCCGACCCCGTGGCCTGCCGCGTGGCCACCCCGCCGGCCGACGCGCCCGCCGGACCACTGACGGCCGACGACGTGGCGCGCGGGGTCTGCCGGCTGCTCGCCGCCCAGGGTCGGGCCGCCCTGCTGGAGTTTCCGCTCGGCAACGGCCGCCGGCCGGACGTGGCGGCGCTCGACCGCGACGGCCGGATCACGCTGATCGAGATCAAGGTCTCCCGCGCCGACCTGCGCGGCGACCGCAAGTGGCCGGACTATCTGGATTACTGCGACGAGTTCTATTTCGCGGTGCCTGCCGGATTCCCGCTCGACGACTTCGACACCCCGGCTTTCGCGCCGGCCACCGCCGGGCTGATCGTCGCCGACCGCTTCGAGGCGGCGGTGCTGCGTCCGGCCGCCGTGCGACCGCTCAACGGCAACCGCCGCCGGGTGGTGACGCTGCGCTTCGCCCGCCGCGCCGCCGACCGGCTGAGCCGCCACCTCGACCCCGGCCTGGGCTGAGACTCCCCGGCGGCGGGATGGCGCGTCGCCGGCCCCTACAGCCCGAGGGCTGCTCGGCCGGCGTGCTGGCCGAGCAGCCGCTCCAGCGCGTCGATGATGGCACCGTCCTCGGGGTCGGCGGCCTCGCGCAAGGCGGCGAGCGCGGCGGCATCGGCCAGCGGTGCGCGGAAAGCGCGCGGGCTGACCATCGACACGAAGGCGTTGGCGATGCGCAGCACCCGCGACAGCGACGGCGGCGGCACCTCCTCGACGCCAGCCACCGTCTCGGCCACCGGCCCCTCGAACGGTACCCCGCGCAGGATGTCGGCGCTCTGGGCCAGCGCCGCGCGCACCTGCGCCCGCTCGATGTCGTCCAGCGGCCCGGCCTTGGTGAGGATGGCGCGCGGCACCATGATCTTGCCGAGGTTCATCAGCTGTCCGGACAGCCGCAGCGTCTCTACCTGTTCGCCCGGTAGACCCAGCGCCCGGCCGAGGCCGGCCGCCACCTGCGCCACCTTGCCGGAATGATGGCGGCTGCCGGGATCACGAGCGTCGATGAGGCCGGTCAGCGTCGCTACCAGTGCCGCCATGCCGGCCTCGCGACGGGCCCGTTCGGCCAGCAGCTCGGTGATGTCATGGGCGACCAGCAGCGTCCGTCCGTCGGCCAGCTGCACGGCATCGGCGTGGTGGCGGCGGACGAGACCGCCCGGCGCCGGCAGGTCGAGCAGCGCGTCCGCGGTGCCCTCGCGACGCGCCGTCGCCAGCAGCCGCACCAGGGCCGGGCCGGCATCGCCAAGCTGGTCGGGCAGCCGGGTGCCGGGCGCGTCCGCCTCGACGCCGAGCCAGCGGTTGAGCCCGGCGTTGGAGAACTCCAGCCGATCGGCGGCATCGACCACCGCGATCAGCGTCGGCTGGCGATCAGCGATGGTCTGAAGGAACTGGCGCAGCGCTGTCTCCCGCGCGGCGGTGGCCCGGGCCTCGGCGGCAGCCCGTGCCGCCCGGCGCGAGGCGCCATGACGCCAGGCCAGCAGCACCATGGCGGTGGCGAACGACACCAGCGACACCAGCGCCATCAGCCGTGACCGCGCCTGGCTCTCGATGGGGGCCAGCGCCTCCTGGGCGTCGATGCCGCGCACCACATGCCAGGGCGTGCCCGGTACCGCGTCGGCCAGCAGCAGGGTGCCGCCGGCCTCGACCAGCTGGCCCGGTGCCCGCAGCGCCTCGGCCAGACGGGCCATCGGCGGCAGTTCGCGGCTGCCGGCCACCACGCCCTCGGCATCGACCAGCGCCATGCGGGCGGTGCGGAAGCGTTCATTCTCCGGCTCCAGCCGACCGGCCAGCGCGTCGAGCGGCCGCACGCCGTAGACGACGGCCACCGGATCACCGCCTTGCGGACCGGCAACCGGCGCGAGAATGGCCAGCGCCGGCCGGCCGCCGAGGCTCGCGGCCGGATCGACCCGGGTGGCGCTGACCGTCGTGGCGAGCAGCGGCCGCGGGTCCGGCAGCGCGCCACCGAAGCGGGCGATCGGCCGGCCGTCCGGCGCCACGATGGCGAGCCCCGCCGACGGCGGCAGGCTGACGTTGGCGCGCGGCTGTACGCCGGGTTCGGCGAAGCCCGAGCGCGCCGCCGTTACCTGCAACAGTGAGTCGAGATACTGCGCCTGGCCTGCGCCGGTGCCGGGGTCCTGACTGCCCAGCGCATAGACCGCCACCGCCGGATTGCCGGCCAGCCCCTCGACGACGCCGCGCTGCAGGTCGAGCCAGCCCGCCACCGCCTGGACCCGGCCGCGCACCACCAGCGCCACTTCCTGCTCCAGCAGGTCGCGGGCGCGGGCCCGATCGCGCGACGAGGCCTGCCAGGCCAGCCCCAGGCCGCCGGCGAACAGGAAGGCGATCAGCCCCAGCCACAGCCAGATGCGGCGTCCGGCGCCCCCGTTGATGGTGTCATCCCCTGTCAGCGTCACGGCGGTCTCCCGAGAGTCTGCTATCATACGGCGATGTCGCCGGTCGGCAGCGGATAGCCACGCGGCCCCCAACCATTGACCAATTCTTAATGCGAACCGACACAAAACGGAATCATGCGACGTGCATTAACCTTCTTTGGCACCTGCCCGCTGCTGGCGATACTGTTGATCGCCGGTCTGGCGGCGACCCCGGCCGAGGCCGGGTTGTTCGGCAGCACCGAGGTCCGGCGCGCGTCGCTGACACCGTTCACCAAGTGGACCGACATGCTGGCCCGCGACCGGCGCGCCGACGGCGACCAGCAGACCGCGCCCGGCCCGCTGGGCCGCTCCGGCGCCTGCCGGCCGGACTCGCCGATCGGCTGCGCGCGGCCGGACTGGGAGGCGATCGTCGCCACCCTGCGCGGCGGTGATCGCATGGCACAGTTGCGGGCGGTCAACGCCGCCATGAACCGCTACCGCTACATCACCGACCCCGAAAACTGGGGCGTGCCGGACTACTGGGCGACGCCGCGCCAGTTCCTGCGGCGTGACGGCGACTGCGAGGACTATGCCATCGCCAAGTACATGGCACTCAAGACGCTGGGCTTTCCCGCTGCCGCCATGCGCATCGTCATCGTCCAGGATCTCAATCTCGGCGTGCCGCACGCGGTGCTCAGCGTCGACCTCGACGGCCGCGAGCTGATTCTCGACAACCAGATCCAGGACGTGCTGCCGGACACCGCCATCGTCCACTACCGGCCGATCTACTCGATCAACGAAACCGCCTGGTGGCTGCACCAGCCGCGATCATGAGACCGGCCGTCGACACTTGACTACACCGAACGTTCGGTTGATTATGGTGTCAGCACCCCGCAGCACTGGAGCCGGCCGATGGCGCGCCCGAAAGTCGACGACCCGCACGCCCGTCGGCTGGAAATTCTCGACGGCCTGATCGTGGTGTTCAAGCGGCACGGCTATGACGGCGCGTCGCTGGCCGATCTCGCCGAGGCCACCGGCATCGCCAAGGCCAGCCTCTACCACCGCTACCCCGGCGGCAAACCGGAGCTGGGCCGGGCGGCGCTGACCGAGGCGGGCCGCCGCTTCACCGTGCTGATCCTCAAACCGCTGCAGGGCGACCAGCCGCCGGCCGAACGGCTGAGCGCCATGCTCGCCGGCGTCGCCCGCTTCCATGCCGGCGGTACGCCCGCCAGCCTGATGAACACGCTGACACTGGGCGACGGGCTGGCGCTGTTCGGCAAGGACATCCGCAACACCATCACCGCCTGGCAGCGGTTGATCGCCCGGGCGCTGGAGGAACTGGGCCGGCCGGCCGACGCCGCGCGGCTGGAAGCCGAGGACGCCATCGCCCGCATCGAGGGCGCGCTGGTGCTGGCCCGCCTCAGCGACGATGCCGACAGTTTCCCCCAGGCGCTGGCCCGGCTGGCGGCGACGCTGGGCGTACCCGCCCCCTGAACGGGCAGAATGTCGCCAGAAAACAGAACCCCCGGGCCTTGCGGCCCGGGGGCTGAATCAAGCTATGTCGTGGCTTGTTATCGCCAGTGACATAGCCGCCTCCGAAGAGGTCTTGAGGCTCAATGGTCTCCCACGAGCGATCACTGGCTATATGAGTCTTCAACAGTGAATTGTCAATTAACAAGGCCCAGAGCGTACCTCAGCGCTTCGAGAATCTGCTGAAACTGCGCCTCCGTCACTTTCAGTCCGCTCAGATATTTTCGCTTTCCGAACTGGTCACGCTCGGTGCGAAACAGATCGAGCCTGCTCATGGCGACTGTCGCCACCATATCTGCCTTGGCCCACCAGACCTGCTGTGCGAAGGGCGCCGGCAAGGGCTGATCGAACGCCAGCCGACAATGATAACGCACCCGCGGGTCTGCTTCCGTGCCGCTGAGCGGCACGACCGTATGCAGATTGTCGCGATGGGGAAGGCGCCCCATGATCACCACCGCCGGCCGTTTCTTGACCATCTCCGGCGGCCGGAATCCACCCATGTCATAATCGCACAGGAGGACTGTGCGCGGCGCTACTGGAAAGTTCAGGCCCATGCAGCAAATAGTGGTTAATTGAACAGGGTCGTCAACTTCAAAGAGATTGCCGCTTTTGAGGAAGGAGCCGTCGCGCCCGGCCATGGCGCCTGTTCACATCATGGCGGATGGGGGGAACA
>CAUJIW010000066.1 GCA_963205175.1 Pseudomonadota bacterium
TCGCCGCCAGCGGCAGATGGCCCTCGCCGCACAGCAGGGCGGAGGTGGGATGGAGCGCGATGCAGCGGGCGACGGGGGGGTAGGCGTGGGTGCAGGCGTGGAGGTCGGTGAAGTCGTGGTCGGTGCCGGCCGGGCCGTCGAGCGCCTTGAGATCGGGCTTCAGCTGGATCAGGTAGCCGGAGACGAAGCGGGCGGCGAGCCCCAGCCGGCGCAGCAGCTCCACCAGCAGCCAGGCGGAATCGCGGCACGAGCCGGAAGCCAGGCTCAGCGTCTCCTCCGGCGCCTGCACGCCATGCTCCATGCGGATGACGTAGCGGATGTCCTGCTGCAGCCGCTGGTTCAGCGCGACCAGGAAGTTGACGGTGCTGGGCGCCGCGCGCTCCAGGCTGGCGAGATAGGCTTCCAGTTTCGGCGTCAGCGGTGTCGCCGGTTCGAGATAGGGGGCAAGATCGGCCTTCAGCTCCGGCGCATAGTCGAAGGGGAAGGCCTCGGCATACTCCTCGATGAAAAAGTCGAACGGGTTGACCACCGCCATGTCGGCCAGCAGGTCGACCTCGATGCTGAACTCGGTGGTCTTTTCCGGAAACACGAAGCGGGCCAGCCAGTTGCCGTGCGGGTCCTGCTGCCAGTTCACGAAATGGTTTTCCGGCACCACCTTCAGCGCGTAACTCGGCACCCGGGTGCGGCAGTGCGGCGCCGGCCGCAGCCGGATCAGCTGAGGCCCCAGCGCCACCGGTCGGTCGTAGAGATAGCGGGTGACGTGGTGAAGCGCGGTAAGAATGGACATTGAGCCCCCCGGCTGCCGGACAGACCCCGATGTTAGCAACTGCAACATGAATGGGAAGCGGAAACGCCCGGCCGCTTCAGGGTTGCGCTCCGGTCAGATGATGCCATGCTCGGTCGTCTCATGCGGCGCGAAAGGAGCACGACATGCTGGCTAAACCACTGGCGGCTGAGTTCATCGGTACTTTCTGGCTGGTGCTGGGCGGCTGCGGCAGCGCCGTGCTGGCGGCAGCGTTTCCCGGCGTCGGCATCGGTCTGCTGGGCGTCTCGCTGGCGTTCGGCCTGACGGTTCTGACCATGGCCTATGCCATCGGACCGATCTCGGGGTGTCACCTCAACCCGGCGGTCACCGTCGGCCTGTGGAGTGGCGGGCGGTTCCCGGCGACCTCGGTCATCCCCTATATCGTCGCCCAGGTGGCCGGCGGCATCGCCGGCGCCGCCATCCTCTATCTCATCGCCTCCGGCAAGGCCGGCTTCTCGCTGGCCGACGGGCTGGCCGCCAACGGTTACGGCGACCATTCGCCCGGCGGCTATTCGCTGCAAGCCGGCCTGGTGAGCGAGCTGGTGATGACCTTCATGTTCCTCATCGTCATTCTGGGCGCCACCGACCGGCGGGCGCCGGCGG
This sequence comes from Pseudomonadota bacterium, assembly GCA_963205175.1. GTDB lineage: Bacteria > Pseudomonadota > Alphaproteobacteria > Sphingomonadales > Sphingomonadaceae > CAUJIW01. The sequence continues at coordinate 1,409 of CAUJIW010000066.1, forward strand.
GTTTCGCGCCGATCCCCATTGGGCTGGCGCTGACGCTGATCCACCTGATCTCGATCCCGGTCACCAACACCTCGGTCAATCCGGCCCGCAGCACCGGACCTGCCGTGCTGGTCGGCGACTGGGCGCTGGATCAGCTCTGGCTGTTCTGGGTGGCACCGCTGGCCGGCGCGCTGGTCGCGGGCCTGGCCTACCGGCTGGTGTTCGAGAAGGAATAAGCCACCCGCACGCCATTCCCCCCTTCTGTATCGCGTCATTCTTCCCTAGATTGTATCGGTTCGCCCATTCAACGATGCTGGCGCGAACGCTCGACGCGGCGGCTGGGGGGACAAGGCGCGCATGGTGGCACATGTCACGACGGTGGCGTTCCTCGGGCTGGACGCCCGGCCGGTGGACGTGCAGGTGCAGATCGCGCCCGGCATCGTCTCCTTCGCCGTCGTCGGCCTGCCGGACAAGGCGGTCAACGAAAGCCGCGAGCGGGTACGCGCCGCGCTGTCGGCGATCGGGCTGGCGTTGCCGCCCAAGCGGATCATCGTCAACCTGTCGCCGGCCGACCTGCCCAAGGAAGGCTCGCACTACGACCTCGCCATCGCGCTCGGGCTGCTCGCCGCCATGGGCATCGTCGATGCCGAGCAGCTGGCCGGCTATCTGGTGGTGGGCGAGCTGGGGCTCGATGGCCGGGTGGCGCCGGTGCCCGGCGTGCTGCTGGCGGCGCTGGCCGCCTCGGCGCACGACCTCGGGCTGGTCTGCCCAGCCGCCCAGGGCAGCGAGGCGGCGTGGGCCGGGCGCATCGAGGTGCTGGCGGCACCCGACCTGCTGACGCTGATCAACCACTTCAAGGGTCAGCAGCAACTGACCGCTCCGGTACCGGCGGAAGCAGCGCCGGTGCGCACCGGGCCCGACCTGCGCGAGGTCAAGGGGCAGGAGACCGCCAAGCGGGCGCTGGAGGTGGCGGCCGCCGGTGGCCACAACCTGCTGATGAGCGGCCCGCCGGGCTCCGGCACGTCGCTGCTGGCGGCCTGCCTGCCCGGTATCCTGCCCGAACTGGCGCCGGAGGAAGCGCTGGAGGTGTCGATGGTGGCCTCGGTCGCCGGCGAACTCACCGATGGCCGGATCATCCGCGCGCGGCCGTTCCGGGCGCCGCACCATTCGGCGTCGATGGCGGCGCTGACCGGCGGCGGGCTCAAGGCGCGCCCCGGCGAGGTCAGCCTGGCGCATCTGGGCGTGCTGTTCCTCGACGAGCTGCCGGAATTCCAGCGCCCTGTGCTGGATTCGCTGCGCCAGCCGCTGGAGACCGGGCGCATCGTCGTCGCCCGCGCCAACGCCCATGTCAGCTATCCGGCCCGGGTCCAGCTGGTCGCCGCCATGAACCCGTGCCGCTGCGGCCACCTGGGCGACCCCGGCCGGGCCTGTTCACGCGCGCCGCGCTGTGCCGCCGACTATCAGGCGCGGGTCTCCGGCCCGCTGCTCGACCGCATCGACCTGCATGTGGAGGTGCCGGCGGTCAGCGCCGCCGACCTCAGTCTGCCGCCACCGGCGGAAGGCTCGGCCGAGGTGGCCGCCCGCGTCGGCGCCGTGCGGGCGCTGCAGCGGGAGCGCTACGTCGGCACCGACGCGCGCACCAACGCCGAGGCCGATGGCGCGGTGCTGGAGGCGGTGGCGACGCCGGACGCCGCCGGGCGGGCGCTACTCACCGAGGCGGCCGGCCGGATGCGGCTGTCGGCGCGCGGCTATCATCGGGTGCTGCGGGTGGCGCGCACGCTGGCCGACCTCGCCGGCGCCGAGACGGTGGGGCGGGTGCATGTCGCCGAGGCGCTGAGCTACCGCCCGCGCGACGCCGTCAACTGACGGCGCCAGGGCCGGCGGCCGTTACCGGTGTTCGGTGGTCGCGGGCGGTCAGTCCGCCTGGGCGTCACCGCCAGCGATTTCCTCGGCGGTGGCCGGGCGCAGGCCCCGCACCGTGGCGTCGAAGGTCAGCGTCAGGCCGGCCAGCGGATGGTTTGCATCCAGCACCACCCGCTCGTCGTCGATGTCGACCACGGCATAGACCACCGACACCCCCGGCGCGCTTTCCGATGTCGCCTCGAACATGGCGCCGAGTTCCAGATCGGCGTCGAACACGCCGCGCCGTTCCACTTTCACCAGACCCTGGTCATAGGGGCCGAAGGCATCCTCCGGCGCCAGCACCACCTGCACGGCGTCACCGACGGCCTTGCCCTCAAGGGCGGCCTGCAGCCTGGGGAACAGCCCGTCCTCGGCGCCATGGAGATAGACCAGCGGCTGGGCACCATCGTCCACCACCGCGCCTTCCTCGTCGCTGACCCGGTAGTCCAGCGTCACGATCCAGTCCTTGCCAACCTGCATGGGAGCCTCCACGAATGATGGCGGCGACCTTAGCTCATGATTGCCGCGCCGGCGCAAGTGACATTTGGGCGACCCCCGGACCCGCCGGGGGGGCGGTCAATCCTCCAGATAGCGGTTCACGGTGGCGTGAAAGTCCGCGATGCCCTGTTCCATGCCGCCCAGCACCACATGCCGCAGCGAACCCGCCGACAGGCCCTGCTGGCACAAGGTGGCGGCGCGGAAATCCTCCGCCGCGAACACCCCGCCATCGAGCAGCTCGAAGGAGCGCCGCCAGTGATCCTCGGCCCCGGCATCGGCCGGCGGCTCGGGGATCAGCATGAAATCCTCCACCAGCGTGCGGTCCACCGCCTGGGGCATCAGCACCATCAGGTTGATGTAGTCGGGGCTGGCGATCAGCACCGCCGCCGGCAGCAGGCTGTAGGCGTAGGTGACCACCTGGCGCAGTGCCGCGAAGTCATCGAAGTCGGCGGAGCGGACGAAGTCGATCCGGCCGACGGCGTTGCGGAAGTGCGGGCCGATGCGGTCCGACACCGTCACCCCGTCGGCGAAGAAGGGGCCAATGGTCGCCTGATGCAGGCGGGCGACATGATAAGCCTCCAGGAAGGCGTCCATGATCAGCTTCCAGTTGGCGGCGACGTCATGGCGGCGGCGCTTGTAGAGGTGGAGCCGGCCCAGCCCCAGGGCGTCGAAGTCCGCCGCCAGCGCGGTGAGATCGCCATTGAAGTCGTAGTCCGCCGCGGTATCGAGGC
>CAUJIW010000067.1 GCA_963205175.1 Pseudomonadota bacterium
ACCGCCAAGAAAATCCCCTTCGGGCTCCGCCTGAAGGCGTGGTGGGAAGGCTATGACGCGGACGAGCTGGCGCGACGCGCCAACCTGGGCCAGACCAGCGCCCCGGCGCCGGAACGCGCGCCCAAGCCGGTCGAGACCACCGAGATCGTGGCAACGCCATTGCAGGGCGAGACCTCGAACATCACCGAGGAAGGCGAACTACCCATTGATCCCTGGGATCAGAACCGTATCGATGTCGCCCAGCTCATCTGGGGGCGTGGCTTCTGCGGGCCGGGCGGACCGGAATATGTCGTGGCGATGTCCAAGCTGCTGACCCTCAGCCCCGAGATGAGCATGATGCATCTGGGCGCCGGCCTCGGCGGCCCGGCACGGACGCTGGCCGAGCATTTCGGCGTCTGGGTGACCGGCTACGAGAGCTCGCCATCGCTGGTCGCCGGCGGCAACCAGCTCTCGACCATGGCCGGCATGGCCAAGAAGGCCGCGCTTGCGTTGCTCGACCTGACGGCGGAGAAGCCGTTCGAACGCAAATACGATCGCCTGCTGGCCGACAATTTCATCTCGCTGGTCGCCAACAAGCTCGATCTGCTGCGGCGCATCGAGGACAGCATGAAGCCCGACGGGCTGGCGCTGTTCACCGAGTTCTTCATGTCCAACGACAGTGTACTGATGGCGCCGGAGTTCAGGGACTGGATCGCCAACGAGCCAAGCCGGATCATGCCGATCACCCACGCCGAGTTCCTGCAGCAGCTCACCCAGTCAAACTATATCGTGCGCGTCGACGACGATATCTCCGAAGACTATGTTCACCTGATCGACAAGGCCTGGGCAGGCGCCGACAAGATCGTGCTTGATCTCTACAACCAGCCGGGCCAGGCCCATCTGGTGGGCATCGTACTCAAGGAAGCCGAGCTGTGGAGCCGTCGCGCCCAGCTCATCCGCAAGGGCCTGCTTTCCTACCGTCGCATTCTCGCCGCCAAGAAGGACAAGCACGCCGGCTGGTAACCGCCGGACGCGAACCTCAGCCTTCCACCCAGTCCGCGCGCCGGTAGCCCTGCGCGAACAGCAGCGCCGACAGGTCGCCGTGGCGGATGGCGGCATTGGCCGCCGCCTGGGTCTTCGGCTTGGCGTGGAAGGCAACGCCCAGCCCCGCCGCCTCGATCATCGGGATGTCGTTGGCGCCATCGCCCACCGACAGGCAGTCGGCCGGCGCGATGCCGCGCGACACCGCCTCGTCGAGCAACGTGCGCCGCTTGACCTCGGCGGTGACGATCGGCCGATGCACGATGCCGGTGAGCGCGCCGTCGGCGATCGCCAGCACATTGGCCCTGGCCAGCCGGAAGCCGAGCGTCGCGGCCACCCGGTCGACAAAAAAAGTGAAGCCGCCGGAAACCAGGACGGTCAGGGCGCCATGGGCGTTCATGGTGCCGATCAGCGCCTTGCCGCCGGGCGTGAAGCGCACGCGCTCGTCGTAGCACAGTTGCAGCACCGATTCCGGCAGTCCCTTGAGCAGCGCCACCCGGCCGTCGAGCGCCTGTTCGAAGTCGAGTTCGCCGCGCATCGCCGCCTCGGTCACCTGGGCGACATGCGCCTTGACCCCGGCATAGTCCGCCAGCTCGTCGATGCACTCGATGGTGATCATGGTGGAGTCCATGTCGGCCACCAGCATCCGCCGGCGACGATGCGCCTCCGGCTGGACGATGACATCCACCAGCGCCGCCCCCAGCGCGCCCTCGACCGCCGCGCGCGCCACCGGCTGTTCCAGGCCGTTGAACCGGATGTCGGCGGCGCGGCCCGGCTCCAGCCAGTCCGACGCGACATCCCGGGCACCGGCGGCCGCCAGCGCCGCCTCGCCGGCGCGCAGCTGCGCCATTTCGAGCATCGGGCCTTCCCAGGGGGCAACGAGCGTGGCAACCAGCATGGACATGACGACTCCTCTCAAACCGCTGGTGCTTATTGCCGGACCGACGGCCAGCGGCAAGTCCGCGCTTGCGCTCCATCTCGCCGAGCGGTCGGACGGCGTCATCATCAACGCCGACGCGCTGCAACTCTACGCCGACCTGCGGGTGCTCTCCGCCCGCCCCTCGCCCGAGGAGGAAGCACGCGCGCCGCACCGCCTCTATGGCGTGCTCGACGGCAACGACATCAGCTCCGCCGCCTGGTGGGCCGAGGCGGCACGCCGGGAGATCGAGGCCGCCTGGGCCGCGGCACGACTGCCGATCGTCATTGGCGGCACCGGGCTTTATCTGCGCACGCTGATGGACGGCATCGTGGCCGTGCCCGACATCCCCGAGGCGGTGCGCGCCGACGTACGCACCCGCATGGCGGCGCTCGGCCCCGAGGCCCTGCACGCCGAGCTGGCCCGGCTCGACCCGGCGTGCAGCGCCCGACTGATGCCGCGCGACCGCCAGCGCATCTCCCGCGCGCTGGAGGTGGTGCTGGCCACCGGCCGGCCGCTGAGCGACTGGCAGGCCGAGCCCCAGGGCGGGCTGGCGGGCAAGCCCGGCCTCGGCCCGGTTGGCCGCATCATCCTGCTGCCGGCGCGCGACTGGCTGTACGCCCGCTGCGACCGCCGCTTTGCCCAGATGATCGAGGCCGGCGCCGCCGACGAGGTGGCCGCGCTCATCGCCCGCAACCTGCCCGCCGACCGGCCGGTGATGAAGGCCGTGGGGGTGCGCGAACTGGCCGCCTGGCAGGCCGGCCAGCTGTCAAAGGACGCCGCCATCGATGCGGCGGCGCGGGAAACCCGGCGCTACGCCAAGCGCCAGTATACCTGGCTGCGCAACCAGTTCGGCGACTGGGCGGCCGTCACGTTGCACGATAATGACGATCAGATAAGAGAATTTATAATTAAATTACAATCAATGGGCTTGACTTTGAAATAAACACACCCTACCCCTGCCACTCCTTTTGCAGTGCGACACAGTCGAGGAGTCCATCATGTACGGCGAGCCGATCCCCGGCGCGGAAATCATCGTCCAGGCCCTGATCGACCTGGGCGTGGAGGTGGTGTTCGGCTACCCCGGCGGCGCGGTACTCCCGATCTACGACGCCATCTTCAAGCAGAACCGCATCCGCCACATCCTGGTCCGCCACGAGCAGGGCGCGGCGCATGCGGCGGAAGGCTATGCCCGCGCCACCGGCAAGCCCGGCGTCGTTCTCGTCACCTCCGGCCCTGGCGCCACCAACGCCGTCACCGGCATCGCCGACGCGATGATGGATTCGATCCCGATGGTCGTGCTGACCGGCCAGGTCGCCACCCACCTGATCGGCAACGACGCCTTCCAGGAATGCGACACGGTGGGCATCACCCGCCACTGCTCGAAGCACAACTACCTGGTGAAGGACGTCGACCGGCTGGGCGATGTCATCCACGAGGCGTTCTACATCGCCACCAACGGCCGGCCCGGCCCCGTGGTGGTCGACATCCCCAAGGACATCCAGATCGCCCGGGCGACCTATCGCAAGCCGGCGAAGATCGAGCACAAGACCTACCGGCCGACCATCAAGGGCGAGCTGGCCGACATCGAGGCGGCGATCGAGCTGATGGCCAACGCCCGGAAGCCGATCCTCTATACCGGCGGCGGCATCATCAATTCCGGCCCGCAGGCCGCCCAGCTGCTGCGCGAGCTGCAGCGCGTCACCGGCTTCCCGGTGACCTCGACGCTGATGGGCCTGGGCGGCTTCCCCGCCACCTCGCCGGCGTTCCTTGGCATGCTGGGCATGCACGGCACCTACGAGGCCAACCTCGCCATGCACGACAGCGATGTCATGGTCTGCCTGGGCGCGCGCTTCGATGACCGGGTCACCGGCCGCACCGACGCCTTCGCGCCCAACGCCAAGAAGATCCACGTCGACATCGACCGCTCGTCGATCAACAAGAACATCATGGTCGATATCGGCATCGTCGGCGACGTCGGCCGGGTGATGGAAGACATGATCCGGATCTGGAAGTCGAAGGGGCTGACCGCCCGCAAGCTCGACGACTGGTGGGGCCAGATCAACCAGTGGCGCGCCCGCCAGTGCCTGGCCTTCCGCCAGGAGGGCAGCGAGATCCTGCCGCAGCACGCCATCGTCCGCCTGTTCGAGGCGACCAAGGCGCGCGAGCCGATCATCACCACCGAGGTCGGCCAGCACCAGATGTGGGCGGCCCAGTATTTCGGCTTCGACAAGCCCAACAAGTGGCTGACGTCGGGCGGGCTCGGCACCATGGGCTATGGCCTGCCGGCGGCGATCGGCGCCCAGCTGGGCAACCCCAACGCGCTGGTGATCGACATCGCCGGCGAGGCCTCGATCCTGATGAACATCCAGGAGATGTCCACCGCCAAGCAGTTCGAGCTGCCGGTCAAGGTGTTCATCCTCAACAACGAGTATATGGGCATGGTCCGCCAGTGGCAGGACCTGACCTATGAGGGCCGCTATGCCCACAGCTACTCGGAAGCGCTGCCCGATTTCGTCAAGCTGGCCGAGGCCTATGGCTGGACCGGCCTGCGCATCAACGACATCAGCGAGCTGGACGCCGGCATCAAGACGATGATCGAGACCCCCGGCCCGGTGATGGTGGACTGCCGCGTCGCCAAGCTGGAAAACTGCTTCCCGATGGTGCCCTCGGGTGCCGCCCACAACGAGATGCTGCTCGGCCCCGAGCAGGTGGTGGGTGCGCTTTCGGAGGCAGCCCAGGCCCTCGTCTGACATCGACCGCCCCGTCCCTGCGCGGACGGGGCTCTCCCAGCCTCGTGCCCGGCCCGCCGGACCCGACAGGACCTTGCGAACGGTAATCGACCATGTCCAAAGCCCACACCCTCACCATCACCGGAATCGAGCGGCACACGCTGTCCATCCTCGTCGACAACGAGGCCGGCGTGCTCGCCCGTGTCATCGGCCTGTTCTCCAGCCGCGGCTACAACATCGACAGCCTGACGGTGGCGGAAGTCACCCATGATCGCGGCATCAGCCGCATCACCATCGTCACCTCCGGCACCCCGGCGGTGATCGAGCAGATCAAGGCCCAGCTGGAGCGGCTGGTGCCGGTCCATTCGGTCGCCGACCTCACGGTGCAGGGGCCGCACGTCGAGCGCGAGATGGCGCTGGTCAAGGTCGCCGGCGCCGGCGACAAGCGGGTCGAGGCGCTGCGGCTGGCCGACATCTATCGCGCCCGGGTGGTGGACGCCACCACCAGCAGCTTTGTCTTCGAGGTCACTGGCTCCAGCGAGAAGGTCGATACCTTCATCGATCTGATGCGGGAGCTGGGCCTGATCGAGGTGGTCCGCACCGGCATTGTCGCGATTGCACGCGGCGCCAGCGGCCTTTAAGAGCGTTTCGATTTTCCAGGTTAGAGAAGAGGACTGAACACCATGCGCGTCTATTACGATCGCGATGCCGATGTGAACCTGATCAAGACCAAGAAGGTCGCCATTCTCGGCTATGGCAGCCAGGGCCACGCCCATGCCCAGAACCTGCGCGACAGCGGCGTGGCCGAGGTCGCCATCGCCCTGCGTCCGGGTTCGGCCAGCGCCAGGAAGGCCGAAGGTGCGGGCTTCAAGGTCATGAGCAACGCCGATGCCGCCGCCTGGGCCGATGTGCTGATGATCCTGGCCCCCGACGAGCATCAGGCGGCGATCTACAATGACGACATCAAGGGCAATCTGCGCCCCGGCGCGGCGCTGGCCTTCGCCCACGGCCTGAACATCCATTTCGGCCTGATCGAAGCGCCCAAGGACATCGACGTCATCATGATCGCGCCCAAGGGGCCGGGCCACACCGTCCGTTCCGAATACCAGCGTGGCGGCGGCGTGCCCTGCCTGATCGCCGTGGCGCAGGACGCCACCGGCAATGCCCACGACATCGCCCTGTCCTATGCCTCGGGCGTGGGCGGCGGCCGTTCGGGCATCATCGAAACCAACTTCCGCGAGGAATGCGAAACCGATCTGTTCGGCGAGCAGGCCGTGCTGTGCGGCGGCGCCACCGCGCTGGTCCAGGCCGGTTTCGAAACCCTGGTCGAGGCCGGCTACGCGCCGGAAATGGCCTATTTCGAGTGCCTGCATGAACTGAAGCTGATCGTCGACCTGATGTATGAAGGCGGCATCGCCAACATGCGCTATTCGATCTCGAACACCGCCGAATATGGCGACATCAAAACCGGCCCGCGCATCATCACCGAGGAAACGAAGAAGGAAATGAAGCGCGTTCTGGCCGACATCCAGTCGGGCCGCTTCGTCAAGGACTTCATCCTCGACAACCGCGCCGGCCAGCCGGAACTCAAGGCCTCGCGCATCGCCGCGCAGCGCCACCCGATCGAGGAAACCGGCGCCAAGCTGCGCGCCATGATGCCCTGGATCGGCGCCAACAAGCTGGTTGACAAGGAAAAGAACTAAGCCTTCCCCCACCAGGGTACGGATCGCGGGCGCCGTCGCATCGACGGCGCCCGTTGTCGTTTGGGACCGGACGCGCTGTCAGCCGACCGGCACGCCGTCGCGATCGATGATCGCCCGGAACGCCGGGCTGGCGGTGGCACGTCAGACACGGCGCGGACCATCATTCAGCCTGTCCAGCAGCGACACCGCCGCCGACGATCGCCCGCAGCAGCCCTTCCGCACCGGCGCGCACCAGCCGGTATGTCTCCTCGAAATCCTCGGGGCCGCCATAATAGGGGTCGGGCACCGCCTCACCGGCCCGGCCGGGCACGAAATCGAGCAACAGGTTGACCCGCGCCTCATGGCGTTCCGGTTCCCAGGCGCGTATGTTCTCGCGGTTGCTGTCGTCCATGACGATGATGTGGGCAAAGCGGCTGAAATCGTCGGCGGTGAGCTGGCGGGCGCGCAGGCCGGAGATGTCGACGCCGTGGCGGGCGGCCACCGCCTGCGAGCGCGGGTCGGGCGCGTGGCCGATGTGCCAGTCGCCGGTACCGGCGGAATCGATCAGCAGGTCGAGGCCGGCCGCGCCGGCGAGCTGGCGGAACACGCCCTCGGCCAGCGGTGACCGACAGATATTGCCCAGGCAGACAAACAACACCGACGACATGAAGCACCTTTCCGGAAACGACCGGCCCGCGCCGGCTTCCGGTCATGCATGCCTGCACGACGACGGGGGGGGCAAGCCGGAAATGGGGCCACTGCTGTTGCCACGGCACCTAGCAGCGGCTACCCCTGTTTTAAAGCCGGTGATTTAACGCCGCATGGGGAGAGGTGCATGAATCGTTCGGATGACGCGCCGGAGGCGCGCGGAGAGGTCGCGGGTGCGACACAGGATCAACCCGGCCACACGGTGGGCGGCGCCTACGCCTGGTACGTGCTGGGGGTTCTGATCGTCGTCTATACGCTGAACTTCATCGACCGCCAGATCATCACCATCCTCGCCGCCGATCTCAAGCGTGATCTCGGCCTCACGGACACCGAGCTTGGCCTGCTCTACGGCACCGTGTTCGCCATGTTCTACGCGCTGTTCGGCGTGCCACTGGGCCGGCTGGCTGACACCTGGGTGCGCACCCGGATGATGGCGATCGGGCTTGCCGCCTGGTCGGCCTTCACCACCGTCTCCGGCCTGGCCGGCAATTTCGCCCAGCTCGCCACCGCGCGGGTCGGCGTCGGCATCGGTGAGGCCAGCGCCAGCCCGGCCGCCTTCTCCCTGCTGTCGGACTATTTCCCGCGCGAGAAGCGCGCCACCGCGCTGGCGCTCTATTCCAGCGGCGTCCATATCGGCGGCGGTCTTTCACTGGTGATCGGCGGCGCCATCGTCGATGCCTGGGCGACCGCCTATGCCGACGGCAGCACGCCGTGGGGGCTGAAGGGCTGGCAGGTGGCCTTCTTCGCCGTCGGCATCCCCGGCATCCTGCTGGCGCTGCTGGTCGCCACCCTGCGCGAGCCGGTGCGCGGACTGGCCGACGGCCTGGCGCAGCCACGCGAGCCGCGCCCGTTCGCCAAGGCATGGCTGGAAATGACCGCGATCATCCCGCCGCTGACCTTCTGGCATCTGGCCCGCCTCAAGGCCGCCGGCGGCGAATGGGGGCGCAACCTGCTGGCGCTGGCCGTGGTGGTGGCGCTGGCCGCGGGCCTGACGGCGCTGACCAACGGCTTGGTGCCGGAGGCACGCCAGCGGGTGCTGTGGGAGCTTGGCGGGCTGCGCGTCACCGCCCACACCGTGCAATGGACCGCCATGGCCATTGGCGCCTATGGCGTGTTCTCGTGGATCCAGTCGCTGCGGCTGCGCGACCAGCCAAGCTTTCAGCTGATCTGGAAGACGCCGACCACGGTTGCCATCATCATCGCCAGCGCCGCCATCACCATCGCCGCCTATGGCATCGCCGCCTGGGCCGCCTATTACGCCGTCGTCACCTTCAAGGTGCCGCTCACCGAGGCCGGCACCATGCTCGGCCTGGGCGCGGCGCTGGGCGGCTGGATCGGCACCAGCCTTGGCGGCATCATCGGTGACCGGCTGCGCCGGCGCCGCCCCGCCGGACGGCTCTACGTCACCCTGTTCGCCGTCATCGTGCCGGTGCCGCTGGTCTATGCCCTGTTCAGCACCGGCGACCTTGACCATTATTATGTGTTGGCCTTCCTGGTGCAGCTGCTGATGACCCTGTGGCTGGCCGGCGCCGCCACCACCTGCCAGGATCTGGTGATGCCCCGGATGCGCGGCAGCATGACCGCCGCCTTCTTCCTCGGCACCACACTGGTCGGGCTGGGCATCGGGCCGTATTTCATCGGCTTCGTCAGCGATGTGACGGGCGACCTGCGCATGGCGATCTTCAGCGTCGGCCTGTTCGCCCCTGTCGCGTGGATTGCGCTTCTCGTCGCCATCCGTACAGTCGAGCCCGCCGAGCGCACGCGCCTTGAACGGGCGCGCGCGGCCGGTGAACCTGCCTGAAGCGCGCGTTGCGCGACCGGCCTGTTTTTCCCCATGGCTTCATTCACGTTCTTATCAGGGAGTAACCGATCCATGAGTTTCAAGATCAACGATCTCTTTTCCGTCGCCGGCAAGGTAGTGCTGGTCACCGGCGGCAGCCGGGGCCTGGGCGAGATGTTCGCCCGCGCCTATGTCGAGAACGGCGCCAGGGTCTATATCTCGTCGCGCAAGGCCGAGGCCTGCGAGGCGCTGGCGCGTGAGCTGTCGGCCCACGGCACCTGCCTGCCGCTGCCGGCCGACCTCAGCGAGATGAGCGAGATCGAGCGCATCGCCGAGGAGCTGGGCAAGCGCGAAACCCGGCTCGACGTGCTGGTCAACAACGCCGGCGCCTCGTGGGGCGCGCCGCTGGAGAGCTTCCCCGAGTCCGGCTGGGACAAGGTGATGGACCTCAACGTCAAGTCGGTGTTCTTCACCACCCAGAAGCTGCTGCCGCTGCTGAAAGCCGCCGCCAGCGAGGACAACTGGGCGCGCGTCATCAACATCGGCTCCATCGAGGGCCTGCATGTCTCGCATGACCTGGACTCGCCGTCCTACAGCGCCTCGAAAGCAGCGGTGATCCACCTCACCCGCGTGCTGGCGCACAAGATGGCGGCCTCGCACATCGCGGTCAACGCCATCGCGCCGGGCTACTTCCCGTCCAAGATGACCGCCGGCATCGAGGCCGAATTCGGCGACAACATCCGGGCGATGACGCCGATGCACCGCTTCGGCCGCGCCACCGACATGGCCGGCGTGGCGCTCTACCTGTCGAGCGCCGCCAGCGCCTATGTCACCGGCGCGGTGATTCCGGTCGACGGCGGCCTGGCGACGACGGCGTAACGCGCGAGCAACGCCGGCACGCCATTGCCATGACCGGGCTGACGGCAGCGGGGCAACCCGCTGCCGTTGTCGTTCGGGGGGCATTCGACGAGGCTTGGGGAACGCCCCTACAGCAGCGCGCGCAGCCGCTGCTGCAGCTGTACGACGTCGGTGTTGGCCGGCGAGATCTCGGCCAGCCCCTCGGGGTTGCGTTTCGCCCGCTTCTTGCCCAGCGCGATGGTCTGCACCACCTCGTCCTCGGTCAGCCAGGCCCGGTTGGGCGGCAGGTCGAGCAGCACGGTAGAGACCCGAGTGAGCGGAAACACCCGCTCGCTGCCATCGCGGTCCTGCCCCAGGATGCCGCCGCGCTGGCGGTCGGCGACGTCGTAGAAGCTCTCGACGTCGCTTCTGAACTGCTGTGCCAGCTGCTGCACGCGCGGGCGCACCTCGTCGAGTTCCATGTCGACGAAGCCGGCCACATAATCGTCGCCGCCCAGATGCGCCACCAGCACATCGTCGCGCCGCAGGTGCAGCTTCAGCAGGTTGGCGAACAACAGGATCACCCGGTCGCCCTGGCGGAAGCCGTAGGCGTCGTTGAACGGCTTGAAGTTGTCGAAGTCGAAATAGGCCATCACATAGTGGCGGCCGTGGTCGGCCAGCGCCTGGCGGAGGAAATCGAGGATGGCCCCGTTGCCCGGCAGGCCGGTGAGCGGGTTCTGGTCGCGCGCCTGGGCGACGTTGCGCTCGGCGATCATGCCGATCAGCGCCCGCGACGACAGAAAGCCGGCATATTGCCGGTCCCGCACGATCAGCAGCCCTTCCTTGCCCTCGTCGGTGACGTAATTGTTGACCAGCTGCTCCACCGGCGCGGTGATTTCCACCACCGGACAGCGCGAGGTGATGCGCAGCACCGAGCGGTCGACTCCCTTGTTGGCCAGCAGGTCGCGGCCATAGGGGTTGTAGATGAATGGCTTGATGTCCTGCTCGCGGATCAGCCCCACCGGCTCGCCAGCGGCATCCACCACCGGCACCACCGCATCGACGCCGGTCTCGGCGAACAGGGCGATGACCTCGGGGATGGTGGCGGTGTCGCGCACCGGCGCCAGTTCCACCAGCTCCTCGGCGATGCGCGTGACCAGCGACCCGTGATGCCCCTGGCGCTTTTCGGTGCGGATGCGGTCCTCGTAGCTCAGCTGCAGCTCGGTCAGCTCGATGGTCGGCCGGGCGATGAGATAGCCCTGCACCAGATCGCAACCGATCTCGCGGCAGGCATAGAGGTCGCGCGCCTCCTCCACGCCCTCGGCCACGACCAGGATGCCCAGCGACTTGGCGAGCGCTACGATCTTGGAGACGAACAGCCGGCGGCGCTGGTCGTCGGCGATGCCATGCACGAAGAAGCGGTCGATCTTGATGATGTCCGGCTCGCTGTCATAGAGCATGCGCAGGCCGCTGTAGCCCTGGCCGAAATCGTCGACGGCGATCTTGAAGCGCTCGTGGCGGTGCGAGCGCAGTATCTCGTTGAAGGCCTCCGGGTTGGCCGCGCCATGGCGCTCTGAAATTTCGATGCACAGCGCGCTGGGCGGCAGGTTGAGCGCCGTCAGCGCCTCCATGGTCTGGTCGATGCGATCATCGCCGCTCTCGAACGCCCGGTTGTCGACGTTGCAGAACAGCTTGACCCGGCCCGCGAACGGCAGCCGCGCGAACTTCTCCAGTGCCTTGCGCCGCAGCGCCGTCTCCAGCGACGGCAGCACGCCATCGGCATGGGCGGAGTCGAACAGCGCCGCGATGGAGTCGAACCCCGCCGCGCCGGTGTTGCGCAGCAGCGCCTCGAAACCATAGACCAGCGCGCTATGGGCATTGACGATCGGCTGGAAGGCGTGATCCACCGTCGCCAGCACCCCCGCCCACTTGTCCTTCAGCAACACACCCATTGTCCGACCCACAGTTTCCCTGCTTTGAGCCGAACAGATTTCACAAATTCGTGAACAATGTCCTAATAATCAACATATATTCAATGATTCAACTTAAATTCCGAAATATTATACAGTTAAATAAAATAGAATACACCCATGGGCAATCATGCATTTCATGAGAATAACAACAGGCATTGCGTTTCATTTTTGTTTCAATATTGTTACAATTATCAATAATCAAAATATCGGTGATCAATGATCCGCGGCGCATGACAACACGTCAACAACGCCCGTCAAACCCCGTTGAGTCAGGGCACACGTTGAGGCAGTGTCACGGCCGCCTCACCCCTTGCTGTTTCCTGCGCGCGCGACCATGACGGACACGGACGAAGACTCTCCCACCCGCCCCCTGTTCAAACGCCTGTCAGGTGTGCTGATCAGCGCCCTGCTCATCGTTGTCGGCCTCAGCGTGCTGTGGGTGGCGGCCTATCGCTGGATCGATCCGCCGACCACCTGGCTGATCCACCGTGATCGCGCCGGGGGCAAGGCCGTCCAGCAGACCTGGACGACCCTCGACGACATGCAGCTGCGCATCGGCTATGCCGCCATCGCCGCCGAGGACGCCCGCTTCTGCGACCATCACGGCTTCGACGTCGAGGCGATCACCAGGGCGATGGAAGCCAATGTCGAGGGCAAGAAGCTGCGTGGCGGCTCCACCATTTCCCAGCAGGTAGCCAAGAACGTGTTTCTGTGGCCGGAGCGCTCGTGGGTCCGCAAGGGGCTGGAGGCCTATTTCACGGTCCTGATCGAACTGTTCTGGTCAAAGCGGCGGATCATGGAGGTCTATCTCAACGTCGCCGAGTGGGGCGATGGCATCTACGGCGCCGAGGCCGCCTCCCGCCATTACTTCCACAAGAGCGCGGCGAAACTCAGTCGCACCGAGGCGGCCCGGCTGGTCTCCATCCTGCCGTCGCCGAAGAAATGGTCCCCCACCGACCCGTCGAAGCGGGTCAAGCGCAAGGCGCGCAACGTCCGCAAGGCGCTGGCGACGGTGATGGACGACGTCGGCAAGTGCCTGCGGAACGACTGAACAGTCGCCCTGACGGCCGCCACCGGGTCACGCCGCCGGCCCTGCCAGCCCCGGGCACCCTGCGGGCGCGCGCCCGCGTCGGCCCGCGCGCCTCCCCTCTGGCATTCCACGTGACGCCATGCCAATCTGAGTAAAACTCATGGGGAGTCGTTTTTTATGAATCTTGAATTTTCCGCTGACGATATTGCCTTTCGTGACGAGGTTCGCGCGTTCATCGCCGAGGCCTATCCCGCGCACCTGCGCGGCAAGATGGAGGAAGGCGAGGAACTCTCCAAGGAAGACTATCTCGCCTGGCACCGCATCCTCGCGGCCAAGGGCTGGGTCGCGCCAGGCTGGCCTGTCGAATATGGCGGCCCGGGCTGGACCGCCACCCAACGCTACATCTGGTCGGAGGAGCTGGCCCGCGCCGACACCATCCCGATCCTGCCGTTCGGCATCAACATGGTCGGCCCGGTGATCTACACCTTCGGCACCCCGGAGCAGAAGGCGCGCTTCCTGCCGCCGTCGCTGTCGGGCGACATCTGGTGGTGTCAGGGCTATTCCGAACCCGGCGCCGGCTCCGATCTCGCCAGCCTGCGTACCCGCGCCGAGCGGGACGGTGACTTCTACATCGTCAACGGCCAGAAGACCTGGACCACGCTGGGCCAGCACGCCGACTGGGGCTTCTTCCTGGTCCGCACCGACCCCGCCGCCAAGCCGCAGGAAGGCATCTCCTTCCTGCTCATCGACATGAAGACGCCGGGCATCACCGTGCGGCCGATCATCACCCTGGGCGGCGAGCACGAAGTCAACGAGGTGTGGCTGGAGAACGTCAAGGTGCCGGTGGAGAACCGCATCTTCCACGAGAACAAGGGCTGGACCTGCGCCAAGTTCCTGCTCGCCCACGAACGCACCGGCATCGCCGGCGTCGCCCGCTCCAAGCGTGGCATCGAGCGCATCAAGGCGATGGCCCGCGCCGAGGCCGGCGACGACGGCCAGCCGCTGATCCGCGACCCCGACTTCGCCCGCAAGATCGTCGAGCTGGAGATCGACCTCAAGGCGCTGGAGTTCACCGAGCTGCGCACGCTGGCCTCGGAGTCCGCCGGCAAGGGGCCGGGGCCGGAATCGTCGCTGCTCAAGATCAAGGGCACCGAGATCCAGCAGCGCATCACCGAACTGGCGCTGGAGGCCGCCGGTCACTACGGCGCGCCCTATTTCCGCGGCATCAACCAGGACGGCAACGCCTTCCCGATCGGTCCGGACTACAGCCGGCGGGTGGCGCCCACCTATTTCAACATGCGCAAGACCTCCATCTACGGCGGGTCGAACGAGATTCAGCGCAACATCATCGCCAAGATGGTTCTTGGTCTTTAATAAAAATATTCGATTGGGGAAATTTCATGGATTTCAATTTCACTGAAGAACAGTCGATGCTGCGTGACGCCCTCGCGCGTTACCTGGCGGACCGCTACGACTTCGAAACCCGCCGCGGCATCACCCGCACCGACGCCGGCTGGCAGCCGGCGGTGTGGCGCGCCTTCGCCGAGGAACTCGGCATTCTCGGCGCGGCCTTTTCCGAGGCCCACGGCGGCCTCGGCGGTGGCGCGGTCGAGAACATGATCGTCATGGAGGAGCTGGGCAAGGCGCTGGTGATCGAGCCCTACCTCGAAACGGTGGTGGTCGGCGGCGGCTTCCTCAAGCACGCCGGCGGCGCCGCCGCCGACGCACTGATCGGCCAGATCATCGCCGGCACCGCCACCTGCGCCTTCGCCCATGCCGAGCCGCAGGGCCGCTACAACCTCGCCGATCTCAAGACCACCGCCACCCGGGATGGCGCCGGCTGGCGACTGAGCGGCCACAAGGCGGTGGTGACGGCGGCGCCGTGGGCAAGCCACCTGATCGTCACCGCCCGCACCGGCGGCGGCCAGCGCGAGCGCGACGGCGTGTCGGTGTTCCTGGTCGAGAAGGGTGCCGCCGGCCTCACCACCCGCGACTACCCGACGGTGGACGGCCGGCGTGCGTCGGAAGTCTATCTGGAAAACGTCGCGGTGGGCGCCGAGGCACTGCTGGGGAACGAAGGTAACGGCCTGCCGCTGGTCGAGCGGGTTGTCGATGAAGCCACCGCCGCGCTGTGCGCCGAGGCGTCCGGCTGCCTGAAGAAGCTGCACGAGGGCACGCTGGACTATGCCCGCCAGCGCAAGCAGTTCGGCACCCCGATCGCCAGCTTCCAGGTGCTGCAGCACCGCATGGTCGACATGTTCATGGCCGCCGAGCAGGCGGTATCGATGACCTACATGGCGACGCTCAACCTCGATGCCGAGGCGCGGGAGCGGGCAATCGCGGTGTCGTCGGCCAAGGCGTTCATCGGCAAGGCCTGCCAGTCGGTCGGCCAGAGCGCGATCCAGATCCACGGCGGCATGGGCATGACCGACGAGTTGGCGATTGGCCATTATTTCAAGCGGGCGACGCTGATCGAGGGGCTCTACGGCTCGGTGGCCTACCACCTGCGCCGCTGCGAGGCGCTGTCGTTGGCCGACGCCGCCTGACATCGCGCCGATCACGACGACGCGGGGCGGTGCCGGCCGGCGCCGCCCTGTTTCGTTGTGGACGGCCGCGTGCGCGTCACCCCTCTTGCCGACCTCCGGCCCGGCGGTTACGCAGGCGACCATCGATTCATCCCGCTCGCACAGGAGTCACGCCATGACCATCACCCGCCTCGACATCGGCCCGCGCATGAGCCAGGCCACCATTCACAATGGCGTGATCTACACCGCCGGCCAGGTCGACGACACCGGCGCCACCGTCGCCGAGCAGACCCGCAACGTGCTGGCCAAGATCGACGCCCTGCTGGCCGCCGCCGGCACCGACAAGTCGAAGGTGCTGTCGGCCACCATCATCCTGCCGGACATGTCGGGTTTCGGCGAGATGAACAGCGTGTGGGACAGCTGGGTGGTGCCGGGCGCGACGCCGGCCCGGACGACGCTGGGCGGCGCGCTGGTGCTGCCGGCGTTCAAGGTCGAGATCGCGGTCATCGCCGCACTCTGAACCCCGCGCTGCGAACCCATGGCGAAGCGGTGACGGCCACGTCACCGCTAACCGCTTGCCGGAACCGCCTGTTGATACGACCAACCGCCGTCCGTTGCGACGGGCGACGGATGACGCGTGGCTATCATCTGTGATATGACAGTTTCACGACAGCACCCCCGATGATGCGCTTCCACACTGTCATGATGTTGGAACACAGCTGACCGTCTATCTGTCATCGACCGATCTTATCGTACCTCACGCCACAAGAGGTCACCATAATGGTCCGCGTCAAATGTCTCGTTCAGGAACCGCTGCGCGTCGCGCTGTTTTCCGGTAATTACAATTACGTCAAGGATGGCGCCAACGGCACACTCAACCGTCTGGTCGGTCACCTGCTCAAGCGCGGGATCCCGGTACGGATCTATTCGCCGACATCCGACACCCCTGCCTTCCCGCCCACCGGCGACCTTGTCTCGGTACCCTCGGTCTCGATCCCGCGCCGGCGCGAGTACCGTCTGGCGCTGGGGATGCCCCGCAAGGTGCGCGATGACCTGGACGCCTTCGCGCCAACACTGATTCACGTCTCATCGCCCGATCTTCTGGGCTGCGCGGCGCTGCGCTACGCGCAGCAGCATGAACTGCCGGCCGTCGCCTCCTACCATACCCGCTTCGAGACCTATCTTGGCTATTACGGCCTGGGCTGGCTGGAACCGGGTCTCAAGCTGTTCCTCAACCGCTTCTACGCCCGCTGCCAGCGCCTCTATGTGCCGACCGCCTGCACCGCGTCCCTGCTGCGGGCCGACGGCATCCAGCAGCCGGTGGACATCTGGCATCGCGGCGTCGATCGTGCGCTGTTCTCGCCGAACCGCCGCGACCCGGCCTGGCGGGCCAGCCTCGGCATCGCGCCCGACGAACCGGTGCTGCTGTTCGTCGGCCGGCTGGTGCGGGAAAAGGGGCTCGACGTGTTCGTCGCCGCCGCCGACGCCCTGGCCGCCCGTGGTGTCCGGCATCGGGTTGTCGTGGTCGGCGACGGGCCGGAGCGGGAGTCATTGCGCCAGGCCCTGCCCCTGGCGCGCTTCACCGGCTTCCTGACCGGCGAGGCGCTGGCGCGCGCCTACGCCAGCGCCGACATGTTCTTCAACCCCAGCGTCACCGAGGCATTCGGCAACGTGACGCTGGAGGCCATGGCCTCCGGCCTGCCCACCGTCTGCGTCGACGCGACGGGCAGCCACACGCTGGTCCACCATGGCGAGACCGGCTACCTGGTGCCGCCCGGCAACCTCGACGCCGCGGTCGATCGGCTGGCGGCCCTCGCCGGCGACCTGGCACTCAGGCACCGCATGGGTGATGCCGGCCGGCGAGCCAGCGCCCATTATGACTGGGACACGCTGCTCGATGGCGTGCTCCGCTCCTACCGGGATGTCATCGCCGGCTGGCCGCCGCTGACAACGGCCCGGCTGGCGCCCGCCGCCGCCCGCATGGGTGACCTGCTCCAGCCCCTGCGATGAACGGAATGGCGGCCAGGCCGTTGAAGATTGTCGACGTCGCCGAGTTCTACAGCGAGCGCGGTGGTGGGGTGCGCACCTATATCCGGCAGAAGCTGGCGGCGGCGGCAACGCTGGGTGTCGACATGACCATCGTCGCGCCCGGACCGTTCACCACCACCGAGGCGTCGACCGATGGCGGCCGCATCCGCTGGGTCGCCAGCCCGCGCGAGCCGTTCGACCCGCGCTATTTCCGCTTCACTGATGCCGCCGCCGTCCATGCCGTGCTCGACGAGGAAGCGCCCGACGTCGTGGAAGCCTCCTCCCCCTGGGCGGGCGCCCGTGTCGTCGCCCGCTGGCGGGGCAAGGCGTTCCGGGCGCTGGTCATGCACATGGATCCGGTGGCGGTCTATCCGCACACCGCGCTCGACGGCGTGGTCAGCGCCGACACGGTGGATCGCGCCTGTGGCTGGTTCTGGCATTATCTGCGCCAGCTCAGCCGGCGTTTCGACCAGACCATCGTCGCCGGCGACTGGCTGGCGGCGCGGCTGGCACGCTTCCGGCTACAGCAACCCGTCGCCATCCCCTTCGGCATCGAGAAGCAGCTGTTCTCGCCGGCCCTGCGCTGCCCGGACACCCGGCGGGCGATGCTGGCCGCCTGCGGCATCGACGATCCCGACACCCCCTTGCTGATCGCGGTCAGCCGGCACCATCCGGAAAAGCGCCTGAGCGTGCTCATTCGCGCCGTCGCCCGGTTGCGGCACCAGCGGCCGATCGGCCTCTACATTGTCGGTGATGGCCCTGCCCGAGCCGCCATCGGCCGCATGGCCGCCCGGGTACCGGGCGTGTCTCTGGCCGGCGTGGTCAGCGACCGTCGGCGGCTGGCCACCCTGCTGGCGAGTGCCGATGCCTTCGTTCATGGCGGCGCGGCGGAGACCTTCGGGCTGGCGGTCGGCGAGGCCCTGTGCGCCGGCCTGCCACTGGTGACACCCGATCGCGGCGGCGCCGCCGATATCGCCCGACCCGATTTCGCCGAGACCTATCGGGCCGGCGATTCCCGCGCCTGCGCCGCCGCCATCGTGCGCCTGCTGGCGCGCCCCCGCGCGCCGCTGGTCGACGCCGCCTGCCTGGCGGCGGGCCGGCTGTGGACACCGCATCAGCACTTCAGTGCGCTGTTCGAGCATTATCGCCGTCAAGTACGGGAGTCCGAGGCGCTGGCGGCCGCATGACCGCCCGGACCATCCTGATCATGCTGCGCGACGTCGCCGGCGGCGGCTCCGAGCGGATCGCCATGCGGCTGGCCGGTGCCTGGAGCCGGCGCGGACGCACGGTGCTCGTCACCACCGCGACGCAGCCCCGGGCCAGCGTCAGTCGCCCGCCCGCACTGCTCCAGTGGCGACCGCCGAGACGCGAGGCCTTGGGCTTCGTCGGCTTCTGCCTGCACCTGGCGCACACCATCCGCACCGAGCGGCCCGACGTCGTGCTGGTGCCAGGCAACAGCTACACCGCCACCGCGGCGGTCGTTCGCGCGATGCTGGGCACCGCCTGTCCGCCGCTGGTCTGGAAGATCAGCAACGCGCTCGATCGCACCGACCTCGCTCTCCCTGTCCGCCTGGTCAACCGCCTCTGGCTCAAGGCGCAGCACCAGCTGTTCGACCATGTGGTGGCCATCGCCAGCGCCCAGCGCGGCGAGGCCCTCGCATATCTGCGTCTGCCCGAGCGCCGGATCAGTCTGATCCCCAATCCCGCCATCTCGCTGGACCTGCTGGCCGAGCACACGCCACCCCGGCCGCTTGCCGGCCGCCCGCCGCTGCTACTGGGCATCGGCCGGCTGGAGCCCCAGAAGGACTTCATCACGCTGATCCGTGCCTTCGCCCGCATCGCGCCGGTATGGCCCGGCACACTGATGATCCTCGGCGAGGGGCGACAGCGATCCGTCCTCGATGACGAGATCCGCGCCCTCGGTCTGGGGAATCGCGTCACCCTGCCGGGTCATGCCGCCGACGTGCCCCGCTGGCTGGCGCAGGCGCGCGCGCTGGTGGTCAGCTCGCGTTATGAAGGCCTGCCCTCGGTGCTGCTGGAGGCAATGGCGTGCGGCACGCCGGTGGTCGCCACGCGCTGCTCCGACAGCGTCGCCATGGTGATGGATCAGGGCGCGCTCGGACCGCTGGTGCCCACGGGTGATCCGGCGGCACTGGCGCAGGCCCTGCATCAGGCACTCGACCGCCCGGCCGATGCCCACCGGTTGCAGGCGCGGGCGGCGGCCTTCAGCCTCGATGTGGCGGCACCGCTCTATCTCGACCTGTTCGACCGCCTGGTCCTGAGCCGCCAGGCGACGCTCGACGCGCCCATGGCGCTCACCGTGCGCGACGGCTAACCTGACGACCGATGACGGATCGCCTGACCAGATACCACCCGGCACTGCGGGTCGGGACCAGGCTGCTGCTCTCCATGACGGTGCTGGGCGTCCTGCTCTGGCAGGTGCGGGGGATCGGCTGGGCGGCGGTGTTGACCGCCCTGCCCACCTCGCCATGGTTCTATCTGCTGGGACTGGTGCTCTACCTGGCATTGCCGGTATCGGAGACGCTCATCTTCCACCGACTCTGGGGAACCGGCTGGACCACGCTGCCGGTATTGCTGCGCAAACGGGTCTATAACGAGGCGATCCTCGATTATTCTGGCGAGGCCCTGCTCTACCGCTGGGCCAACCGGCATCTCGGCCTCGGCCACCGGGCCAGCCTCTCCAACGTCAAGGACAGCGCGCTGCTTTCCGGCCTTGCCTCCAATGGCGCCACGGTGCTGCTACTGGTGCTGCTGACGACGAGCTCGGGCCTGCCGGCGCTGGCCGGCCACGCCAATCTGCTGTGGATGGCGGTGGGGCTGGCGATCCTGCTCTCGGCGGGCGTTGTACTGCTGCGCGGGCGGCTTCTGGGGGTCGATACCACGCTGGCCCTCTACATGGTCGGCATCCATGCCGGACGGGTGGCGGTGGTGAGTGTCGTGCAGGCGCTGCAATGGTGGGTGGCGATGCCCGCGGCGTCACCGGGAGTCTGGCTCGGCTTTATCACCCTGCGCATGGTGGTGACGCGCATCCCCTTCCTGCCCGGTCGCGATCTCGCCTTCGCTGGCGCCGGCATCGCGGCGGGCGGCCTGATGGACGTGGCGCAGGCCGACATCGCCGCCGTGCTGGCCACCGCCGGCGCGCTGACGCTTGCCCTGCACATTGTCACCTACGTGGCGACCCACCAGACGGTGCCAGCGAAGACGCCGGCCGAGCCAGCGCCCGAGAACGACTAGCTTGCGCCCGGTCAGGTGGAACGGTGCCAGCGGCTGGCCGCCGGCCTTCTCGGCCAGCACCAGGAACAGTCCGACACTCAGGGTCGCGAACAACAGGAAAGGCCCCCACACCACCAGCGCGACATCGGCACCGGCGGCGGTTGCCCGTTCGCCCGACTTGATCAGCTCGTTGAGCAGCAGCAGCAGACCGATGCCGAGATAGACGCCCAGCGCCGAGGCCTGGCGCTTGGGCGTCGGCCCCATGGCGATCCCGAGGAACGGCAGCACGAACAACACCGCGATCTGCGCCAGCCGACGGTGCAGGGTGCCCCGCGCCTGCCGTTGCACCGCCTCGGGGTGGCGTGCATCCCCGGCGATCCGCCACAGTTCCGGCAGCGTGACTTCCATGCGCGTGTCGCTGCGCTGACGAAAGGCCTCAATGCGCGGCAGGTCGATGGGAATGTCGTGCACCGAAAAGGTAAGCACGCGCGGCGGCGCCACCTGGGGCCCGGTCTGGATCAGCGTTCCCTCATGCAACCGCAACAGCAGGATATCGGGATCGTCGGTACGCAGGAAGCTCGCCCAGCGCGCCGACACCGCCAGATCGCGGCCGTGCCTGTCGCTGGAATGCAGGAACACCCCTTCCAGTTGCCGCCCCTGCTCGCGCGAGGCCTCGACCCGCAGCACCGAACGTTCGCCGACACGGGCGAACTCACCGACCTTGATGCTGGCACCCAGCGCGCCGGACTGCAGCTCGAACTTCAGCCGGGCGTAGGCATAACGCGAATAGGGCTGCTGGAACCCGATCAGCCACGTCGACACCAGGGCCAGCAGCACCGCGAACAGCACCGGCGCACGCAACAGCCGCCAGGCACTGAAACCCGCCGCCTGCAAGGCATCCCACTCGGCGCCCAGCGTCAGCCGGCGGACCGTCAGCGTCACCGCCAGCAGCAGACTGACGGGAATGGCGAACCCCAACTGTTCCGGCATCAGGTTGGCGAGCATCCGCCACACCACGTCCACCGGCCCGCCCTTGTTGATGACGAAGTTGAACAGGCTGAGCATGCGCTCCAGCAGCAGCAGCATCGCCGCCACCGTCAGGCTGGCGAACAGCGGCACGATCATCAGGCGTGCGACATAGCGGTCGAGGCGGGTCAGCTGAACCATGGTGCTCGGGAGTCACGATATCGTCAGGAAAATACGCTCATAGTGCCGTCCGATGACAGAGCCGCGATGGCCTCGGCCCCATCGCCGATCGGGAGAGCCTTCTTGCCGTGGATTACCACTACCGCCGCCCTCCTTCCCATGTTCGCGGCGTCAGCACTCCCCGCCGGTCTTGCCGGTGACACCCACGCCTGCGACGGAGGACCGGCGGTGCTGGTGCGGGTTGTCGGCCTGAAGGATCGCACGGGCCAGGTGCGGGTCGAACTCTACCCCGGCACCGACGAGGATTTCCTCGCGCCGCGCAAGGTGCTGCGCGCCCAGGGCAAGCTGTTCAAGCGCATCGACACGCCGGTGCCGCCCCACGGCGCGATGCAGGTGTGCGTCAGTCTGCCCGACGCCGGCCGCTACACCCTGTCAGTGCTGCATGACCGCAACCTCAACGGCAAGCTTGACCTGTTCAAGGACGGATACGGCTTCCCCAACAACCCCAAGCTCGGCTTCGGCAAGCCGCCGGCCAGCACCGCGGCGTTCACCGCGTCCGCCGGCGTCACAACGCTCGACATCCGCCTCAACTACTGGAACGGCATCGGCGCCCGGCCGCTGCGCGGCGCTGACTGACCCGGACTGAGTGCGCCAGCGGCAGAGGTTCCCGCCACAAAGGGCTATCCCTTGCGGCGCGCCACCACGCTGATTCTGACCGGAATCGCCAGCGACACCCAGTCGCCGCCGGCGTCCGAGCCCTTGCCGATGCCCCAGTCGATGCGCTTGAGCGTCACCTGGCCGCTCATGGTGGCGACGTCGCCCTTGATCGCCAGCTGGAACGGCAACGTCACCGGCACCGCGACACCGCGCATGGCGAGCGTGCCATTGGCCACATAGGTGCCCGGCCCGGTGGCGCGGACTTTCGTCGCCCTGAAGGTTGCCTTGGGGGTTCGTGCGGTATCGAACCAGTCATCGGTCGGCAGCGTCTTGTCGTAGGTGGCATCACCGGTTCGCGCCGAGGCGAGATCGATCACGACGTTGATGACGGACGCCTCCGGCTTGGCCGGATCAAAGTCGATCGCCGCCGTCCAGGCGCCGAAGCGGCCGGTGAAGGCCTTGCCCATGTGCTCGCCGGCGAACTGGATATGGCTGCGGGCGGGGTCGACCACCCAGCCCGCCGCCCGTGCCGGCCCGACGCCGACAAACGCCAGGGCCAAGGCCAAGGCCACGGCCAGCGCCGGCACCGGCATCAGCCGCGTCATCGGATAGCCTCCCCGCCGGGAGCATCGGTCGGACATGTCGGACTCCTCGTCGGGAGATACGCGTCGGCGATAGTGGCCGGAACCGGGCGCGGGCTGCCTCAGCGGCCGCGCAGCCACGGCACCATGCGGGCCATCACATCGTCACGGTCGATCAGGTGATGCTTCAGCGCCGCCGCCACATGCAGGATCAGCAGGCCGATGATGGCAAACGCCAGCAGTTCATGGGCTTCTTCCAGCGACTCATGCACGGCTTTCCTGGCGTCGGCCGCCATGTCGGCGAGAAAGCCGATGTTCGGCCAGGCGAACAGGTCGAACCACATGGTGGGCAGGCCCAGCGAACTGGTGGAAACCAGCGCCCAGCCCGACAGCGGCAGGCCCAGCATCAGCAGATAGAACAGATGGTGAGTGCCCACCGACAGCTTGCGCTCCCACGGCTTCATGCTGGCGGGCAGCGCCGGCGGCTTGTGGCCGATGCGCCAGGCCAGGCGCACCAGCGTCAGCACCAGCACCGTCAACCCCAGCGACTTGTGCAGCTGAATGATCTTGAAGCCGAGCTGCTTGTCGGCCGGATTGTCGGAATGCAGCAGATCGCCCATGACGAAACCCGCCACCAGCAGGCCGATGATCGCCAGCGCGATCAGCCAGTGGAGAATGACGGCGACCGTCGAATAACGGCTGGCGGCAGCGGACGTCGTGGTCATGGGCGGTCCTTCCGATCTCAGTTCTGCTGAAGAAATTCCGCTTCGATCATAACGGTTACCGTGTCGCCGACAACCGCCGCCGGCAGAAAGGCGGCGACGCCGAAATCGCTGCGCTTGAGCTGGGTGGTGGCGGAGAAGCCGAGTGCGCCGACCTTGCGCATCGGATGCTGCGCCAGGGCGCCGTTGAGCACCGCCTCCAGCACCAGCGGCTGGCTCTTGCCCATGAACTCCAGCGTGCCGGTGATGCGGCCCGTGGTGGCGGAGGTCCGCTCGATCTTGGTCGAGGTGAAGCTGATCTTCGGGAAGGCGGCGGCATTGAAGAACTTGTCACCCGCCAGCTCGGCGTCGAAATCCTTCTTGTCCTTGTACGGGTAGTCGGTGCGCACCGAGGCCGGGTCGATGGTCACCACCACCTTGCTGTTTTCCGGCTTGGCGGCATCGAAGGTCAGCGAACCCTCGGTCCTGGCGAAACGTGCCGTGTAATTGGACAGGCCGAAGTGGCTGACCTTCCAGGTGACACTGGTATGCGTCGGATCGAGATCATAGACGCCGCTGGGCGCGGCGATGGCGGTCGCGTCGGCCGCGTGCACGGCGGGCGCCGCGGCAAGGGTCATGCCCATGGCCAAGGCAACGGCGGTCAATGTCCTGAACGTCATCGGGGTATCCTTCCAGCTGCTGAATGAGGGGGAAACGCGGCTCTGCCCACGCCGGGCAACACGAATGAGAGGCAGGAACTTAATATGCCCTCGCGCTCTTGGCGAGCGCGAGGGCATGATTTCTGTCTTCGCCGGTCGCGAACAATCCCGCGCCATGCACGACTCGTCAGGCCCGTATCGCCGGCGACGGCTGAAACGGCAACGGCCGCCCCGTGGGGCGGCCGTCACATGCGCCAGTGCGGAACCGAAGGCTCAGGCGGCCTTCAGAACCTTGTGGATCTTGTCCTGCGCGGCCTGCTCGTCGATGTTCTCCATCGCCGCCAGTTCGCGGGCGAGCCGGCTGATCGCCGCCTCGTAGATCTGACGCTCGGAGTAGGACTGCTCCGGCTGATCCTCGGCGCGATGCAGGTCGCGCACCACCTCGGCGATCGACACCAGATCGCCCGAGTTGATCTTGGCTTCATATTCCTGGGCGCGACGCGACCACATGGTGCGCTTGATCCGCGGCTTGCCCTTCAGCGTCGTCAGCGCCTCCTGCAGGGTCGCCTGGCTCGACAGCTTGCGCATGCCGACGGTTTCCGCCTTGTTGGTGGGGACGCGCAGGGTCATGCGCTCTTTTTCAAATCGAATCACATAAAGATCCAGCTTGGCGCCCGCCACATCCGTGGTCTCGACCTCAATAACCCGGCCAACGCCATGCTTGGGATAGACAACATAATCGCCAACAACGAACTTCAGAGATTTTGTCGCCATATATATATCCTGTCGTAGTCCCTGAACGTGTACACACATCGTCCCGACGCCGGCCACACATGGCGGCCGCGAACTGGCCTGCTTCATCCGGGAAAAGGCCGATGGCCAAGAAGTTTCACGTCAAGACAATCCGAATGCCTGCTTTGAGCATCGTCGTGATTGTGTAACACGAAATGGTGGGAAATGCCACCCTTTTATACCGCAATGCAATGAAGGGCACCGCTGGCGGCGGCTGCCACCAGCGATGCCCGCTGTCATATCGTACCGGCCAAGCGGGCCGGCAGGGCTCAGTTACCCTGGCCCGGCTTGTCCGAGAAGAACTTGTCGAACTTGCCGTCGACGCCCTTGAATTCGTCGGCGTCGGCCGGCGTCGGCCCCTTCGACGTGATGTTCGGCCACTCGGCGGAGAACTTGGCGTTGAGCTCCATCCACTTCTCCAGACCCGACTCGGTATCGGGCAGGATGGCCTCGGCCGGGCATTCCGGTTCGCAGACGCCGCAGTCGATACACTCATTGGGGTTGATGACGAGCATGTTCTCGCCCTCGTAGAAGCAGTCCACCGGACAGACTTCCACGCAATCCATATACTTGCAGCGAATGCACGCCTCAGTGACGACGTAGGCCATGGCGCTCGGGCTCCCCTTTCAACTTCCGAGCCTCCTGCTAGCCAAGCCGTGCCATCCCCGTCAACCAGGATATGCAGCGACTTCCAACGCCGGTGCCGGCACGGCCTCCACGGTTCGCCAGGGCTGGGGACTGAGATCGACATAGAGATGGCGGGCGGCATTGAAGGGGCCGCGATGGTCGGCGATCCCCTCGA
This sequence comes from Pseudomonadota bacterium, assembly GCA_963205175.1. Lineage (GTDB taxonomy): Bacteria > Pseudomonadota > Alphaproteobacteria > Sphingomonadales > Sphingomonadaceae > CAUJIW01. Next base: position 25,804 of record CAUJIW010000067.1, read on the forward strand.
CCTTCACCACCACCACCTTGCCGGCCTTGGGAAAGCTGATGACGGAGCCCATGCGCACCGCCGCATGCGGTTTGTCGACCACCCGGCCATCGAGCCGCAGATGCCGGCTGGCGCAGACCTCCGCCGCCTCGGCGCGGGTCTTGAACAACCGCGCGAACCACAACCATTTATCGAGACGCTGCGACTGTGTGTCCCTGCCTGTCCCGCTGCCCATAGACGCGCATTCTCCTCTCTGAACTCACACTCCGCCGCCACGCAGCGGCGCCAGAACCGAAAACGGCGAGTCGGCGCGGGCCGGCACCGGCACCGGCCGCGCCTTGCGGCGGGCATCGCCACGCCACCTGAACGCCGCCACCACCGGGCCATCGCCGCCGGCGACCTCCTCCGGGACCGTCGCCCGACCATAGCCCAGCGCCATCATCAGCCGGGCGAAATCCGGGCGCGACAGCCCGACCATCGACACCAGCGAGTCCGGCGGCACGATGGTCCTGTCCTGGCGCGCGGCATCGCGCAGCGCCTGCAGCAGCCGCTCCACCACATCGACCCGGATCGCCTTGTCGACCACCGGCCAGTAGCCGGCGACGGTGTAAAAGGCCTCCGGCACGACAGGATCGCGCACAATCGTCACCGCCCCTTCGCGCGGCAGGCCGGTCAGCCGGCCGGGGTTGGCCGCCGCCCACAGCGCCAGCCGCCAGCGGGTCGGCAACGGCTTGAGCAGTCCGGGGACGAACAGATGCCGGGTGCCGAGCCGGACCCCGGCACGCGCCACCCAGCGCCGCTCCTCGCGGCTCATCGCCTTGATCTGCGCCTCGGCCAGATCACGCGGGGCAATCCCCAGCCCCTGCACCAGCTGCACGGCAAGTCCGCGCGCGGCGCCATTGATCTTGCCGTCCTTATGGTCGCTGGTGTGGCCGTTGGCGACCGCCGCCAGCCGCTTGAGCGGCCCCAGATGCTGATCGATCTGACTGTCGAGCCAGTCCGACAGCCGGGCGGCGATCGATGCCCGGTCGCCGTGACACAGACCGGCGGCGCCGGGCTCCAGCCGGATCTGCGGGCTCAAGGGGCAGCGTCCGGCCGCCAGCGTGGCGACCAGCGCGCCGCGCCACAGGATGCGGCCGTGCGGCGACACCGGCGCATAGTCCAGGGTGAAGGCTTCCTCGTCGCTGCTGGCGAGCGCACGGGCCCGCCGCCCCATCTCGGCCGACAGCACCCGTTCCGCCGCCGCCATCACCCGGCGGCGATCATCGTGCCGGGTGGCGGGATCGACGGTGAAGGTGAAGCCCGACAGCGTGCCGATGGCCTGCCCTTCCACTTCCACCGATCCGTCGGCGGCAACCTCGATGCCCATGGCATGCCGGCCACCGGCCTCACGCAGCAGGATCGAGGTGCGACGGTCGACGAAGCGCTGGATCAGCCGCTCGTGCAGCACGTCCGACAGCTTGTCCTCGACGGCGCGGGTGCGCTCGGCCCAATGTTTCGGATCGTCGAGCCAGTCGGCACGCTGGGCGACATAGGCCCAGGTGCGGATGCCGGCGATGCGCCCGGCAATGGTCTCGATGTCACCACCCGTGGCGTCCAGCCGGGCCACCTCGCCCGCCACCCAGTCGGTGGGCAGCGTGCCCCTGCCCTCCGAGAGATGACGGAAGATGCGCCCCACCAGACGGGCGTGAATCTCGGGGCTGACCTTGCGATAGTCGGGAATCTGGCAGGCGTCCCACAGCCGCCGCACCCGCGCCGGCCGCGTCGTGCGCGCCGCCACGTCGGCCTCCTGCGCCAGCAGCCTGAGCACCGCGAGGTCCACCGCGTCATCGGCCCGGCTCAGCTCCGGCCGGTCGGGGCGGCGATCGAGCGACCGCAGCAGGCCATCGACCGACGAGAAATCCAGATTGGCGTTGCGCCAGCGCAGCGACTGCAGTGGCTGGAAGCTGTGCCCCTCGATCGCCACCACTTCCTCCGGGGTGAACCCCCGCCCCTCCTCGAACTGCACGGCGCCGAAAGTGCCGTCGCGCTGGTGGCGGCCGGCCCGGCCGGCGATCTGCGCCATTTCCGCCGGTGTCAGCCGACGATGGCGGCGGCCGTCGAACTTGTGCAGGCCGGCGAAGGCGACATGGGCGATGTCCATGTTGAGGCCCATGCCGATGGCGTCGGTGGCCACCAGATAATCGACCTCGCCTGACTGGTACATCGCCACCTGGGCGTTGCGGGTGCGCGGACTGAGCGAGCCCATCACCACCGCGACACCGCCGCGCTGTCGCCGCAGCATCTCGCCGATGGCATAGACCTGCTCGGTGGAAAAGGCGACGATGGCGCTGCGCTTGGGCAGCCGCGACAGCTTGCGCGGCTCCATGTAGCTCAGCGTCGAGAAGCGCGGCCGGGCGATGATCTCGGCCTCCGGCACCAGCCTGGCCACCAGCGGCCGCAGACTGTCGGAGCCGAGGATCATCGTCTCGTCGCGCCCGCGCGCCCGCAGCAGCCGGTCGGTGAAGATGTGGCCGCGCTCGTCGGTGGCGCCCATCTGCGCCTCGTCGAGCGCGACGAAGCCGACATCGCGCTCCAGCGGCATCGATTCAGCCGTGCAGAGGAAGTAGCGGGCATCGGGCGGCAGGATGCGTTCCTCGCCGGTGATCAGCGCCACCTGCGCCGCGCCCTTGATTGCCACCACCCGGTCATAGACCTCGCGGGCCAGCAGCCTGAGCGGAAACCCCATCATGCCGGAAGCGTGGGCGCACAGCCGTTCAACCGCCAGATGGGTTTTTCCGGTGTTGGTCGGCCCCAGGACGGCCGTGATCTTGGTCAAGCCCAACGCGCCCATATCCCCGCCAGTTTGCCGCATCGCACAATACAGTCAAGTCCGGAGACCAAAGATATTGTGGATATGCGGGCAACCACCTCTAGGGAATGTATACCATGTCGCATGTGACCGCATTATTAAGCATTTTGATTTGACATCGCCAACTCCGGGGGACATTTTTCGCGAGTCGAAACCGCTTCTGGCGGCGATGACTGTATCGTTTCGGGTGGGGCAACACGGAGACCACGGGGTGCTGAGAACAGGGCTCCTTTCGCTTGCTCACGAACATCGCGGTGCATCACCGACCTTCCCGCTTCCCGGCGGCGAGTTTGATCTTGCCGTCGATCTGGGCCATCAGATCGGCTCGCTGCGCTGGTGGCGCGGCCTCATCACCATCAGCGCGCTGATCAGCACCGCGACCTCGCTGGCGCTGGGCTCGCCGCCGCAGGCTTTTCCGTCGCCGCCGCCCCAGGAGCGCAGCCCCGAACAGATCAGGGCGCTGGAACCCGCGGTCATCCGCCCCCTCAAGGAAGGCGCCCGCACCGGCGAACAGGTACCGATGACCGCCCTGGCGACGCCGCTCGCCGCCACCCCCGAACCTGACCGGATCAGCAAGGACATCCGCTACAATCGTGGCGACACCCTGGTCGGCGTGCTGCGCCGGGCCGGCGTTTCCTATCGCGAGGCCAACGCCATCGTCCAGTCGCTGGGCGAGCACGGCCGC
>CAUJIW010000068.1 GCA_963205175.1 Pseudomonadota bacterium
GCGGATGCCTGGTTCGGCGCGGATCATCAGGCGCTGCTGGGTCCGGACCATGTCCTTGCGGACTATGAGGTCGTGAACGACATTCTCGACGTCTGGTTCGACAGCGGCTCGACCCACAGCTTCGTGCTGGAAAGCGGCAAGTGGCCGGCGCTCACCTGGCCGGCCGACCTCTACCTCGAAGGTTCCGACCAGCATCGCGGCTGGTTCCAGTCCTCGCTGCTGGAGGGCTGCGGCACCCGGGGACGCGCGCCCTATGACGGCGTGATGACCCACGGCTTCGTGCTCGACGCCCAGGGGCGCAAGATGTCGAAGTCGCTGGGCAACACCGTCGACCCGCAGGCGGTGATCAAGGAGAACGGCGCCGATATCCTGCGGCTGTGGGTGGTCTCGACCGACTATTTCGAGGACGTGCGCATCGGCAAGGAGATCCTCGCCGGCCAGGTGGACGCCTATCGCAAGCTGCGCAACACCCTGCGCTACCTGCTGGGCGCGCTCGACGGCTTCACCGACGCCGAGAAGGTGGCGGTGGAGGCGATGCCGGAGCTGGAACGCTGGGTGCTGCACCGGGTCGCCGAGATGGACGCCGACCTGCGCCGCCACGCCAACAACTTCGACTTCAACCCGTACATCACCGCGCTGTCGAACTTCTGCAACCTCGACCTGTCGAGCTTCTACTTCGACGTCCGCAAGGACAGCCTCTACTGCGACACCGCCACCAGCGCGCGCCGGCGCGCCTGCCGCACCGTGCTCGACACGCTGTTCCACTGCCTGGTGAAGTGGCTGGCGCCGGTGCTGGTGTTCACCGCCGAGGAGGCCTGGCAGGCCCGCTTCCCCAGCGAGGACGGCTCGGTGCATCTGGAGCTGTTCCCCGACGTGCCGGCAACGTGGCTGGACCCGGCGCTGGCCGCCAAATGGGCCCGGGTGCGGGCGATCCGCGCCGTCGTCACCGGCGCGCTGGAGGTTGACCGGCGGGAAAAGCGCATCGGCTCCAGCCTGGAGTCGGCGCCGACGCTCTACCTCGGTGACGCCGCCGACGCCGCGCTGCTGGCCGGCCTCGACATGGCCGAGATCAGCATCACCTCCGGCCTGACGCTGGTCACCGGCAGCGCCCCGGACGGCGCCTTCCGGCTCGACGACGCGCCGGGCATCGGTGTCGTCACCGGTGCCGCCGACGGCGCCAAGTGCGGCCGCTGCTGGCAGGTGCTGCCGGACGTCGGCGCCCACGCCGACCATCCGGCCCTGTGCGGCCGCTGCCATGATGCCGTGACCGGGGGTGGCGCCGCGTGAGCCGGGTGATGACGCCCGCGCGCCTCGGCCTGCGTTTCGCGCTTGTCGTGCTGATCCTCGACCAGCTCAGCAAGTGGTGGATTCTCGGGCCGTTCGCGCTGCCGGCCAAGGTGACGGTGCCGGTGATCGACGGCTTCTTCAACCTGACCATGGTGTGGAACCGCGGCGTCTCCATGGGCCTGTTCAGGGCCGACAGCGATGCCGGCCGCTGGCTGCTCACCGGGCTGACCGGCGCCATCGCGGCGCTGGTCGCCTACTGGCTGCTGAAGGAACAGAGCCGCGCGCAGGCGCTGGCGCTGGGCGGTATTCTCGGCGGCGCCATCGGGAATATCGCGGATCGGGTGCGCTTCGGCGCGGTTGCCGACTTTTTGCACTTCCATTTGATGGGCTACTCATTCTACGTGTTCAACGTGGCCGACGCGGCCATCACGCTCGGGGTGGCGGCGCTGCTGTTCATCGGCCTCGCCAGGCCCCGGCACGACCAGAAGGCGGAGACGAACGAATGACGGCATCACGAGTGCTTCTGCTGGGCGCCGGCGCCCTGGCCCTGCTGGCCCTGCCCGGTTGCGGCGGCATGAAGAAGACCTTCGGCATGGCCAAGGACGCGCCGGACGAGTTCGCCGTCACCAAGCAGGCGCCGCTGGCGGTGCCGCCCGATTTCAACCTGCGCCCGCCGAGGCCGGGTGCGCCGCGGCCGCAGGAGCTGGACTCCCAGGGCCAGGCGATGGACGCGCTGTTCGGCCCCGGCGTCAGCGCCCCCAAGACCCCCGGCGAGCAGGCGCTGCTCGACGATGCCCGCAGCACCGGCGTGACGGCGGACATCCGCTCGACCGTCGCCGGCGAGGCCACCGTCGCCGACAAGGGCGCCTTCCTGAAGGACCTGCTGGCCGCCCAGCCGGGCGACCGCGACGCCGGCACGGCGACCATCCAGAAAGCCGGCTGACCGCCGCCCCTGTCACGGCAACTCGATCCACCAGGGCCGCATCCGCAAGGGTGCGGCCTTGTTGATTCCGGGATCAGCCCGATGTGGACGCCGGGGGCGAGGCAGCGGCGGCGGGCGGCGCGACAGGCGACGGATACGCGACCGGCTGGGCCGGCCGGTCGTCGTCGTCCATCAGGATGCGCTCGGCGGCACCGTCGAGATCGTCGAACTGACCGGATTTCAACGCCCACATGAACGCCACCAGCGCCAGCGCGCCCATCGCCAGCATGGCGGGGATGAGGTAGAGCAGCACAGTCACAGGCGCCTCCATTTCAGACCCAGCGCGTTGATGACGACAATGATCGACGACGACGACATGGCGATGGCGGCGATCAGCGGCGTCACGTGGCCCAGCATCGCCAGCGGCACCGCGATGACATTATAGCCGATCGCCAGCCCGAAATTCTCGATCGCCCGCCGGTGCGCCGCGCGTGCCATGGACAGGGTGACCTCGACCGGCCGCAGCTTCGCACCCTGGAACACCACGTCGGCGGCACGCTGGGCGATGTCGGCGGCACTGGCCGGCGACATGGAGCCTTGCGCCGCCTTGAGCGCCGGCGCGTCGTTGAGGCCATCGCCGACCATCAGCACGCGATGGCCCTCGGCCGACAGCCGGGCAATGACACCGGCCTTGTCGGCCGGCTTGACCTCGGCGAGCCAGCGGTCGACGCCCAGTTCGGCGGCCGCCTGCGCCACCACCGCCGACCGGTCGCCCGACAGCAGTATGACCTCGCGCCCCGAAGCCTTCAGGCGGGCGAACACCTCGCGGGCATCCTCCCGCAACCGGTCGTGGAAGGTAAACAGCAGCGGCGCGGCGTCACCCAGCCGCAACCACAGATGCGGCCCGTCCACCGGCGTGTCGGGTGCGCCGGTCCAGTCCGCCGAGCCCAGCCGCACCGTCTGGCCGTCAAGCTGCCCCTCCAGGCCGAAGCCGGGCTGTTCGCGCACATCGGCCAGCGCCGCCGGCAGCGGCAGGCTGGCGGCCGCCACCACCACCGCCCGCGACAGCGGGTGGCGGCTGGCCCGCGCCAGCGCCGCCGCCAGCGCCAGCTGGGCGTCGGGAATGTCGGCGCGATTGGCGAGTGCCGGCTGACCGACAGTGAGCGTGCCGGTCTTGTCGAACACCAGCGTGTCGACGCTCGACAGGCGTTCCAGCGCGTCCGCCGCCTTGACGACAATGCCCATTTTCAGCAGCCGGCCAATCGCTGTCACCTGCACGACAGGCATGGCGAGCCCCAGCGCGCACGGACAGGTGATGATCAGCACCGCCACCGCCGCCATCAGCGCGTCGTGCCAGCCTTGCCCCAGCAGCAGCCAGCCCGTGAAGGTCACGGCGGCCAGAATATGCACCGCCGGCGCGTAGATGCGCGACAGCCGGTCGGCGACCTGGACGTAGCGCGAACGGTTCTGCTCGGCGGCCTCCATCAGCCGGATCAGGTCAGCCAGCAGGCTGTCCTCCGGCCGCGCCGTCACGGTGACGGTGAGAGGCCCGGTGAGGTTGAGTGTCCCGGCATAGACATGGGTGCCGACACCCGCTGTCTCCGGCACGCTCTCGCCGGTCACCAGCGACAGATCGATGTCGGAGCTGCCCTCGGCCACGGTGCCGTCGGCCGGCACGCGGGCGCCCGCCGCCACCAGCACGGTCATGCCGGCGGCCAGTTCCGCGGCCGGAACGCTGCGCACCCGGCCGTCGGCCTCCATCAGCTGCGCCTCGGTCGCCTGCAGCGACAGCAGGTTCTCCGCCGCGCCCCAGGCCTCGGTGCGCACCACCCGCTCCAGCACCCGGCCAATCAGCAGGAAGAACAGCAGCATCACCGCGCCATCGAAATAGGCGTGCTCCTCCTCGCGGATCACCTCCATGACGCTGACCAGCGGCGTCAGGATCACCGCCAGCGAGATCGGTACGTCCATGTTGAGGCTTTTCGCCCGCAACGCCCGCAGCGCCGAGCGATAGAAGGGCCGGCCGGAATAGGCGACGGTGGGAATGGCGATGATCGCCTGAATCCAGTAGAACATGGTGCGGGTCGCGACATCCATGTCCTCGGCGAGCCCCGCCCACACCGCCACCGCCAGCAGCATGATGTTCATCGAGGCAAAGGCGGCGACCGCCAGCGCCCGCACCAGTTCCCGCAGCTCCTCGCGCTGACGCTCGCGCGCGGCGCCGGCCTGAAAGGGGGTGGCCTCGAAGCCGAGCTGGCGCACGGCATCGACGACGCGTCCCTGGTCCAGCCCGTCACCGTCCCAGGCGACGGTGACACGCTTGGTGGAGAGATTGGCACGCGCGGTGGTGACGCCGGGCAGCGCCTTGAGGCCGCGCTCGACCTTGCCGATGCAGCCGGCGCAATGCATGCCCGGCACCACCAGTTCCAGCGATCGCGTCGACGCCATGTTCCCGTTCCCCGCCGTCTTGTCCGCTTCCTGTCGGGCCGCCACCGGCCGGTTCAGCCGCCGACCCGTGCCTGCTGACGGAAATCGACCGGCGTGCCATCGGGAGCGCGGGTGGACACCCGCACCTCCCAGCGACCGGTGACCGGGCGGGCCAGCACCGCCTCGTAGCGACCGGTCGTCGTCTCCCGGAACGCCAGCGCCTGATCGGCGTCGGCGTGAGTGAGACCGCGCAGCTGGCCGGACAATACCAGGCCCGACACCGGCTGGCCGTCCCGGTCGGCCAGGGCCAGGGTCACCCGGCCCGGCTCCAGCATCAGGCTGTCCTGCCAGCCAAGCCCGGCGCGGGCGCGCGCCGCCGCGATGGTCTGGTTGAAGGAGCGCCCCTCGTTGTAGGCATTGTCGGTCTGGAGCCCGTCGAAGGTGCCGACGGCGAAGCTGATCATCACGACGTTGACCAATGTCACCAGCGCGAAAAACGTTGCCACGCCGATGAACACATGCCGACCCGTCAGCCGCTTGCCCGTCACCGTCATCTCCCCTTGCTCCATCATCGCGCTCACGACTTCGGCCCCCGGAAGCTGGTATCGGCCTCCGCCACCTGGCCGGTCGCCTTGTCCTTCACGTGCAGGGTCACCGGCACCTCGCCGTCGGCAACCTTGCCCAGCTGATCCGCCGGCAGCACCAGGAACACCCGCTCGGCCTTCACCGAGTCGGCCCGGGCGTTGACGACATTGCCGGCGGCGTCGATGCCCAACTGCACCTGTACCCCGTCAAGGCCGGTCGCCGTGACCTCGAAAGACCGGGGCTGGCCGGACTTGTTGAGAATCTTCAGCGTATAACCGTTGCGGATGCTGCCATCGGCCAGCGTGATATACAACGGGTTGCGGTCGGCGATCAGGTTCAGTTCCAGATCACCGCGATGCAGCAGCACGCTGAACATCACGGCGCCGATGGCCGCCAGCACCACCGAGTAGATGACCGTGCGCGGCCGCACCAGCTTCAGGCGCTCCTTCTGACCGGCGGCCCGGCGCTCGGCATTGGCCTCCGTCGCGTAGGCGATCAGGCCGCGCGGCTTGCCGATCTTGTCCATCACCGAATCACAGGCATCGACGCACAAAGCGCACTGGATGCACTCCAGCTGCGGCCCGTTGCGGATGTCGATGCCCTGCGGGCAGACCTGGACGCACAGCGTGCAGTCGATGCAGTCGCCCAGCGCCGGCGCGCCCTCGGCCTGTGCCTTCTTCGGGTTGCCGCGCGGCTCGCCCCGGTCTTCGCGGTAGGTGACCCACAGCGACTCGCGGTCGAGCATCGCCGCCTGGATGCGCGGCCACGGGCACATGTAGGTGCATACCTGTTCCTGGGCGATGCCGCCCAGCGTATAGGTGGTGAAGGTCAGCAGGCCGACGAACAGATAGACACCCTCGCCCGCCTCGCCGGTGAACAGCTGGGGCAGGATTGTCGGCGCGTCGTTGAAATAGAGAATCCAGGCGCCCCCGGTCAGCGCGCCGATGATCACCCAGACGATGTGCTTGGCGGTCTTGCGCCAGATCTTGTTGAAGGTCAGTGGCCCCTTGTCGAGCTTGATGCGGGCATTGCGGTCGCCCTCCAGCTTGTGCTCGACCCAGCGGTAGAGGTCGGTCCACACCGTCTGCGGGCAGGCATAGCCGCACCACGCGCGGCCCATCAGCGCCGTGACAAGAAAGAGGCCAATCGCCGCCATCGCGAGGATGCCGGTGATGTAATAGACCTCCTGTGGCCAGATCTCGATCATGAAAAAGTAGCCGCGCCGCGCCGGCAGATCGATCAGGATGGCCTGGTCCGGGGCACCGGGACCGCGGTCCCAGCGCAGGAACGGCGTCAGATAATAGATGCCCAGCAGCACCCACAGCGCTGCCCACTTCAGCCGGCGGAAACGACCGTCAACCGCCTTGGGGTAGGGCTTGGTGCGCGCCGCATAGAGCGAGGCCTTGCCCGGTGGCTTCGGTCCACCCGGCGGCGCCGGGGGTGGCGGCGGTGCCGCTTCCGGGGTTTTCAGGCGGGCGGTGGCAGTTGCGTTCATGACTTGTGGGCTCCGACGGCGGGAACGCGCGGACACGTTCCCGAGCGCTTGACTCTGGTCCTCACACCAGGACCGTACTCGAATATCAGCTATCGCTCATATAATCCGGCCGGCCGGAATTACCCTGCGCGGGTGCGTCGCGCGGCGTCGCGACGCACCCGACCATTGTCGTAAAGGGCC
>CAUJIW010000069.1 GCA_963205175.1 Pseudomonadota bacterium
GACAATTCGTTGGCGTGGGCAAACGCCGCGGTCTCGCCGGTGACGCCGCGCAGACCGAAGCCCTGGGCGGTGTCGAAGGTCGCCGACTTCAGCCGGCCGTCGTCGAAGCCGAAGCTCTCCGAGAGCGCGTATTGCAGGTAAAGCTCGCCGTCCTCCAGCCCGCCCAACGCCTCGGCGACCACCGCCTCGACACGGCCTTCATCCATGCCGGTGCGGTTATAGAACAGGTCGCGGGCGACGGCGGCGGGCGTGCCGGTCATCTCAGGCGGCCCTGGAGGCGTCGGCGCTGCCGGCCGGCCGGGGATCGGCCGGGCCGCCGGCCAGCACGTAGCGGCGATCGCAGTAGCCGCATTCGACATAGCCACGCTCGTCCATCTTCAGGAACACGCGCGGGTGGCCCAGGGCGCCGCCGTCGCCGTCGCAGGCGACCTGCTGGGTCTGGACGTAAAGGGTTTCCGGCGCGGCGGTGCTCATGGTGTGTCAATCCTGATTGGTCATACGGATGCGCCTCAGATAGCACCGCCGGCCGACGGATTGAAGGGCGGCCCCTTCAACTCGACGATGTTTCCCTGCGGATCGCTGATGTAGAGCGACGGACCGTCGCCCTCGGCGCCATAGCGGCTGGCGACCGTGCCGGCCTCGATGCCATGGCGGGCGAGGTGGTCGCGGATCGCCTCGGCGTCGAAGGGATCGACGCGCAGGCAGATGTGATCGACGTTGCCTGGCGTCGCCGGCGCGTCGGCCACCACCAGCAGATCGATCAGCGAGCGGCCGGCGCGCAGCTGGATCAGCCCGATCGCCTCCTGACGCCTCTCCACCGGACAGCCCAGCACCCGGGTGTAGAAGTGCAGCATCGCGTCCACGTCGGTCACCCGCAGCACCACATGATCGATCTCTCGCACCCGCAGCATCGTCCGCCCTCCCTGTCCGGCCTCGCCGCCAGCATAGGCGCACCGGGCGCCCGGCAAAATGCCGGCGTCAGGACGCTGTGTTTCCATACCGATGCCGACACCCCCTTCGACAAGCGCGCCGGCGCGCGCTATGTGTCCGGGCCATGACAAGTCCCGCCCCGACGCCCGCCATCCGCATCCGCGACCTGGTCAAAACCTATGCCGGCGGCAAGCAGGCCCTCCGGGGTGTTTCGCTGGACATCCCGCAAGGCTCGATGTTCGGCCTGCTTGGCCCCAACGGCGCCGGCAAGTCGACCATGATCAACATCATGGCCGGCCTGGTGAACAAGACCGCCGGCGGGGTGGAAATCTGGGGCTTCGATATCGACCGCGACCCGCGCAACGCCAAGGCCTCCATCGGCATCGTGCCGCAGGAACTGATGTTCGACGCGTTCTTCACCCCCTACGAGGTGCTGGAACTGCAAGCGGGCCTCTATGGCGTGCCCAGGTCGCGGCGGCGGACCATGGAGATCCTGGAAGCGATGAAACTCGCCGACAAGGCGCACGTCTATTCCCGCACGCTGTCGGGCGGCATGAAGCGACGGCTGCTGATCGCCAAGGCACTGATCCACAACCCGCCGATCCTGGTACTCGACGAGCCGACCGCCGGTGTCGACATCGAGCTGCGCCAGCAGCTGTGGGCTTATGTGCGCCAGCTGCACGCCGCCGGCACCACGGTCGTGCTCACCACCCATTATCTGGAAGAAGCCCAGGAGCTGTGCGACCGCATCGCCATCATCAACCATGGCCAGGTGGTCGCCAACGAAACCAAGGCCAGCCTGATGGCGCAGGCCCACGACAAGGTGGTGGTGGTGCGGCTGGATCGCGAGATCAGCAGCCCGCCGGCCTGCCTCGCCGGCTTCGACGCCCGCCTGCGCGACCCCTGGCATCTGGCCGTCACCTACGATACCCGTAGGATGAGTGCCGGGCGGGTGCTGGGCGCTCTTGCCGAGGCGGGCATCGGCATCGAGGAAGTGACCACCGAGGAGGCCGACCTCGAAGACGTGTTCCTGCGCCTGACCCAGCATCAGGCGCCAGGCGCCCTCGCTGCCGCACCGGAGAGTCCGCATGGCAACCAATGACCTGCACCAGTTCGATGTGCTCGTGCTCGGCTCGGGCGCGGCCGGGTTGACCCTGGCCCTGGATCTGGCCGACCGCTACAAGGTCGCGGTACTGTCAAAGGGCGACGTCTCGGCCGGCTCCACCGCCTGGGCGCAAGGCGGCATCGCCGCGGTGCTGGAAGAGGGCGACACCTTCGAGGCCCATATCGATGACACCATCCGGGCCGGCGCCGGTCTCAACAACCGTGCCGCGGTGGAGTTCGTCGTCGAACGGGCGCCGGCGGCGGTGGAGAAGCTGGTCAAGCTGGGCGTGCCCTTCAATGTCGGCGAGGACGCGGCCCACCCCTTCCACCTCACCCGCGAGGGCGGCCACAGCCATCGCCGGATCGTTCATGTCGATGACGCCACCGGCGGCGCGGTGCAGCGTACCCTGGAACAGCGGGCGGCGGCGGAGCCCAACATCACCCTGTTCTCCAACAAGGTGGCGGTCGATCTGATCACCGAACGCCATGTCGGCACCGGCGGCCCGCGGCGGTGCTATGGCGCCTACATCTACGACCGCAAGCGCCGGCGGGTGGAGCGCTTCGCGGCGCGAGCGACCGTGCTGGCGACCGGCGGCGCCAGCCGCGTCTACCTCTATTCCACCAACCCGGACGGCTCCACCGGCGACGGCATCGCCATGGCCTGGCGTGCCGGCTGCCGGGTCGGCAACATGGAGTTCAACCAGTTCCACCCCACCTGCCTCTATCATCCGCAGGTGCGGAACTTTCTCGTCACCGAGGCGATGCGCGGCGAGGGCGGCCTGCTCAAGCTGCCCGACGGCACCCGCTTCATGCCATCGTTCGACCCGGCCGCCGAGCTGGCGCCGCGCGATGTCGTCGCCCGCGCCATCGACCATGAAATGAAGCGGCTGGGCCTGCCGCATGTGCTGCTGGACATCAGCCACAAGCCGGCCGACTTCGTCACCGGCCACTTCCCGACCATCCACGCCCGCCTGCTGGAACTGGGCATCGACATCACGCGGGAAGCGATCCCGGTGGTGCCGGCCGCCCATTACACCTGCGGCGGTGTGCTCACCGATCTCGCCGGCCGAACCGATCTCGCCGGCCTCTACGCTATTGGCGAGGCCGCCCACACCGGGCTGCACGGCGCCAACCGCATGGCGTCCAACTCGATCCTCGAATGCCTGGTGTTCGGCCATGCCGCCGCCGCCGACATTCGCGCCAGCGACGACGGCGCGCCGGTGCCGACGCCCGCGCCATGGGACGAAAGCCGCGTCACCGACTCCGACGAGGAAGTGGTGGTGGCCCACAACTGGGCGGAGCTGCGTCAGTTCATGTGGGATTATGTGGGCATCGTGCGCACCACCAAGCGGCTGGAGCGCGCCAAGCACCGCGTCAAGCTGCTGCGCAAGGAAATCCAGGAGTATTACGGCCACTTCCGCGTCAACCGCGACCTGCTGGAACTGCGCAACCTGGTAACCGTGGCCGACCTCATCGTCCGCTCGGCACTCGCCCGGCGGGAGAGCCGGGGCCTGCACTATATCCTCGACTATCCGCGCCAGACGGATACCCCGCGCGACACCATCCTGGAACCCTGGGCACGCGGCTGAACCGGGCTGGATCCTGACGCGGCGTCCGGCCGCTGTTCTCGCCCACGGAGGGCCCGCAACGCCGGCTCAGGAAGCGATGCCGAGGAAGTTGCCGATGATGCGGAAATAGCGCACCGGGAACAGCCGGACGATGATGTCGATGATGCGCGCGTCCGGGCCGATCAGCACCCGCCTGGCGCCCCGCTCCATGCCGTCGAGGATCGTCAGCGCCGCCTGCTCCGGCGTCGTGCGCGCCGCCTTGTCGAAATTGTCCGCCGCCATCAGGCCGGTGCCGCTGCCGTCCAGTCCGGCGATGAACTTGGCGTTGCGCGCCACGTTGGTCTTGATGCCGCCGGGGTGGACGCACACCACTTCAATGCCCGGATCGGTCTGTTCCAGCTCCAGCCGCACGCACTCGGTAAAGCCTTTGACCGCGAACTTCGACGCGTTGTAGGCCGACTGGGTCGGGTAGGCCATCATGCCGAACACCGAGGAGATGTTGGTGATCCAGCCCGTGCCATGGGCCTTCAGCTTGGGCAGGAACACCCGCGTGCCCTCGACCACGGCATCGAAGTTGACCGCCATCACCCGGTCGAAATCCTCGCGCGGCATCAGCGCGAACGGCGCAACCACGCTTAGCCCGGCATTGTTGATGATGCCGTCGACGCGACCGAACTCGGCCTCCACCGCGTCGGCGAAACCGCCCAGCGCGCCCGGTGCCGTCACATCGAAGGTCCGCGTCATGTGGTGCGCGTTGCCCAGCAGGCGCGCGGTCTCCGCCAGCCCGTCGGCATTGACGTCGCTCATCGCCACCCGCGCGCCACGCCGCGCCAGTTCAAGCGCCAGCGCCCGGCCGATGCCCGAACCCGCCCCGGTGACGGCGATCACCTTGTTCGCGAAACGACTCATCACTCCCCCCGTTCATTGTCAGTTGTTGGCGGCCATGGTAACCGGCGCCACGCGAAGAGGAAGTGCCATGACGAAAAAAATTGAGCCCGCCTCAGATGAAGCCGCCGTGCCGGCGTCGCTCCCGCCTCAAGAGGCCACGGCCGTCCCGCCCGGCGGCGCCGATGCCACCGCGGCCAGTCCACGCGAAGTAGGTGGCCGCAAGGGGCCGGAACCCACCCGCTACGGCGACTGGGAAAAAGGCGGTATCTGCTCGGACTTCTGAACCGTCGGCACCGGCCGGCACAGGTCGGGGCATCATGAACGCCGCGACACCGGCGCGGGGTCCCAAAAGGAAAACGGCAGCCCTGCCGGGCCGCCGTCCCCCCATTGTCCTGTCGTGACGTCCGCGTCAGGCGCGGCGGCGACGCAGGCCAAATGCCGCCATCAGCGCACCCAGGCCCATCAGGCCGTAGGTCGCCGGCTCCGGAATACGGGCCATCAGCCAGTCATAGTAAAAGGCGACCGCCGTATCGCCCGCCACTTCACCGAAGGTGGAGTTCAGCGCGCAATCGATATCCGGGTTATTGATGATCTCGGGATTGAAGGCACCAGAGGTGTCGAACGGATCGTTCGGGTTCGGATTGAGGACGCCGTCGCAATATTCACCCCCCAGCGTGAAGCCGAACGAGTGGACGCCGGCGAGCTTGCCGTTGACGAACGCGCCGCCGCCGGAGTCGCCGCCGTCGATCAGCACTTCCTCGTCGCCCAGCCCGAGATCCTGGTAGATGTCGGTCAGCGGATCGATATAGATCGAGCCGTCCGGCAGCAGGTAGCCATAGGGGCTTGCCCACCACGGCAGCGCGTTGTTGGCGGCATCACCGGTGTCGAAGTCGTAGACCAGCTGGGCGCCGGTCAGATAGTCCGGGCCGAACAGGTCGGCGAGGCTGCCTTCATACAGGTTCTTGCCGATGCGGCCGTTGGCCAGGTTATCGAGGCTGAAGATGTCGCCGTTGGAACCGTCGCCGTTGCCGGTGGTGCCGTAGCTGATGTGCGTGGCGACCTCGCCGCTGGCGTCACCATTGAACAGCTTGTAGATCTTGGTGCCCGCCGGAATGGTCTCCGACAGATGCAGCACCGCGATGTCACCGGCCGCGAAGGCGCCCTGGGCGAACTTGCCGTAGGTGGCATCATAGTAGAGCGGGTGGATGTCGATCGAGGCCACGCTGACCTGCGTGCCGTTGTAGCCGCCGAAGCGGACCTGCGGCGTGCCGTAATCGCCATACTCGTCATCGCGCGGGTCGAGACCGGAGACGCAGTGCGCGGCGGTGACGATGGTGCGGTAGCCCACCACGGTGCCCGAACAGTAGCTGTTGTAGCCGGCGTAGGGGCCGTCGACGATCGGCGTGCGCAGCATCACCGTGCCGTTCTTCTGGGCCTCCGACGGCAGATACATCGGATCCTGATAGTCGAGCGTCGTCTTGAGGTAGGTGCGGGCCGAGACCATGTCGGCGGTCAGTACGCCGGCACTGGCGGTCACCGGCAGTTGAAGGACGGCCACGGCGCACAAGGATGCACCGGCCGCCAGCGACCTAAGCAGGTACTTCATGTTATTCCCCTCGTTCATTGCCCATTGGCCCACCCTGTTGTGGCGGGTCGTCACCGGTCGCTGAGTGCGGCTCGGCGCTACGCAGAATTATTCAAGAAACGCGCCAGTTTGTAACATACTGGTAACTATAATAAAATTTCAGGAGCCGCCGCAATGTCGTAAAATATCCCGACACTTTCGGTGTTTTTTTATCGCCCAGGTAGAAATGGCAACGGCCGGTCGCACATCCGACCGGCCGTCTTGCAATATTCGTTCAGGAACGGCGGCTGGCGCCGCCCTCAGGACTGGCGTCAACGATTCAGCCGGCCCTCGATCAGATGGTCGACCACCGAGGGGTCGGCCAGCGTCGATACATCCCCCAGCGCGCTGAACTCGTTTTCCGCGATCTTGCGCAGGATGCGCCGCATGATCTTGCCCGACCGGGTCTTGGGCAGGCCCGGCGTGAAGTGCAGCAGGTCCGGCGTGGCGATCGGGCCGATTTCGTCGCGAACATACTGACGCAACTCCTTCAGCAGCGCCTCCGACGGCTCCAGGCCGGCCTTCAGCGTCACATAGGCATAGATGCCCTGGCCCTTGATGTCGTGCGGATAGCCGACCACGGCAGCCTCCGCCACCCGCGGGTGGGCGACCAGCGCCGACTCGATCTCGGCCGTGCCCAGCCGGTGGCCCGACACGTTGATGACGTCATCGACACGGCCGGTGATCCAGTAATAGCCGTCGGCATCGCGCCGGCAGCCGTCGCCGGTGAAATACATCCCCTTGTAGGTGGAGAAATAGGTCTGCACGAAGCGCTCGTGGTCGCCATAGAGGCTGCGCGCCTGGCCCGGCCAGGAGTCGAGGATGACCAGGTTGCCGTCGGTCGCGCCTTCGATGATCTTGCCCTCGGCGTCGACCAGCGCCGGCCGCACCCCGAAGAACGGCCGCGTCGCCGAGCCGGGCTTGAGCGCGGTGGCGCCGGGCAGCGGCGTGATCATGATACCGCCGGTCTCGGTCTGCCACCAGGTGTCGACGATCGGCAGCCGGCTGTCGCCAACCACGCGATGGTACCACAGCCAGGCTTCCGGATTGATCGGCTCGCCCACCGAGCCCAGCAGCCGCAGCGAGGTGCGCTTGTGCCTGGTGACCGGCGCCTCGCCCTCGCGCATCAGCGCACGGATGGCGGTGGGGGCGGTATAGAAGATGTTGACCTTGTGCTTGTCGACCACCGCCCAGAAGCGATCGACGTCCGGGTAGTTCGGCACGCCCTCGAACATCAGCGTCGTCGCGCCGTTGGCGAGCGGGCCGTAGACCACGTAGCTGTGGCCGGTCACCCAGCCGACGTCGGCGGTGCACCAGTAGATTTCGCCCTCGCGATAGTCGAACACATACTCATGGGTGATCGCGGCCCACACCATGTAGCCGCCCGTGGTGTGCAGCACACCCTTGGGTTTGCCGGTGGAACCGGAGGTGTAGAGGATGAACATCGGGTCTTCGGCGTTCACCGCCACCGGCTCACAGCTGGTCGGCGCCAGCAGCGCCATGTCGTGCCACCAGTGATCGCGCGAGCTGTCCCAGCCGACGGCACGGCCGGTATGGCGGACCACCAGCACCTGGGCGACCTGCGGGCAGGACTCCAGCGCCTTGTCGACATTGGCCTTCAGCGGGATGCTCTTGCCGCCGCGGATTCCCTCGTCGGCGGTGATCACCACGGTCGAGTTGCAGTCCTGGATGCGCCCGGCGATGGCGTCCGGCGAGAAGCCGCCAAACACCACGGAATGCACCGCACCGATGCGCGCGCAGGCCAGCATCGCATAGGCGATCTCGGGGATCATCGGCAGGTAGATGGTGACGCGGTCGCCCTTCTTGACGCCCAGCGCCTTCAGCACATTGGCCATCCGGCAGACTTCGTCGTGGAGCTGCTGGTAGGTGATCTTCTTGTCGAAGCCGGGGCTGTCGCTCTCCCAAATGATGGCGACATCGTTGGCCTTGCGCGGCAGATGCCGGTCGATGCAGTTGACGCTGGCGTTGAGCTCGCCGTCCTCGAACCACTTGATCGACACATCCGGCGCGTAGCGGGTGTTCTTCACCTTGGTGAACGGCTTGGTCCAGGTGATGCGCTGGGCCTGCCCGGCCCAGAAGCGGTCGGGATCGTCTATCGACTGGCGATAGAGGTCCAGATACTGGTCGTTGGTGCAGCGCGTGTTCGCCGCCACCCAGTCCGGAACGGAAATCAGCTGTCCATCGCTCATCATCTTCTCCCCAGGTCGACCCGTTATGCGGTCAATGTTCATCCCGGGCTGACTGTGTAGTTGCCCGGGCAAATCGTTCAACGGCTAGATTCCAAGTCTTGCACCCAAACGTCACGCCCTCCAAAAGTCGCACCCGGTCGACTCGCCAACGCAGTATCGTCGCAACGGCGAGTCGGTCGACACCTGCCGGTACGACAGGGCCGCCTGCGCGCAACAGGCCGGCCCATCCAACAGGACAGCACCTTTACGACAGGACCGCCATGGCCCGCCTTGCCTTTCCCGCACTGCTGCTGGGCAGTGCCTCGCTCAGCGTCGGACCGCTGATGGTGCGGGTCGCCGAGGTCGGGCCGCTGCAATCGGCGTTCTGGCGCCTGACGCTGGGGGTGCTGCCGCTGCTGCTGCTCACCCTGCTGCTGCCCGCCCAACGGCCACGCCGGCCGCTGGGCTGGAAGGCCGTGGGCGCCTTCGCGGTCGCCGGCGCCTTCTTCGCCGCCGATCTGATCGCCTGGCACATGGGCATCATGCGCACCACGCTCGCCAACGCCTCGCTGTTCGCCAACCTGACCGGCTTCATCATGGCCGGCTACGGCCTGCTGGTGCTGGGGGAACGGCTGACCCGCAGGGTGGCGTTTCCGCTCCTCCTGGCCGCACCAGGCGTGATCCTGCTGTTCGGTGCCAGCGCCCAGGTGTCCATGGCGCATCTGACCGGCGATCTGATGTGCCTGCTGGCGGCCTTCTTCTACACCGGCTACCTCGTCACCGTCGCGGATGTCCGCGCCCGCCAGCCGGTGCTGACGGTGCTGACGGGCGCGACCATCGCCGGGATGCTCGTCCTGCTGCCGGTGGTGGTGCTGGCCCCGGAACCGCTGCTGCCAGGCACGGCCGCCGGCTGGTTGCCGCTGCTGATGCTGGGTCTGGGCAGTCAGGTGATCGGCCAGGGCCTGATCGTCTATGCGGTCGCCCATCTCACCCCCACCGCCAGCGGCATCGGGCTGCTGCTGCAGCCGGTGATCGGCGTGGCGCTGGGCTGGGCGGTGTATGATGAAGTCCTGTCGGTGCCGGAAATGATCGGCGCCGGCCTGCTGCTGCTGGCGCTGATCACGCGCGCCCTGCCGGCCAGACCTGCCCGTCCCGCACCAGAAGCGGAATGATCTCCAGCGCCCGGCCCTTGCACGGGCCGGAGACGCAAAGACCGGAATCGGGCTCGAACAACGCGCCGTGGGTGGCGCAGATGAGATGCCGGCCATCAAGGGTGAACACGTTGCCAGGACTGAGGTCGAGTGGCGTTCCCACATGCGGACACCGGTTGACCACCGCGCGCACGCCCGTTCCCTGGCGGTAGAGCAGCACCGGCCGGCCATCGACAAGGCACGGCAAGGCACGGCGCGCCGGCAGCGCCTCAAGCGCCGCCAGCGGCCGGGCGGCATCTTCGGCGGCCGCGCCGTCCATCGCTTGGCCCAGGCTGGGTTTCTCCATGACGCTGGTGTAGCGTGCGCCGGCCGCCCCCACAATCCGGCCACCCCCGCAATCACCACCCCTGAGCCATGCGCCCGCCGCCCTTCCTGCTGCTGACGCTTGCGCTGATGCCGGATGACCGATGGCGCTTAGCTGGCGGCCGGCGCGGTACGGGCGAGGAAGCCGCGCACCGCGGCAAGATAGGCCTCGCGCTGCTCGAACATCGTCGAGTGGCCGGCCCCGGCGATCTCGACGAACCGCCCGCCCGGCACCCGCGCGGCGAAGTCGCGGCAGGCCGCCGGCGTCGCCTCGTCGTAGGTGCCGGCGACGA
>CAUJIW010000070.1 GCA_963205175.1 Pseudomonadota bacterium
CTTGAGCAGCCGGTTCAATGGACGATGGTCCGAAGCGTTTGATGTCGGCGGCCAGCCACGCCGCCCGTCCCTCGTCGGAGAGTGCCGCCACCTGCACGAACACCGCGCCACCGACCCGGTCGTTCCAGCCGGCGCTGGCCGGATCGGCCGGCGCCGGACGCGGATCGGGCGCGACCCTTGCCGTCACCACGTCCGCCGTGGCGACCGGCGGCGGCGCGTCGTCGCCATTGCTGGCCGCCAGCAGCCGTGGCGGCGGCAGGGCGGCGACTTCCGGCTTGTCGGCGGGATAGACCCGGCGCACCCGCGCCTGGGTCACGCCGGCGGCGTCGAACCCCAGCATCTGGGCCGCCCGCCGCGACAGATCGATGATGCGGCCCGGCTTGAACGGCCCGCGATCGTTGACCCGCACCACCATCTGGCGGCCATTGGCGAGGTTGGTGACCTCGACGTAACTCGGCATCGGCAGCGTCTTGTGGGCCGCCGACACCTCGTTCATGTCGAAAATCTCGCCATTGGCGGTCAGCTTGTCATGGAAATCGGCGCCATACCACGAGGCGATGCCGGTTTCGTCGTAATCATGATCGTCGGCCGGATAATACCAGACGCCGGCCACCTGATAGGGGTTGCCGATCTTGATCTGCCCGTTCCAGCCCGACCGGCTCCCCTCCTTGCCCGCGAGCGTCGAAGGCCGGCCCTCGGTGGCCCGCACGCCCTGGGTCGAGCCGCAGGCGGCCGTCAGCGAGCAGAGCGCGAGCAACAGCAGCAGACGCGCGCTAGGGCGTGACGACGGGCGGCTGAGCGGCATCCTCGGGGTTCGGGGCATCAGGCTGTGGCGGGACATCAAGGGCCTCGGCGAGCAGGGCGACGGAGAGGGCATAGAAGTTCGAGCAATTATAGTCCAGCAGCACCCGGTAGTTGCGACTGGTGAGGTAGGCCGGGCCGTCCGGACCGTCGGGCTCCACCAGCGTCAGCTCGGTTTCGGGCGCCGGCCACGTGGTGCCCCCGTTCACCGCCGTCACGCCCAGCTGCTGCCAGACGCCGGCCGCCAGCCAGCTACTGTGCCTGGACAACGCCGGCACGCACTTGGCGGGCCGTTCCGTGGCGCGGACCGCCTCGCGGTCGAAACCGTCGGGCAATCGAACCTCGAAGCCCCAGCGCAGCCCCGGCTCCCAGCCGTTGGTCGCCAGCAGGTTGGCGGTGGACGCAAAGATGTCGGCCGCCGAGCGCCACAGATCGACCCGGCCGTCGCCATCACCATCGACGGCATAGCGCAGGAAGGACGTGGGCATGAACTGGGTCTGACCGAAGGCGCCGGCCCAGGAGCCGCGCAGATCGGCCGGCGAGGCCCGCTGCTGGTCGACAATGCGCATCACGGCCCACAGCTCGCGGCGAAACAGCGCCGAGCGACGGCCGTCATAGGCAAGGCTGGCCAGCGCCCGCACCACCGGCGTACGGCCCGTATAACTGCCGTAATTGGTCTCCATGCCCCAGATCGCCACCAGCACCGGGGCGGGCACCCCGTAAGCCGTCTCGGCGGCGGACAGATGTTCCTCGACCTCGTTACGGGCCGACAGCCCGCGCGCCACCTTGGTCGGCGTGAAGCGCTTTTCCATGTAGGCGGCGTAGGAGGCGCGCACCTCGGGCTGATTGCGATCGAGCGCGACAATGGCGGGCGACAGTGTCAGGTCGTCGAACAGCGTTGCCAGCGTCGCCTCGGCGATGCCATGACGGCGAGCGGCATCGCGCACCGAGCCCAGCCATGCCTCGAAGCTCTGACCGTCAAGCACCGGTGGCAGAACCTCGCCGTCGGCGGCGACGATGGTGGGCATCACCGGCGGCGCCGTCATATCGTCGGCGGCAAGGGACGGGTCCGGCGCCTGGGCGCCCTGCTGTGGCAGCTGGCTGCATGCCGCCAGCAGCACCGGCAGCAGGAGCGGCAGCAGAATCGACCGCACGCCGGCCGTCAACGCCATGGGCGTGGCCGACATCAGCAGGGGCCTTGGCAAGGGTTTGAGCGCGAACATGACTGAATTTGTGCCATAATCAGCCATTCGCGCCAAGGGCCACCAGGGCCGACCCGGCCGGATGGACACGCGTGCCGGCCCGACTGTCGCACCAGGGCATCACTGCCGCGCGATCGTTACGGCACCGACGGTCGCCACCCGGTTCTTTTGACGCCGGGACTTGCGCCCGATGGACGGATCGGGAAAAGAGAGCCAACGGATGGGTGGCCGAGCGGTTTAAGGCACCGGTCTTGTAAGCTGCTGGACCTGATGGCCTGGTGCAGAAGAACAGGGGGTATTTGCAAGGGGTTAGCGACAGGTCGCTTTCTGCGGCGAAACGGCTCATAAGCCTATCGTCAGCAGCTAAGCCCCTGAATCGGTATGGAAGCGTGGCCGAGTGGTTGAAGGCACTGGTCTTGAAAACCAGCAACGGGGCAACCCGTTCGTGGGTTCGAATCCCACCGCTTCCGCCACCTGAGGCGTGAACATATGTTGAACACTGGGCCGGACAACCTATCTTGAGCGCTCTTGGTCTTGGGGGACAAGCGCTATGGGGGAGATGGTTCTTCGGATTTGGGATGTCGAGCATGGGGCCTGCGCCATGCTTCACCCGCTGGTGGACGGAATTGCTGGCCGACTGGCAATGATCGACTCGGGGTGTATGGCGCAGTGGAGGCCAAGCACTTTTATTCGGCAGGGCTTGAACCGAGGCACACTCGACTACCTGTTCATCACCAACGCCGATCAAGACCATATGTCGGACCTTGAAGGGCTCGAGCGCGAAGGCATTTTCGTCGACACCTTGTTTCGTAATCCGACCTACACTGGTCCCGAAATGTATGCCATCAAGTCTATCAGCGGCCCCGTATCCGCTGACGCCCAATGGTATGTGCAAGCCTGCGGGGCATATGACACGCCGACTAGCTTGCCCTTCAATGCCAATATGGGCGGCATCACGGCGAATTGCTTCTTCAATCACTACCCTCAATTTACCGATACGAATGACCTCAGTCTGGTCGTATTCATCGAGTTTGCGGGCTTCAAAATTCTGTTCCCCGGCGACTTGGAGAAGCCCGGCTGGCGTTCGTTGCTCCAGCGAGCAGACTTCAGGGCTGCACTAAATGGCACAAATATCCTTGTCGCTTCCCATCACGGGCGCGAAAGCGGCTTCTGCAAGGACGTATTCAATTGGGTCACGCCGGACGCTGTGGTCATTTCTGACAAGCCCATCGCTCATGCTACGCAACTCATGGCTCCGGACTATCGGCGTGTCACCCGCGATGAGGGGGTCATTGTGAGATCGACGATGAAGACCCGTCACGTGCTGACCACGCGCCGCGATGGCTGGATTCAGTTCACCGTAGGCAGCGATGGGAGCTATTTCATCGATACGGAATGCGCCGGATGAGCAGCAAGTCTCTTAAGGCTGACTACCAGAAGTGGCTGTGGATGCTGGCGATAGCCGATATCGTCGTTATCCTGCTGTTTCTCGTGCCCGGCATTTCGTCTGATGCCAGCCTGTCTAGCCTAGCCCACTGGCGGTTGCTCACGACGATCATCGTGCCGGTTGGCGTGCTGTTGCTCGTCAATGCCTTGCCGCACAAGCTCAAGTGCATGTTGGTGTATTGGAAGCCGTACGGCTGGCTTCCGGGTTGCGAGGTCTTTTCCAAGTTCGCATCTGGCGATGTGCGCATCGACATGAAGGCTCTCGCCAAGCATGTCGGAAAACTACCATCGGGTCAGAACGAACAAAACGCCCGCTGGTATCAGCTGTACAAGCTGGTTGAGAACGAACCCGAAATTACCGAGGTCCATCGCAACTTCTTGATGTATCGCGACATGGCAACGCTCAGCCTCCCGTTCATCGTGCTGGCACCACTCTCGCTTTTCTGGGCAGGAGCATCGGTAGAGGCACAATGGGGCGGTGCTGCCATCTTCCTGATCCAGTTTCTTCTCACCGCTATCAGCGCCCGGTGGAGCGGAATCAGGTTCGTATGCAACGTCCTCGCCCTGCATTCGGCTCGCCCGATAGAGGGCGCGAAACTCAGCCGACGTTGAACCTCGACCGCTTATGACCCGCTTATCAGCGTCGGCACGACCAGCCGATTCAATAGATGTATTCGCCACTTCGCGAACACTTCCATACAATTCAGGGTTTGCCGTTCTTGCGCTATAGGTCGCAGGGAAGGAGCGATGATCGGCCCCCACGGACGGGTCCAATTTGATTGTTAGTGCAATGATGGTCGTGGCGCCAGCGCGGGCGGCATCGCTGGTTGGGGTTGCAGGGCCGCCCGCGCGAATGCCGGGATGAAGACCTCCGGCGCCGGCGGCTTG
>CAUJIW010000071.1 GCA_963205175.1 Pseudomonadota bacterium
GGTGGCGCGCGACGGCGACCTCGGACTGGCGCTGATGCGGATGGAGTATGTCGAGGATGGCGCGGCCCTGACGCTGGGCGGCCAGCCGGTGACGGTGCGACGGCCGGACTACCTCGCCGCCGGCTGAGCGGTCGCCGTCTCCGGCCGCCATGCCGCCAGCAGCAGGTCGACGCAGGTGGCGATATGCGCCTCCAGCTCGCCCTCGGCCAGCGGCCGCAGGCCGAGCATCACCACCATGTGCGGATTGCCCTTGAGCAGACAGATGAACTGCGCCGCCGCCTCGCGCGCGTCGGCGAAACGCAGCCGACCCGCCTGGCGGTGCCGGTCGAGGAAGGCGGCGGTCTTGGCCACCGTCTGCTCGACGGCGTTCTCGAAGAACAGCTGCGCCAGCCGGGGCTCGCGCGGGCCCTCGATCAGCACCAGCCGGTGGGCGGCGATCGCCTGCGGATCGAGAATCAGGTCGAGGAACAGCCGCCCGACCACCATCATGCCGGCGCGCGGATCGGCCGCCTGCACCTGCTCGATGGCGAAGGGGTCCATCATGCGGTCGCACTTGGCGCGGATCACCTGGGCGAACAGCGCCTCCTTGCCGGCGAAACGCTTGTACACCGTCAGCTTGGATACGCCGGCGGCGGCGGCCACCGCGTCCATGCTGGTGCCTTCGTAGCCCTGGGCGAGGAACAGCTGGCCCGCCGCCTCCAGGATGGCGGCACGCTTGGCGGCGTCGAGCGGCCGCCCGCGCTTGCGGGCCGTCGCCATCGTGCGGGCGGGCATATCGCTTATTTCTAAACTCATGAGTTTACATATAATCAATTTTTGTGTACCAGTCAGTATAGAAAATTCGATGTTGTCGCGATTGCCCCTAAATCCCCGATCCGTTGAGTAGAGTGCCATGACGCAGCCCCTCGCCCGCCACGTCATCCGCCAGCTCCGCGCGGCCGTGCCCGGACTTGCCGTCGCCGCCCTGCTGGCCGGCTGCGGTGGCGACCCGACGCCCGCCACGCCCGAATCGACAGCGCCCGTGATCGCCGTGGCAGTCGCCGAGCCCGCCGCCGGCACCGCCACCGCGCGGGCCACCGGCACCGTGCGGCTGCGCCGCGAGGCGGACCTCGCCTTCAAGGTCGGCGGTGTCGTCGCCAGGGTGCTGGTGGACGCCGGCACGCCGGTGCGGGCCGGCCAGGTGCTGGCGGCGCTCGACACCATGGAGGTCGAGGCTGGTCGGCGCGAGGCCGCCGCCAACCGCGACAAGGCCCGCGCCGAACTGGCGCGGGTGGAAAAGCTGGTCGCCGACGGCTGGGCCACCACCCAGCGGCTGGAAGCCGCGCAGGCTGCCGACAAGGCCGCCGCCGCGCAACTCGACACCGCTGCCTTCAACCTGCGCTGGTCGGTGCTGCGGGCGCCGACCGACGGCGTCGTGCAGCGTCGGCTGGCCGAGCCCGGTCAGGTGCTCAGCCCCGGCACGCCGGTGCTGCGGCTGGGCAAGGTGGACCAGGGCTATGTGCTGGAGGTGCCGCTGTCCGACGCCCAGCTCGCCACCGTGCGCCTGGGCGACACGCTGCCAGTGGAACTCGACGGGGTGGGCCAGCAACTTTCGGGCAAGATCATCGAGGTCGCCGCGCGCAGCGACGATCGCACCGGCACCTTCGATGTCCGCATCGCCCTGCCGGCCGCACCGGGGCTGCGCAGCGGCCTGATCGGCGACGCGCTGGTGCCAACCCGCCGTGATGGCGCGGCCACCATGGTCGCCATTCCCGCCATGGCCTTGATGAACGGCCGGGCGGACGAGGCCTTCATCTATGTCGTCGACCCGAAAAGCCGTGTCGCCCGCAGTCGCCGCGTCGCGCTGCGCAGTTTCGACGACCAGTGGGCCATTGTCAGCGCCGGGCTCGCCGCCGGCGAGCAGGTGGTGGTGGCCGGCACCGACCGGGTGCGTGACGGCATGAAAATCACCCCGCGCCTGACCCCTGCCACCGGCCACCCGGCGAACCGGGGCTGAGCATGGGCGGTCTGGTTCAGTTCGCGGTCCGCCGCTGGCAGTTCACGCTGCTGCTGTTCACGCTGCTGGCGGCGCTGGGCTACAACACGCTCAACACCATCCCCCGCTCGATGGACCCGCATTTCCCGATTCCCGTCGTCGTCGTCGTGGCGGCGATGCCGGGCGCCGACCCCACCGACATGGAGCAGCTGGTCAGCAAGCCGGTCGAGGACGTGCTCCAGGGCCTCGATGACGTGAAGGAAATCCGCTCGGTGAGCCAGGACGGCTCGGCGGTGGTCACCGTCGAGTTCGGCTGGGATACCGACGCCGAGCGCAAGTTCGACGAGGTGGTGCGGGAGGTGAACGCCATCCGCTCCACCCTGCCGTCGCGGCTGCAACGGCTGGAATTCCGCAAGGTGCGCACCACCGAGGCGGCGGTGGTCCAGCTGGCGCTGGTCAGCCCGGACGCCTCCTACCGCCGGATGGACAAGATCGCCCGCGACCTGCGCGATCTGCTCAATCAGGTGCCCGGCGTGCGCAAGACCTCGATCTGGGGCGTGCCGCAAACCGAGGTGCGGGTGGCGGTCGATCTCGGCCGGCTGGCGGCACTGAAGATCCCGGTCACCGCCATCGCCGACGCGCTCACCGCCCAGGGCGCCGACCTGCCGGCGGGCGCCGTGCACGTGGGTGACCGCCGCTTCAACGTGAAGGCCGGCGGCGCCTTCCGCACCCTGGAGGAAGTCGAGAACACGCCGGTGCTGTCGGTGGCCGGCCGGGTGGTGCGGGTGCGTGATCTCGCCACCGTGTCGTGGTCGACCGAAGAGGCGACCCACCTCACCCGCTTCAACGGCAAGCGGGCGATCTTCGTCACCGCAACCCAGAAGAACGGCGTCAACCTGATGGACGTGCGCCAGGGCATCAACGAGGTGCTGGACGACTTCGCGCCGTCGCTGCCACCCGACATCAAACTCGAACGCGCCTTCGACCAGTCGCGCGTGGTCGATGAACGGCTGGCGCATCTGGGACGCGATTTTATCATCGCGCTGGCGCTGGTGCTGGTGACGCTGCTGCCGCTGGGCGTGCGGGCGTCGATTGTCGTCATGATCTCGATCCCGCTGTCGCTGGCCATCGGTCTTACCGCGCTCAAAGGTCTCGGCTTCACGCTCAACCAGCTGTCCATCGCCGGTTTCGTGCTGTCGCTCGGGCTGCTGGTCGACGATTCCATCGTGGTGACCGAGAACATCGCCCGCCACCTGCGCGAAGGCGCCAGCCGGCGCGAGGCGGCACTCGCCGCCACCCGGCAGATCGCCGTCGCCGTGGTCGGCTGCACCGCCACCTTGATGCTGGCCTTCCTGCCGCTGATGTTCCTGCCCGAGGGCTCGGGCCGCTTCATCCGCTCGCTGCCGCTCACCGTACTGCTGACGGTGGGCGCCTCGCTCATCGTCTCGCTGACCATCATCCCGTTCCTCGCCAGCCGCATCCTGCCGCGCCACGAAAGCGCCCACGGCAACCGCCTGCTGCAATGGCTGACCACCGGCATCCACCGGCTGTACGCGCCGGTGCTGCACCTGGCGCTGGAGAAACCACGCCGGACGCTGGCGCTGGCCGGCGCGCTGTGCGGGCTGGCCTTCGCGCTGGTGCCCTATCTCGGCTTCTCGATGTTCCCGCCCGCCGACGTGCCCTATTTCCTGATCGAGGTGAAAAGCACCGATGGCGCGGCGATGCCCGCCAGCGACCGCGCCGTGCGCTTCGTCGAGAAAGTGCTGGCCGAAGAATCGATGGTGGAGACGGTCAGCAGCAACATCGGCCGCGGCAACCCGCAGGTGTTCTACAACGTCCGCCAGCAGGAAAACCGCACCCAGTATGGCGAGCTGTTCGTCACCGTGAAGGACTGGAACAATACCGACGGCCCGGCGCTGGTCGAGCGGCTGCGCCACCGTTTCGAGGGCTTCCCCGACGCCGACATCGTGGTCAAGATCTTCCAGAACGGCCCGCCGATCGAGGCGCCGATCGCGGTGCGCATCTCCGGCCCCGACATGACCGTGCTGAAGCGGCTCGCCGGCGTCGCCGAGCAGGCGATCATCGCCACCCCCGGCACCCGCGACATCAGCAACCCGCTGCGGCTGGACCGCACCGACCTTGATCTCGGCATCGACGAGGCCAAGGCGGCGGCACTGGGCGTGCCGGCCGGCAGCATCCGCCGCGTCACCCGGCTGGCGCTGGCCGGCGAGGCGACGTCCAGCTACCGCGATTCCGACGGCGACTCCTATCCGGTGCAGGTCCGCCTGCCGATGGACGAGCGCCAGCCCTATTCCGCGCTCAACCACATCTACGTCCCGCTCACCGATGGCAGTTCGATTCCGCTCAGCCTGGTCGCCAAGCCGGAACTGCGGTCGGCACCGGCGGCGATCGACCGCTTCAAGCAGAAGCGCACCGTCACGCTGACCGCCTACACCCGTGACGGCTACCTGACCTCCAAGGTGAACAAGGAAGTGTTCGAGCGTCTGCAAAGCCTGCCGCTGCCGGCTGGCTACACGCTCTCCGCCGGTGGTGAAGCGGAAGCCCAGACGCGCAGCTTCTCGGGTCTTGGCGACGCCATTCTGGTGGCCATCTTC
Organism: Pseudomonadota bacterium; assembly: GCA_963205175.1. Classification (GTDB taxonomy): domain Bacteria; phylum Pseudomonadota; class Alphaproteobacteria; order Sphingomonadales; family Sphingomonadaceae; genus CAUJIW01. The sequence continues at coordinate 4,591 of CAUJIW010000071.1, forward strand.
GGCATCCTCGCCGTGCTGGTGCTGGAGTTCGGTAATTTCCGCGAGTCCGCGGTGGTGGCGGGCGTCATTCCGCTGGGCGTGTTCGGCGGCCTGATCGCGCTGGCGCTGACCGGCAATTCGCTGTCGTTCACCGCCGTCATCGGCTTCATCGCGCTGATCGGCATCGAGATCAAGAACTCGATCCTGCTGGTGGATTTCACCAGCCAGTTGCGCCGGGAGGGGCTGGCGCTGCGCGAGGCGATCGAGCGGGCCGGCGAGATCCGCTTCCTGCCGGTGCTGCTGACCTCGGTCACCGCCGTCGGCGGCCTGCTGCCGCTGGCGCTGTCCGGTTCGGGGCTTTACGCCCCGCTGGCCTGGGTGATCATCGGCGGCCTGGTCTCCTCCACCCTGCTGTCGCGCATCGTCACGCCGGTGATGTACCTGCTGCTCAGCCAGCGTAGCGAACAGCGGCGGCTGGCCGAGCTGGAGGACTAGGAACAGCCGCCTGTGCGGCGGCCGACCGGCTGACAACCCTTGACCGGGGCGGCCGCTTGGTGTCTATGGCCCGCTTCCCACGGTCGGGATTCCGGCCGTGCCCCCGGCGCGTGGCCTATTGGCCCGCGCATGACCGTCGACACTCGACACCCTGCAAACCGCGAGTCCGCCCCCATGGCCTTTCCCCCGGTCCATCCCGATCTTGCCCGCGCGCTAGAGGCACGCGGCTATGCCGAACCGACGCCGGTGCAGGCCGCCGTGCTCGCCCCCGAGGCCGAGGGCCGCGACCTGCTGGTCTCCGCCCAGACCGGCTCCGGCAAGACCATCGCCTTTGGTCTCGCGCTGGCCTCGACGCTGCTGGAGGCCGATGGCGCGCCGCTGCCGCGTGCCGCCGAGCCGCTGGCGCTGATCATCGCGCCGACCCGCGAGCTGGCGCTGCAGGTCCACCGCGAGCTGGAATGGCTCTACGAGCCCACCGGCGCCCGCGTCGTCTCCTGCGTCGGCGGCATGGACGCCCGGCGGGAGGCGCGCAGCCTGTTCCAGGGCGCGCACATCGTCGTCGGCACGCCGGGCCGGCTGGTCGACCACCTCCAGCGCGGCAACCTCGATGCCTCGTGCCTGCGCGCCGTGGTGCTCGACGAGGCCGACGAGATGCTCGACCTCGGCTTCCGCGACGACCTTGAGCTGCTGCTCGACGCCGCTCCCTCGGCGCGACGCACGCTGTTGTTCTCGGCGACCCTGCCCAAGGGCATCGTCGAACTGGCCAAGACCTACCAGCGCGACGCGCTGCGCATCGCCACCACCACCGGCCGGTCCGCCCACGCCGACATCGACTATCGCGCCATCCGCGTCGCGCCGGGCGATCTTGAGCACGCCATCGTCAACGTGCTGCGCTATTTCGAGGCCGGCATCGCCATGGTGTTCTGCGCCACCCGCGAATCCGTGCGCCATCTGCACGCCAACCTCGCCGAACGCGGCTTTTCCGTCGTCGCCCTGTCGGGCGAGCTCAGCCAGAACGAGCGCAGCCACGCGCTGCAGGCACTGCGCGACCGCCGGGCGCAGGTGTGCATCGCCACCGACGTCGCCGCGCGCGGCATCGACCTGCCGGAGCTCGGGCTGGTGATCCACGCCGAGCTGCCGACCAATTCGGAAACGCTGCTTCACCGCAGCGGCCGCACCGGGCGCGCCGGCCGCAAGGGCCTGTGCGCCATCATGGTGCCCTACCCGCGCCGCCGCCGCGCGGAACGGCTGATCGCCGACGCCCACATCAAGCCGGAATGGATGGCACCGCCGTCGGCCGACGAGGTCCGCGCCCGCGACGCCGAACGGCTGATCGCCGACCCGATCTGGACGGAGGAAGCCGCCGAGGACGTCCGCGCCGCCGCCCAGACGCTGCTTGCCCAGCGCTCGGCCGAGGACGTGGCGATGGCCTATATCCGCCTGCAGCGGGCCCGCCTGCCGGAACCGGAAGAGCTGTTCGACCCCGGCCCGGCCGAACCGGCGCCACGCGAACGTGGTCGGCGCCGCCGCGACGAGGACGGTTACGACGCCGCCCCCCGGGGCGGGCACCCGGAAGGCGATCACGCGCCGCGCGAGCGGGGCGGCGGACCGGGCGTGTGGTTCCGGCTGAGCATCGGCCGTAACGCCAACGCCGACCCGCGCTGGCTGCTGCCGCTGCTGTGCCGGCGCGGCCATATCGTCAAGCGCGACATCGGCGCCATCCAGATCTTCGACCGCGAGACGCGGTTCGAAATTCACCCCGAGGTGGCGGAACGCTTCGCCGTCGCCGCCAGCCGGCCGGACCCCGCCGACAAGGCGATCCGTATCGAACCCGCCGATGGCCCCTACCCCGGCCCGTCGCGGGACAAGCCGCGTGAGGAAGCACGCCCGCCGCGCCCGACGCTGCGCACCGTCGAACGGCCCGAGCGGCCGGCCGCCGGCGAGGGCGAGGAGCCGCTGTACGACACCCGCACGCGCAAGAAGGAAGGCTTCGTCAAGCCGCTCGGCAAGGGTGGCCCGCGCAAGGCTGGTGTGGGCAAAACTGATCCGGGCAAGGGCGGCCCGCGAAAGGGCGACGCCCCCCGTGGCGGCGACGGCCCCCGTGGCGGCGAGGGCCCGCGGGGTCGTGAAGGCGCCCGTGAAGGTGGCCGCGAGGGTGGCGCCAGCTATGGCAAGCCGCGCGCCGGTCAGCGCCCCGGCGCGGGTCGCGGGGGTCCTGCGGGCCGCGGTGGCGGCTTCGACAAGCCGCGCCGGCCGCGCTGAATTGGTCCGTGGTGATTCCGGCCCGCGCCCCCGGCCCGGCGCCGGATCGCTGACCGCTCAGGCGGCCCGGTAACGCCCGACCCAGGCCCATACCGTCGCGGGGTCTTCCACCATGGCGTTGTGGCCGAGCCCCGCCAGCACCTCGGCCTGCGGATCGTGCGCCTGCAACTGGGCGAGATTGACCATCGTATCGTGCTCGCCGCAGGCCAGGTGCAGCGGGCAGCGGGCCGCCGCCACGAAGCCGGCGATCGGCGGCGCGCCAACCAGGCCGGTGCGCGGATCGGTGGCCAGCCACCAGCCGCCGTCCGCCTCGCGCACCCCGTGGGCGACCAGCGGCGAGTCGGCATCCACCAGCCCCGCCAGACCGGACACCTTGAGATAGCGCGCCAGCGCCTCCTCGCGGCTGGCGAAGCTCTTGCCCGGCTGGCCGGCCCGCGCCAGCACGCCGGCCTCTTCCTCCGCCGTCCAGGCGACCTTGATGCCCAGCCCGAGCACGCGGGCCGGCTGCACGCCGAACCAGCCCGAGGCAAGCGCCAGCGCCACCGCGCCGCCCATGGAATGGCCGATGACAACCAGTTCCTCGGGCGCGTCCTCAAGCGCGAGAATCGCCTCGGCGACGTCGGCCGCGTGGGCGCCATAGCTGTAGGGCAAGGCCGCGCCTGAACCGCCGTCACCCGACCGACCCCCGTCACCCGACCGACCATGCCCGCGCAGGTCGAGATTGAGCACACGGGTGCCCGCCGGCGGACCGGCGGCCGCGATCATCGGCGCCCACACCTCGCGGGTGGTGCCCAGCCCGTGCAGCAGGACGAGCAGTCGCCCGCCCGCGCCGCTGATGTCGCCCGACAGCACCATGGCCGGCTCAGGCGTCGAGGATTTCACCCTGCACCAGGGTCACCCGACCCTTGGCGAAGGTCATCAGATCCTGGCCGGCGGCGGCGTTCTCGGGGCTCTTCATCGCCGCCGAGAAGCTTTCCTTGTCGGCGAAGTACATCTCGGCGATCAGGAACGGCGCATTGTCGCCGATCATCGTGCGGTTGATCTTGGTCACTTCCGCCCGCAGCAGGCCCGGCACCTTCTTCACCAGCGGCACATGGACATCGCGGTAGTGGGTCAGGAACGCCTCGGCGTCTTCCGGCGTCTGGTAGATGGCGATCATCTTGATCATGCGTCTTCCCCCCTTGGTTGCTGTTGTCGTACCAGCCCGCGCGCCACGGGCGGGCGGACTGGCGACGAATCCCGGCAACGAACGCTTAAGCGCCCGCCGCCTTGAACGCGTTCATCGTCAGCAGATCATAGGTCGCCACCAGCTCGTCGTCATGGTTGGTGATGGCGACGTCCCAGCGCACCTCGCCATAGTCGGCGTTGCGCGGCTTGGTCTGCTTGACCGTCAACCGCACCTTGATGCGGTCACCCGGCGACACTGGCTTGAGGAAGCGCAGGTTGTCGAGGCCATAGTTGGCGAGCACCGGCCCCGGCGCCGGCTCGACGAACAGACCGGCGGCGAACGACAGCAGCAGGTAGCCATGCGCCACCCGGCCGGGAAAGAACGGATTGGCGGCCGCCGCCTCCTCGTCCATGTGGGCATAGAAGGTATCGCCGGTGAAGTGGGCGAAATGCTCGATGTCCTCCAGCGTCACCACCCGCTCGGCGGTGTGCAGCGTCTCGCCGAGCACCAGCTCGTCGATGGCCTGACGGAACGGATGCACCGGTGCCGGCACTTCCGGCGCGCCCTTGATCCAGGTGCGGGCCAGCTGGCCCAGCCGCGCCGGCGAGCCCTGCAGCGCGGTGCGCTGGAGATAGTGCTTCACGCCGCGCAGGCCGCCCATCTCCTCACCGCCGCCGGCGCGCCCCGGGCCGCCGTGGATCATGTGCGGCAGCGGCGAGCCGTGGCCGGTGGATTCCTTGGCGCAGTCGCGGTCGATGAACACCAGCCGGCCATGGAAGGCCGCCGCGCCGAACAGCAGTTCATCGGCCACCGCCGGGTCATAGGTGAACACCGAGGCGACCAGGCTGCCCTCGCCGCGATTGGCCAGCCGCACGGCGTCGGCCAGATTGTCGTAGGGCACGATGGTGGCGACCGGACCGAACGGCTCGACGTCGTGGATGTATCTGGCGGCCCACGGGTCGTCGCACTGCAACAGCACCGGCGGCAGGAAAGCGCCGGCGGTCTTGTCGGCGCCCACCACCTCGAAATTGTCCGGGTCGCCGCAGACGACGCGGGCGTCCTGCTTGAGCAATTCGATCTTGGCGCGCACGTCGTCGCGCTGGGCCTGGCTCGCCAGCGCGCCCATGGTGACGCCCTCGGCTTCCGGGTTGCCCACCACCACCTTGGCCAGCCGTGCCTTCAGCGCCTCGGCGACGGCGTCGGCATGGGCGCGCGGCACGATGGCGCGGCGGATGGCGGTGCACTTCTGGCCCGCCTTGGTGGTCATCTCGCGCATCACCTCCTTGACGTAGAGGTCGAACTCCGGCGTGCCGGGGCCGGCGTCGGGGCCGAGGATGGAGGCGTTGAGCGAGTCGCGCTCGGCGATGAAGCGCACGGCGTTACGCAGGATCACCGGGTGGGCCTGCAGCTTGATCGAAGTGTCGATCGAGCCGGTGAACGACACCACGTCCTGACAGGTCAGGTGCTCGAACAGGTCGCCGGTCGAGCCGACGATGAGCTGCAGCGAACCCGCCGGCAGCAGGCCGGACTCGATCATCATCCGCACCAGCGCTTCCGCCAGCCAGGCGGTGGCGGTGGCCGGCTTGGTGATGATCGGCACGCCGGCGAGGAAGGTCGGCGCGAACTTCTCCAGCAGGCCCCAGCAGGGGAAGTTGAAGGCGTTGATATGCACCGCCACGCCTTGCAGCGGGGTCAGCACGTGCAGGCCGATGAAGCTGCCGGTCTTGGACAGCCCTTCGACCTCGCCGTCGATGAGGTGGCGCTCGTTGGGCAGCTCGCGCTTGCCGCGCGAGGCATAGGCAAACAGCGTGCCGATGCCGCCGTCGATGTCGATCCAGCTGTCGCCCTTGGTGGCGCCGGTCTTGTAGGACAGCGCGTAGAGCTGGTCCTTGCGCTCCATCAGATACTGGCCCAGCCGCTTGAGGATGTCGGCGCGCTGGGTGAAGGTCAGCGCCCGCAACGCCGGACCGCCGACCTCGCGGGCGTGTTGCGCCATGGCGGCGAAGTTCAGGCCGTCAGTCGAGACGTTGCCCATCGGCGCGCCATCGACGGCGCTGACGACCTGGGTCAGGCGGCCGGTGGGGGCAACCCACTCACCGCACGCATAGCTCATGAGCTTCATGGAACTCTCCTTCGCGAGAAGATGCGAGAAACAGGGGGACGACGGCGCCGGGGTTCAGGCGCCGGTGAAGGTGGGCGGCCGCTTGGCGAGGAAGGCGGCGACGCCTTCCTTGTAGTCGGCGGAATTGCCGGCGGCGCGCTGCAGATCGCGCTCCAGATCGAGCTGGGCGTCAAGGCTGTTGGTGGCGGCGGCGCGAATCGCTTGGCGGATGAAGCTCAGGCCCTTGGTCGGCTGGGTGGCGAAATGCCCGGCCAGCGCATCGATCTCGCCGGCCAGCGCCTCCGGCGCCACGGCTTTCCAGATCATGCCCCAGGCTTCCGCCTGCTCCGCCGACACCGGCGTGCCGAGCATCGACAGCGCCATGGCGCGCGCCGAGCCAACCAGTCGCGGCAGAATCCAGGTGCCGCCCGAATCGGGCACCAGACCCAGCTTGCAGAAGGCCTGGATGAACTTGGCGGCGGTGGAGGCGATCACGATGTCGCAGGCCAGCGCCAGATTGGCGCCCGCGCCGGCGGCGACGCCGTTGACGGCGCAGATCACCGGCATCTTCAGCCCGGTCAGCCGACGCACCAGCGGGTTGTAGTAATTCTCCAGGCTGGCGCCGAGGTCGACCGCCGCGTCGCCCGGCTTCACCGCCCGGTCGTCAAGGTCCTGCCCGGCGCAGAAGGCGCGCCCGGCGCCGGTGAGCACCAGCACCCGCGCGGTGGCGTCGGCCTCCAGCGCGTCCAGCGCCCGGGCGATCTCGCCATGCATCTGCACGTTGAAGCTGTTGAGTTTTTCCGGTCGGTTCAGCGTCAGGCGGGCAATGCCACCGCTGACAGAAAATTGGATCGTCTCGAAGTCCATGGTTCCCCGCCCAATCGTTGTTCGCGTCCGATTTCGACCTAGATCGCAGCGTGGCGATTGACAGGCGAACCGGCGTCGTCAATTAATAGTATGTCCGGTCGGACAATTTACCGCAAGACAAAAGGCCGCATCAAGGATCGGCCAACAAAGAGCCGGCACGCAAGAGCCGGCGCACGCAGGAGCCGGCGGCGACGCCGGCCGGGGCCGATAAGGCAGGGAAGGATGGCCATGACCGCACAGGCGGATCGGCTGGCGCAGCGGGTTGCCGCGCGGATGATGGCGGAGGACCAGGCCTCGCGGGGGCTGGGGATGACGATTCTCGCCATTGCCGATGGCCGGGCCGAGCTGGCCATGACCGTCACCGACTCGATGCTCAACGGCCACGCCATCTGCCACGGCGGCTTCATTTTCACGCTGGCCGATTCGGCCTTCGCCTTCGCCTGCAATTCCGACAACCACCGCACCGTCGCCCAGCACGCGGCGGTAACCTTCGTGCGCCCCGCCCGGCACGGCGACCGGCTGACCGCCACGGCGCAGCGGCGGTCCAGCGCCGGCCGTACGGGGATTTACGACGTCACCGTCACCCAGCAGGATGGCGCCGTCATTGCCGAGTTCCATGGTCTTTCGCGACGCATCGACGGCCATATCGTCGATGCCGCCACCAGTTCAGGAGATGCGTAACATGACCCAGGCTTTCATCTGCGACGGTATCCGCACAGCCATCGGCCGCTATGGTGGCGTGCTGGCGGGCGTCCGCGCCGACGATCTGGGCGCCGTGCCGCTCAAGGCACTGATGGCCCGCAACGCCGGCGTCGACTGGAGCCGCGTCGACGACGTTGCCTTCGGCTGCGCCAACCAGGCCGGCGAGGACAACCGCAACGTCGCCCGCATGGCATCGCTGATCGCCGGCCTGCCGATCGACGTGCCGGGCACCACCTTGAACCGCCTGTGCGGCTCCGGCATGGACGCCGCGCTCTATGCCGCGCGCATGGTGCGCTCGGGCGAGGCCCAACTCACCATCGCCGGCGGTGTCGAGAGCATGAGCCGGGCGCCGTTCGTGATGCCCAAGGCCGACAGCCCCTTCTCGCGCAAGGCCGAGATTTACGACACCACCATCGGCTGGCGCTTCGTCAACAAGGTGCTGGAGAAGCAGTACGGCATCGATTCGATGCCCGAGACGGCGGAAAACCTCGCCGCCGACTTCAACATCAGCCGCGCCGACCAGGACGCCTTCGCCGTGCGTTCGCAGGACAAGGCGGTCGCCGCCCAGACCAATGGCCGGCTGGCCGTCGAGATCACCCCGGTGCACATCCCCGGCCGCAAGGGCGAGGTGACCGTGGTCGACAAGGACGAACACCCGCGCGCCGGCACCACCGTTGAGTCGCTGGCCAAGCTGCCGACGCCGTTCCGCGCCGGCGGCAGCGTCACCGCCGGCAACGCCTCCGGCGTCAATGACGGTGCCGCCGCCATGCTGATCGCCTCGGAAGCCGGCGCCAGGGCACACGGCCTGACGCCGCGGGCCCGCGTCGTCGCCGGCGCGGTCGCCGGTGTCGCGCCGCGCATCATGGGCATCGGCCCGGTGCCGGCGACGCACAAGGCGCTGGCGCTGGCCGGCCTGACGCTGGACCAGATCGACGTCATCGAACTCAATGAGGCGTTCGCCGCCCAGGCGCTGGCGGTGCTGCGCCAGCTCGGCGTCGCCGACGATGACGCGCGCGTCAACCGCAACGGCGGCGCCATCGCGCTCGGCCATCCGCTGGGCATGTCGGGCGCGCGCATCCTGATCTCGGCGACCGAGGAGCTGCACCGCACCGGCGGCCGCTACGCGCTGGCCACCATGTGCATCGGCGTCGGCCAGGGCATCGCCACGGTGATCGAACGCGTCTGACACGCGTAAAAAAAATCGCGTCGCCACGACGCGGGACAAACAGACGGGGCGGCTCACCGGGCCGCCCCGCGACACACGGCAACGGGCCGCGCGCGGCCGGAGGAACAGGCGCGTCAACGCGCCCGAGGATAGTACCGCACGCCACCGGCGTGCCTGACGGGGAAGATGAGACCATGGGGACTAGCCACGCTTTCGAACCGATCGAGGTCGCCAGCCGTGATGAAATCTCGGCGCTGCAATTGCAGCGGCTGAAATGGACGCTGCGCCACGCCTACGACAATGTCGCCCACACCCGCGCCGCCTTCGACGCCAGGGGCGTGCATCCCGACGACCTGAAGTCGCTCGATGATCTCGCCAAGTTCCCCTTCACCTCCAAGCTCGACCTGCGCGACAATTACCCGTTCGGGCTGTTCGCGGTGCCGCGCGACCAGGTGGCGCGCATCCATGCCTCCAGCGGCACCACCGGCAAGCCGACGGTGGTGGGCTACACCAGGCGGGATATCGAGACCTGGTCGACGCTGGTCGCCCGCTCGATCAACGCCGCCGGCGGCCGCCCCGGCGATCTGGTACATGTGGCCTATGGCTATGGCCTGTTCACCGGCGGCTTGGGCGCCCACTACGGCGCCGAGCGGCTGGGCTGCACCGTCATCCCGATGTCGGGCGGCGCCACCGAACGCCAGGTACAGCTGATCCAGGACTTCAAGCCCGGCATCATCATGGTGACGCCCTCCTACATGCTGGCGATCGCCGACGAGTTCCGCCGCGAGGGGCTGGACCCGCGCGACTGCTCGCTGCGCATCGGCATCCACGGCGCCGAGCCGTGGACCGACGAGATGCGCCGGGAAATCGAACAGACCTTCGGCATCGACGCCGTCGACATCTACGGCCTGTCGGAGGTGATGGGCCCGGGCGTCGCCCAGGAGTGCGTCGAGAGCAAGGACGGCCCGACCATCTGGGAGGACCATTTCTACCCCGAGATCATCAACCCCGAGACCGGCGAGGTGGTGCCGGACGGCGAGTTCGGCGAGCTGGTGTTCACCTCGCTGACCAAGGAGGCGATGCCGGTCATCCGCTATCGCACCCGCGACCTCACCCGCCTGCTGCCGGGCACCTCGCGCTCGATGCGCCGGTTCGACCGCATCCGCGGCCGCAGCGACGACATGATGATCATCCGCGGCGTCAACGTGTTCCCGACCCAGGTCGAGGAACTGATCCTCACCGAAGCGCCGCTGGCGCCGCATTACCGGCTGGAAATCCGCCGCGACGGCCGCATGGACAGCCTGACCGTGGTGGTGGAGAGCGCGCCGGGCGCCGCCGAGGACGCCATCGCCGGCTCGGCGAAGCATCTGGGCAAGCGCATCAAGGACCAGATCGGCATCTCGGCCAGGATCGAGGTGGCGGCGCCGGGCGCCGTCGAGCGCAGCCAGGGCAAGGCCAAGCGGGTTTATGATTATCGCAACCAGTGATCGGCAATAATTGACCGATCGTTCGGGTTATTATAAACTGGACCCGCCCGGTCACATAAGGGCAATCGAGGCGACCCCTCCCGCGATGGAGGCGGCGCCGGGCAGGTGAAGGAGAGCAGCGTGTACACGACCAATCTCGAATTCGGGAAAAAGCAGGCCGAAGAGGCCGCCCAGCCGGAGGACGCCGACAAGGTCGCCGCCTTCGAGGCCCGCGTCGCCGCCGACGACTATATCGAGGCCAAGGACTGGATGCCCCAGGCCTATCGCAAGACGCTGATTCGCCAGATTTCCCAGCATGCCCACTCGGAAGTGGTCGGCATGCTGCCGGAGGGCAACTGGATCACCCGCGCGCCGACGCTGCGCCGCAAGCTGATCCTGCTCGCCAAGGTACAGGACGAGGGTGGCCACGGCCTCTACCTCTATTCCGCTGCCGAGACGCTGGGCATCTCGCGCGACGAGATGGTCGACGCGCTGCTGAGCGGCCGGGCGAAATACTCGACCATCTTCAACTACCCGACGCTGACCTGGGCCGACATCGGCGCCATCGGCTGGCTGGTCGATGGCGCGGCGATCATGAACCAGATCCCGCTGCAGCGGACCTCCTATGGCCCCTATGCCCGCGCCATGGTGCGGGTGTGCAAGGAGGAGAGCTTCCACCAGCGCCAGGGCTTCGAGATCATGACGGTGCTGATGAACGGCAACGCCGCCCAGCGCCGCATGGCCCAGGACGCGATGAACCGCTGGTGGTGGCCGTCGCTGATGATGTTCGGCCCCGCCGATGACAATTCGCCCAACTCGGCGCAGTCGATCCGCTGGCGCATCAAGCGCATGACCAACGACGAGCTGCGCCAGAAGTTCGTCGACGTCACGGTGCCGCAGGCGGAAGCCATCGGGCTGACCGTGCCCGACGCCGACCTCAAGTGGAACGAGGAACGCGGCCACTACGACTTCGGCGCCATCGACTGGGAGGAATTCTACGCGGTGGTGCGCGGTGAAGGCCAGGTCGCCAGGGACCGCATGGCCGCCCGTCGCAAGGCATGGGACGACGGCGCGTGGGTCCGCGAGGCGGCGATCGCGCACGAGCAGAAGGTCGCCGAGCGGGCGGCCGTCAAGGCCGCCTGAGCGACGGCCCGCACCCCAACGTTACTGCACGACGGCCGGCGCCGAGCGCGCCGCCGACAGTCAAGGAATGACAGCAATGAACAAGGAATGGCCCCTCTGGGAAGTGTTCATCCGGTCGAAGAACGGCCTGTCGCACAAGCATGTCGGCTCGGTGCACGCCGCCGACGGCGCCATGGCGATCGAACACGCCCGTGATGTCTATACCCGCCGCCAGGAAGGCGTGAGCATCTGGGTGCTGCCGTCGAGCGCCGTCGTCGCTTCCGACCCCGAGACCGCCGACAGCCTGTTCGAGCCGGCCAAGGACAAGATCTATCGGCACCCGACCTTCTACACGGTGCCGGCCAACGTGAAGAACATGTGAGCGGCCACACCATGACCAGCCAGCAACAGGATCTCTTCGAGTACGCGACGCGGCTCGGCGATTCCGCCCTCATCCTTGGCCAGCGCCTGTCCGAATGGTGCGGCCATTCGCCCGAGCTTGAGCTCGACATGGCGATCACCAACCTGTCGCTCGACCTCATCGGCCAGGCGCGCCTGCTGCTGGCACTGGCCGGCGAGATCGAGGGCGCCGGCCGCGACGAGGACCAGCTCGCCTTTCTGCGCGACGCGCTCGATTTCCGCTGCCTGCTGCTGGTCGAGCAGCCCAATGGCGACTGGGCGCAGACCATCGCCCGGCAGTTCTTCTTCTCCGCCTTCCAGCAGCTGCAGTTCCAGGCGCTGAGCCAGTCCGCCGACGCGCGGCTGGCGGCCATCGCCACCAAGGCGCTGCCGGAAATCGCCTACCATGTGCGCTTCGCCGCCGACTGGGTGGTGCGCCTGGGCGATGGCACCGAGGAGAGCCACCGCCGCATGGCCGCCGCCATCGACAATCTCTGGCGCTTCACCGACGAGATGTTCCTGCCCGACGCCGTCGAGGAACGCCTGACCGCCGCCGGCATCGCGCCGGACGCCACTGCACTCAAGGCCGGCTGGCTGGCCGCTGTCACCGCCACGCTGGGTGAGGCTGGCATCGCGGTGCCGGCGCCGCACCGGCCGGTGGTCGGCAGCCGGGTCGGGCATCACAGCGAGCATCTGGGGCATATCCTGTCCGAGATGCAGTTCATGCAGCGCGCCTACCCCAACGCCGAGTGGTAAGCCTGCCCGAGGACGATGCCGAGGACGATGCCGTGACCAATAGCGCCACCGCCGATACTGACGCCATCTGGGCGGCGCTTGCCGAGGTCGCCGACCCGGAAGTGCCGGTGCTGTCGGTGGTCGATCTCGGCATCGTGCGCGCGGTCGAGGCAGGCCCGCCGGTGACGGTGACCATCAGCCCGACCTATACCGGCTGCCCGGCCACCGAGATCATCGGCACGCTGATCCGCGAGAAGCTGGCGGAGGCCGGCTTCCCCGGCGCCACCGTCCGCCAGTCCATCGTCCCGCCGTGGACGACGGACTGGATCAGCGAGGAGGGGCGCGCCAAGCTCAAGGCCTATGGTATCGCGCCCCCCAAGCCGCGCGCGGCCAACAGCGGCCCGATCCGCTGCCCGCGCTGCGACTCCCCAAACACCAAGCGGGTCAGCGAGTTCGGCTCCACCCCGTGCAAGGCGCTGTGGCGCTGCACGGACTGCCTCGAACCGTTCGACCACTTCAAATGCCTCTAACGAGAGTGTGCCAGACCGATGCGCCAGTTTCATGCCCTTAAAGTCGCCGAGGTGAAGCGCGAGACGCCGGAGGCTGTCTCCATCCGCTTCGAGGTGCCCGCCGACCTTGCCCCGCTCTATGCCTACCGCCAGGGCCAGCACCTGACGCTCAAGCGCGACATCGACGGCCAGGACGTGCGCCGCTCCTACTCCATCTGCGCCGGCGTCGAGGAACAGAGCCTGCAGGTGGCGGTGAAGAAAATTCCCGGCGGCCTGTTTTCCAGCTTCGCCAACGACGCGCTGAAAGCCGGCGACGTGGTCGAGGTGATGCCGCCGGCCGGCCACTTCTACACCGAGCTCGACCCATCGGCCGCGCGCCAGTATGTCGCCTTCGCCGCCGGCAGCGGCATCACGCCGGTGATGTCGATCCTGAAAACCGTGCTCGCCGCCGAGCCCCGCAGCCGCTTCCTGCTGGTCTATGGCAACCGGATGCCCGGCCGCGTGCTGTTCGACGAGCAGCTGGCGGAACTGAAGAACCGCTACATGGAGCGGCTGGAAGTGCTGCACGTGCTGAGCCAGGGCGAGGCCGACATTCCGCTGCTCAACGGCCGCATCGACGCCGAGAAGTGCCAGATCATCCTCAAGCACATGGTCGACCCGCAGGCGATCCACGCCGCCTTCCTGTGCGGCCCCGGCGAGATGATCGACACGGTGGAGGCCTGCCTGCTCGCCGCCGGCGTCGACAAGCGCGCCATCCGCCACGAGCGCTTCACCGCCGCCGGCCAGCCGACGGGCACGCCGACGCGCGCGCCCGCCGACAGCACCGCCGCGCGCATCACCATCATCATCGACCAGCAGCCGGTCAGCTTCGAGCATGACGGCAGCAAGCCGATCCTCGACGCCGCGCTGGACGCCGGCCTCAACGTGCCGTTCGCCTGCAAGGGCGGCGTCTGCTGCACCTGCCGCGCCAAGGTGATGGAAGGCGAGGTCGACATGGCGGTGAACTACAACCTGGAGGAGGAGGAAGTCGCCGCCGGCTATGTGCTGACCTGCCAGTCCTTCCCCAAGTCGGGCAAGGTGGTGCTCAACTTCGACGCCTGACGGGACCAGACGGGTATTCGGACCTTCGCGAATCGACAGTCTTCGGTTCGAATTTTGGAGGACGAGTCTATCGTAATCCGGACATCGCACCTGTATGCTTAACAGAACGCAGGAGGCATCATGTCACGTCCGCAGGAGGTCAACGACTTCATCACTAAGCTTAGGCCAAGGGCTGTCTGCAACAAATGCATAGCTCAGGGCCTTGGATGGGCGAATGATACGGCTCACCCCGCGCAGATCACTGGTGCGCTGGCTACCACCAGCGACTTTATCCAAGAAACCGGGGTCTGCTCGATCTGCAAGGACAGCAAGAAGGTGATCCGCCGAGCCTGAAGATTTTTGCGACCCGGTTGCCCTGATGGTGACGGCGCGCTGATCGACATGGATCTGGAGGACTATCATGGCGCTTAGGATGCACCCGTCGCTGGCCGTCCCTGTCGGCGACTGGCTGCGCACCGAGATCGTCGAGCCCGCCGGTGTGAGCGTGACGGCGCTGGCCAGCCATCTCGGCGTGTCCCGGCAGGCGCTGAGCACCCTGCTCAACGGCCATGCCGGCCTGTCCGCCGACATGGCGATCCGGTTCGAGAAGGCCTTCGGCATCAAGGCGGACACGCTGCTGCGGATGCAGACGACCTATGATCTGGCTCAGGCCCGCGCCCGCGAGGGCGACATCCAGGTCGCGAAATTCCCCAACGCCGCCTGAACCGGCGTTCCCCCACCCGGCCCCCACCCGGACCCGCGCGTTCAGGTTGCCAAGGCGGCGGCGGCCGGTCCATAAGACCGACATCGCCCGGTAACAGTTGGACAGTCCCGCCCGCATGGCCCGTACCCAAGCCCCCGATTATGACGACCGGCGTCAGGCCATCGTCGACCGCGCCGCCGAACTGTTCGCCGAGATGGGCTTCCACCGCGCCTCGATCGCCGATTTGGCGGTGGCCTGCGGCACCTCGAAGTCGGCGCTGTACCATTATTACCAGTCGAAGGAGGCGATCCTCGACGCCATCCTGTCCGACCACACCACCTTGCTGCTGGAGACCGCCGAGCGGGTGGCCGCCAGCGACGGCGACCCGGAGACCCGGCTGCGCCGGCTGGCTGAAGCCCTGATGAGCCTCTACGTCACCGCCACCGCCAAGCATGTGGTGCTGCTCAACGAGATCGCGTCACTACCGGACGAGCAACGCGCGCCGGTGATCCGCCGCCAGCGCCAGATCATCGACATCATCCTCGGGCTGCTGGTGGAACTGCGGCCGGACATCGCCGACCACGAGGCGCTGCGCAAGCCGATCGCCATGATGTTCATGGGCGCGATCAACTGGACCTACACCTGGTTCGACACCGCCGGGCCGACCACGCCGGCCCAGTTTGCCAATCTGGTGGTTGACCTGTTCATACGCGGCCTGCCCGGCCTCGACCTGGCGCGGTAGCGGACGCCGACGGTGTTCGCGTGGATGGCCGGGTCAGGCCCGGCCATGACGGGCGAGGTGCGCGAATACATCCGGCCCGGCCATGACGGCGGAGAGGTGGCCGGGCCGAGCCATGGCGGCGCCTTAACGGAATCGCGCGGCCTCCCTTCCGCCATCACGTCATGCCCGGGCCTGTCCCGGGCATCCACGGACGGCGGTTCCGCCGCGATGCCCTCG
>CAUJIW010000072.1 GCA_963205175.1 Pseudomonadota bacterium
TATCCGCTGCCAGTGCCGCGATGGCCTCGGCGGCGAGCACCACCGGCACAATGCCGTTACGAATGCAGTTGCCATGGAAAATCGGGTTGAACGACGGTGCCAGGATGGCCCGTACGCCATATTCCGCCAGCGCCCAGGCCGCGTGCTCGCGGCTGGAACCGCACCCGAAATTGGCACCACCAAGCAGAATGCGCGTGCCGGCATAATCGGGCCGGTTCAGCACGAAGTCCGGATTGGGCTCGCGCCCGCCGATCCGGGTATAGCGCCAGCCGGCGAACAGCCCGTCGGCAAGACCGCGCTTGGATACCGAGCGCATCTCGCGCGACGGGATGATGGCATCGGTGTCGATGTTGTCCCGCAGCAGCGGCGCGGCGACGGCGGTCAGTCGGACGAAAGGTTCCATGTCAGCACCCCAGGGTTCGGGGATCGGCGATGCGGCCGGCGATGGCACTGGCCGCGACGGTTTCCGGACTGGCCAGATGGGAGCGTGTTTCCGGGCCCTGCCGGCTCTCGAAATTGCGGTTGGTGGAGGTCACCACCCGCTGGCGCGTTCCAAAGCTCTCGCCACCGGAGAAGAAGCACATCGAACAGCCGGACTCGCGCCATTCGAAGCCGGCGGCCTTGAACACGCGATCGAGCCCCTCGGCTTCCGCCGCCTGCTTGACCGCCGTCGAACCGGGCACGCAGATGGCCTTGACGCCCGGGGCGACCCGCCGACCTTCCAGCAACGCCGCCGCCCGACGCAGGTCGGACAGGCGGCTGTTAGTGCATGACCCGATGAAGGCGGCGTCAATCGGCAGCCCCAGCAGCGGCAGATCCGGGCTGAGCCCCATGTATTCCAGCGGTCGCGCGGCGGCCGTCGCCGGCACTCGCCCGTCGATGGGCACCGCGTCCTGCGGGCTGGTGCCCCAGCTGATCATCGGCGCCACCTCGGTGGCGTCGACGGCGATCTCGGCATCGAACACGGCGTCGTCGTCGGAGCGCAGCGTCCGCCAGTAGGCGACCGCCGCCTCCCAGGCCGCCCCTTGCGGCGCATAGGCCCGCCCCTTGAGATAGTCGAACACCGTCTCGTCCGGGGCGATGATGGCGGTGAAGGCGGAAAATTCGGTCGCCATGTTGCACAGGGTGAGGCGCGCCTCGACGTCCAGCGCCCGCACCGCCTCGCCGGCATATTCAACGACATGCCCCTTGGCACCACCCGAGCCATGACGGGCCAGGATATGCAGCGCCAGGTCCTTGGCGGTGACGCCGGGCGCCAGCCGGCCCGACACAGTGACGCGCATGGTCCGGGGCCGGGCGACGCGCAGGGTCCGGGTCGCCAGCGCGTGCTCGGCCTCGGTGGAGCCGATTCCCCAGGCCAGTGCGCCCAGCGCGCCCTGCGAGCAGGTATGGCTGTCCGGGCAGACCAGGGTCACGCCCGGCAGCACGATGGCCTGTTCCGGCGAGATGACATGCACGATCCCCTGCCCCGGGTCACCGATGTCGAACAGGGTGATGCCGGCGGCATGGGCCTGTTCCCGCGTGGCGCGGATGAAATCGGTGCCGGTGGGCATGATGGTGCGGTCGGTGCGCCCTGGCAGGGTGTCCACGACATGGTCCATGGTGGCGAACACCTGCGCCGGCGCCGCCACCGCCCGGCCGGAGTCCGCCAGACTCTGCAGCGCGATGCCGCCGGTGCGTTCGTGCAGCAATATCCGGTCGATGAGGATCAGGCCGCCGCCGGGGATGCTGGCGACCTGGTGGTCGTTCCACAGTTTGTCGAACAGAGTCAGAGGCGTACTGGGCATGTTTCAGGTCCCGGGTTCAGCCCGCGGCGCCATCGGCCAGCAGGGCGGCGATCTCGGCCTCGCTGTAGCCCGCCGCCGCCAGCGCCGCGCGCGTGTCCGCGCCGGGCTCGCACAGGTCGTGACGCACGCCCAGACGTCCGCCATCGATCTCGACCGGCAGGGCCGGCAGCCGCGCCGGCGCGCCGCCCGGCAGGGTGAGGTCCACCAGGCCGCCGGAGGCGTTGAGGTGCGGATCGTCGAACAGGTCCTCCGGCCGGGCGATCGGCGCCACCGGCAGGCCGATGGCCTCGCACTTGGCAAGCAGGGCGTCGCGATCCATGCCGGCAAAAATCTCGCGGATCACCGGCAGGATGCGGTCGCGCGCCAGCACGCGGTCATTGTTGAGCGCCAGACTGGGGTCCTCGGCGAACGCCTTGAGGTCGAAGGCGGCGCAGAACGCCTGCCACTGGGCATCACTCACCACACCGATGAAGATCTGGCCGTCGTTGGCCGTCGCGAACACGTCGTAGATCGCCCAGGCGGAGATGCGCGCCGGCATCGGTGCCGCCGCCTTGCCGGTAACCGCCTTCTGCGCCATGTGCTGGCCGACCAGGAAAGCGGTGGTCTCGTAAAGCGAGCACTTCACGTAGCCGCCCTTGCCGGTGCGGTGGCGCCGCTCCAGCAGGCCGAGAATGCCGATGACGCCGAACATGCCGCCCGTCACGTCGATCACCGACGCGCCGGCCCGCAGCGGCCGCCCCGGCGGGCCGGTCATATAGGCAAGCCCGCCCATCATCTGCGCCACTTCGTCGAGCGCTGCCCGGTTCTCGTAGGGGCCGGCCAGGAAGCCCTTGGCGGAACAATAGATCAGACGCGGGTTCTCCGCCGCGAGCGCCGCATAGCCCAGCCCCAGCCGGTCCAGCGTGCCGGGGCGGAAGTTCTCGACCACGATGTCGGCGGCCAGTGCCAGCCGCTTCGCCGCCGCCAGCCCCTCGGGCTTCTTCAGGTCAAGGCACAGGCTCTGCTTGTTGCGGTTGTACATCGGGTAATAGCCGGCGCCGGAGCCCAGCAGGCGACGGGTGCGATCACCGCCGGGCGGCTCGATGCGCACGACCTCCGCACCCATGTCGGCCAGGATCAGGCCGGTTGACGGCCCCATCACCATATGGGTGAGTTCCACGACTTTCAGGCCCGCCAGCGGCAGTTCGTCAGTATCCGACATTCGGTCAGTTCTCCGTAATTCCGGCCCCATCTAGGCCGCACCGGGCATGTGATGGGATGGCAACCCGCGAAATGACCGAAGACCGGACGAAATCATGGCTGACATCGACATTCTGGTAAGCGAAGTAGGGCCGCGCGACGGCCTGCAGAGCATCAAGGCCCTCATGCCCACCGAGGCCAAGAAGGCCTGGATCGACGCCGAGGCCGCCGCCGGGGTGCGCGAGATCGAGGTGGGCAGCTTCGTGCCCGCCAAGCTCCTGCCCCAGCTGGCGGATACCGCCGAGATCGTCGCGCATGCCCGCGCCATCCCGGGGCTGACCGTGGCCGTGCTGGTGCCCAACGCCCGTGGCGCCGAGGCCGCCATCGCCGCTGGCGCCCACAAGCTGACCCTGCCGCTGTCGGTGAGCGAGACGCACAGCCTCGCCAACCTGCGCCGCACCCACGCCCAGGTGCTCGACGAGGCCCGGGCGATCGCCGACATGATCCGCGCCCTGCCCGAGGCGCAGCGCCCGCATTTCGAAGGCTCGCTGTCCACCGTGTTCGGCTGCACGCTGGAAGGCGCTATTCCCGACGCGCAGGTGGCCCGCCTGGCGGAGGCCCTGATGGCGGCCGGCTGCGACGAGGTCGGCCTGTCCGATACCACCGGCTATGCCGATCCGGCGGCGGTCAAGCGGTTGATCGGCCTGGTGCGCGGGGTCGCGGGTGACGCGGCCCTCACCGGCATCCACCTGCACAACACCCGGGGCCTGGGGCTGGCCAACGCGCTGATGGCGCTGGAGTGCGGACTGACCACGCTGGATGCCTCGCTGGGCGGGCTGGGCGGCTGCCCGTTCGCGCCCGGCGCCTCGGGCAACATCGTCACCGAGGACCTGGTGTTCATGCTGGAGGCCATGGGCCTGCGCACCGGCATCGACATTGACGCCCTGGTCGCTGTGCGGTCAATTCTGGCCGCCGCTTTGCCGGGCGAGGCGCTGTACGGCTTCGTGCCGGATGCAGGATTACCCAAAGGCTGGAGGACCCAGGCATGAGCGATATCGTCGGGACTCGCATGGTCTGCGACGGCAAGACCGCGCGCCAGATTTTCGAGGAAGTGATGGCCAACCCCGGCCGGACCAAGTTCGGCTTCGGCAGCAAGCTCGCCATCGTCAACGTCGACTTCCAGAACGCCTACACCCGGATCGACGAGTTCAAGACCGCCTATGAAACCGATCCGCGCCAGATCGAGCATACCAACACCATCTCGGCGCTGGCGCGGGCCAAGGGCATGCCGGTGATATGGACCCACGTCGCCTATGCCGAGGACGCCGCGGACGCCGGTGTCTGGGGCACCCGCACCAACACGCCCGACTCGTTGCAGAACATCAAATATGGCAGCCGCCGCCACGCCTTCGACGACCGCTGCGACATCCGCCCCGAGGATATGATCTACACCAAGCGGATGCCCTCGGCCTTCTTCGAGACGCCGTTGCAGAGTCTGCTGGTCTGGCACAAGGTCGACACCGTGGTGGTGACCGGCGGCAGCACGTCGGGCTGCGTGCGGGCAACCGCCG
The DNA here is from genome assembly GCA_963205175.1 of Pseudomonadota bacterium. GTDB lineage: Bacteria > Pseudomonadota > Alphaproteobacteria > Sphingomonadales > Sphingomonadaceae > CAUJIW01. The sequence continues at coordinate 4,538 of CAUJIW010000072.1, forward strand.
TCGATGCGCTGAGCCGCGGTTACCGCACCATCGTGCCGATCGAGACCTGCGCCGACAAGCACGAGAGCTTCCACTTCGCCAACCTGACCGACCTGCAGCTGAAATACGCCGATGTCGAACCGGTGCAGGTGGTGATCGACTGGCTGGAGTCCCGCTGATGCACGACGGCGCGCCCGATCCGGCACTCTATGATTTCGCGGCCTATCGCGATCGCCCGGTGATCCGCTGGCCCGGCGACAAGTCGGTCGCGGTGTGGGTGTCGCCCAACCTCGAATATTACGAGATCGACCCGCCGGCCAACCCGCACCGCAAGAGCTGGACCAAACCGCACCCGGACGTGGTGGGCTACAGCCACCGCGATCATGCCAACCGCGTCGGTCACTGGCGCATGGCCGATGTGATGAGCAAACATGGCTTCCCCGGCTCGGTGTCGCTGTCGATCGCGCTGTGCCAGCACCACCCGGACGTGGTCGCCGACGCCAACGCCCGGGGCTGGGAATTTTTCAGCCACGGCATCTACAACACCCGCTATTCCTATGGCATGGACGAGGCGCAGGAGCGCGCCATCATCGAGGACTCCATCCGCACGGTCCGCGACGCGACAGGGCAGACCATTCGCGGCTGGCTGGCGCCGGCGCTGACCCATACGCCGCGCACGCTGGACCTGATCGCCGAATACGGCCTCGACTACACCTGCGATCTCTACCACGACGACCAGCCGATGCCGGTGAAGGTGAAGAGCGGCCGGCTGATCTCCATGCCCTACAGCCTGGAGGTCAACGACCACTACGGCTTCTTCATCTACAACATGAGCCCCAGGGACTATGCCCGGACGCTGATCCGCCAGTACCAGCGGCTGGCGGACGAGGGCACCGGCACCGTGATGTGCATTCCGCTGCACAGCTACCTGATCGGCCAGCCGCATCGCATCGGCGCCTTCGAGGAGGTGCTGCGGCATATCGCGGCCGACGGGCGCGCCTGGATCACGCGGGCCGGCGACATCGCGACCCACTGGTTTGCCCAGCAGGGCCAGCAGGGAGTGCCGGCATGACGCTCGATCCCGCCTACCTTGAATACCCCCATCGCCAACTGGGCTATGACCACACGCTGTACGACTGGTCGCCACTGAAGGACCGCAAGCCGCTGGCCTGGCCGGATGGCAAGTCGGTCGCCGTGTGGGCCGTGGTGAGCCTGGAGTGGTTTCCCATCATCCCCGGCGACACGCCATTTCGCGCCCCCGGTCACATGCAGACGGCCTACCCCGACTACCGCCACTATACGGCGCGGGAATATGGCACGCGGGTCGGCTTCTACCGGCTGCTCGACGCCTTCGCCAAGGCGGGCGTGCGGGCATCGGTGGCGGCCAACGGCGCCATCGCCGAGCGCTACCCGTCGATCATCCGCGACATCGTCGCCGCCGGCCACGAAATCATCGCCCACACGACCGACATGAACGGCACCATTGCCACGGGCCTGCCCGAGGACGCGGAACGCGCGCTCATCGCCCAGTCGCTGGACAGTCTTGAGCGGGTCAGCGGCACCCGCCCCAGCGGCTGGCTGTCCATCGCCCGCTCGCAGAGCTGGAACACGCCGCGCCTGCTCAAGGAGGCCGGTGTCGCCTATTGCTGCGACTGGGTGAACGACGAGCTGCCCTACGCCTTCAACAATGGCCTGGTGAACATCCCGCTCAATCACGAACTGTCCGACCGCCAGATTCTCAATGTCCAGCAGCAGTCGGTGGACAGCTACGCCGAGCAGATCCTCGATGCGCACGACTGGCTGGCGGCGGAAGCGGACCGCGAAGGGGGCGGACGCCTGCTGCCGCTGCATCTCACGCCCTATATCATCGGCCTGCCCTACCGCATGGACGCCTTCGAACACCTGCTGGCCGACCTCGCGGCGCGGCCGCAGACCTGGTTTGCCCGCGGCATCGACATTCTCGAACACTTCAGGAGCCAGCAGTGAAAGCCTATCAGATCGGATCGCAGACCGGCCTCGACTCACTGACCGCCGTCACCCGCCCGGAGCCGGTGCCCGGTCACGGCGAGGTCATCCTCAAACCGCGCCTAGCCTGCCTCAACCATCGCGACCTGCTGGTGCTGGCCGGCACCTACGGCGCCCGCAAACCGGAAGACCGCATCCCGGTGTCCGAAGGCATCGCCGAGGTGGTGGCACTGGGTGACGGCGTCACCAACGTCGCCGTGGGCGACCGCGTGATCTTCGCGCACTTCGTCACCTGGCTGGATGGCGCCTTTTCCCCCACCGCCTTCGCCTACGACATCGGCATCACCCATGATGGCTGGCTTGCCGAGCGCCTGCGGGTGCCGGCCGCGCCGCTGATCCGCGTGCCGGACAGCGTGACGGACGAGCAGGCAGCGCCGCTCGCCTCGGCCGCGCTCACCGCCTGGAATGCCGTGGTCGAGGTCGGCCAGGTGAAGGCCGGCGACCTGGTGCTGACGCTGGGCACCGGCGGCGTGTCGATCTTCGCGCTGCAGATCGCCAAGATGAACGGCGCGCGTGTCGCCATCACCTCGTCGAGCGACGACAAGCTGGCGTTCGCCCGCTCGCTGGGTGCCGACATCCTGATCAATTACCGGACGCATGAGGACTGGGCGGCCGAGCTAATGCGCCAGACCGGCGGCGCCGGCGCCGACATCATCGTGGAAAACGGCGGCCAAGCCACGCTGTCGCTGTCGATTGCCGCCGCCGCCGCCAATGCCCGGGTGGTGATCATCGGCGGACTGGCCGGCAATGTCAGTTCCGGCCTGCCCAACTACACCTCGATCATCGGCAAGAACCTGACCATCCGCGGCATTGCCGAGGGCAGCAAGGCCATGCTGGCCCGCCTGCTGCGCGCGGTCGAGGCCAACGGCATCAAGCCGGTGATTGACAAGCGCTTCCACTTCAACGACGTGCCGCAGGCCTATGCCTACCTGAAATCCGGCGAACATGTCGGCAAGGTGCTGATCGCGTTCGACTGACAGCGCCTGCATAACAAGGACGACGGCACATGATCACGCGTGGCTACACCCGTTGCCGATACGGCCAGATGCACTTTCGGGAAGCCACGCCCGGGCAGGCGGCCACCGCGCCGACGCTGATCCTGCTGCATCAGAACCCGTCGTCCTCGTGGGAGTATGAAGGGCTGATGCGGGAGATGGCGCGCGACCGGCGCGTCGTCGCCTTCGACACGCCAGGCTACGGCATGTCTGACTCCCCGCCCGTCCCGCTGTCGATGACCGATTACGCGGCGGCCTTTGCCGACGCCATCGACGCGCTCGGCCTCGCCGGACCTCTGGACGTCTACGGCTTCCACACCGGCACCCTGTTGGCGGCGGAACTCGCCATCGCCCTGCCGGACCGCATCGGCCGCGTCGCCATGACCGGCATTCCGATGTTCCCGGCGGCGGAGCGCGAGGAGCGGCTGAAGGCCGCGCTCGACGTGGTGCCGCCAAGCGAGGACGGCACCAGCACCATGCAGCTGCTGCGCTACCTGTGGGACTATGCAGTCGGCCAGCGCGACCCGCGGGTGCCGCTGGAACGCGCCGTGCTGTGCTATGCCGACCGTATCCGCACCCTGCACCGCTATTCCTGGGCCTATCAGGGGGTATGGTCCTACGATTATGAGCGCCTGGCGCTCATCCGCCAGCCGGCCCGGCTGGTGCAGACGCACGAGGATCTGCTGGCGGTGTCAAAGCAGGCGGCGGCCCTGGTGCCGAACATGGACATCGTCGAGCTGCCAGAACTGGACCGGGACATCTTCGAAATCGGGATTGGCCCGGTCGCCCGGGCCCTGCGCGACTTCTTCATCTGACATCGCTGGCGGCGAGCCGCGCCTGCCGCCATCGCCCACCCGCGTCCATCCATCCTCGCGCGTTCGAGGGTACCGGCGTAACGTTACGGGAACGGGATCAAAGCCTCCACGGCCGGAAGGGGCGGCATATAAGTTGGCGGCCACGAAGCTCGGCTAGGAGATGCCTCGTGGCCGCCGGGGGAGTCGTGCAGTCCGGTTCAGGCGCGGACGCGGGCATCGACATGCCGCCGTGTCCGGCCCCAGCATCATCAGTTGATGCCCGCCTCCTGCTGCAGGCTCTCGTACATCGACTGACGCATCAGATACTGGCGACGCAGTGCAGGCGTTTCCGCGATCTCCTGCATCTTGAGCTCCTGCGGACTGCGCTCGGCCGACCTGGCCGCCTCCAGCGTCTGCTTGTTCTCGATGGTCTGGGCCTGGACGAAGCTCTGCGCGATCGTCCGCCGCTGACGGCCATAGCGCTCCGTCTCGGCCTGCCAGTTGGCACCGTTGAGATAGATATCCTTCAGCTTGGTTGTCAGGTTCCACACATCGTGGATGCCCGAGTTCATGCCGAAGCCACCCAGCGGGTTGTTGAGGTGGGCGGCATCGCCGGCCAGCAGCACCCGGCCATGGCAGAATTCCTTCACCACCCGCTGGTGCACGCGATAGAGCGTGCGATGGCTGGTCTCGATCGGCCTGTCATCTCCCAGAAGCCGCTTGAACACCGCATCCTTGTAGGATTCGGACAGCAGCTCGTCATCGGTGGTATTGATGTCGGTCGGCACCAGAATGCGCCAGAACTCGGGTACCTTGAGCAGCACATACCACTCGGTGGCGTCAGCCACGTAGTTCACAGACGCCAGGCGATCGAAGTGCTGCTCCACCGGATAGCGGGTCGACAGCGTCAGGAAGCGCTCCGGATAGGTGAAGCCCTCGAACTCGGTCCGCGTCCACTTTCTGATCGTGCTGTTGGAACCATCCGCGGCGATGAGGAAATCCGCCCGGATGGTCTCGATCGCCATCGGCGTCTCGACATACACCGTCACGCCATCGGCATCCTGATCATAGGCAAGGACACGATGCTGGAAATTCACCGACCCCGGCTTCAGGGCCTCAAGCTTGGTGGTGAGCAGACGCGACAGCTTGAACTGCTCGCACTGCAGGCGGTACGGATGCTTCGAGATGTCCGACAGCTCGGTCAGGTCGAACTCGATGATGTCGCCGCTGCGGCGGTTGCGATAGTGGTAGGAAGGTGCCCGCAGGCCCTGGCTCTCCAGCTCTTCCAGCAGGCCGAGTTCGGCCATCATGTCGAGGGTGGGTGGATGCATCGTCGACGCCCGCATGTCCTCGGGGCAGAAGGGCAGCACCTCAACCAGCAGGACGTCGATTCCCGCCTGGGCCAAGCGATAGGCTGCCGTCGCCCCCACAGGACCACCACCGGCTACCAGCACTTGTGTCCGCCTCATGGTTGACTATCCCCTTTCAGTCGCCGGCAATTGGCTTCAATTCTGACGTTAAATCGATGCCCTAGGGGTAGCGCCGGATTGTCACGATGCGCTGTGAGAGCATTGGGACTGTCCGTCTGACGGGTAAAACAAGGGGGTGACAGAGATTAACGACCCACGCCGACCGCATGTCGCTCCGTCAGTCGGATAGCCCGCCGCCGTCAGGGGGCGGATTGCTGGACGAACATGGCGGTCGCGCGCTAGCCTGCGGTCATGACGATACACATCACCCGACGTTCCCTGCTCGCCGGCATGGCGGCCACGGTCTGCCTGCCCGCCGCCGGAGCGCATTCCGCCGCGCCGACGACACTGACGCTGACGCTGACGGCCGCCGACGGACGCCAGATACCGGTGAACGCATGGCCAGCACATGCACCACATCGGGGGGTGATTTTCTTCTCACATGGCGCCCTGTCGGCGCCACGCTATTACGATGCCCTGATACAGCCGGCCGCCGCCGCGGGTTATGACGTTTACGCGCCACTGCATGTCGACTCGGCGGAGCACCCGCTGACATCACGCTATCCCGGCCTCGCCAGCTGGAAGGCCCGTCTGGAGGACATGCGGGCGCTTGCCGCGCATCTGGGCGAGCAGCCCTATGTCGCCATGGGGCACAGCTACGGCGCCCTCGTCGCCCTCACGCTCGGCGGCGCCGCAGCGGTGCGGCCGGAAGGCTACGCCGGTCCGATGCACGACCCGAGGGTGAAAGCCGTCGTCGCCTTCTCGCCGCCGGCGCCGGTGCCGGCGCTGATCGAGGCCCGGGGCTACGGCACGCTTGTGACCCCTGCCCTGATCCAGACCGGCACCCGCGACATCCTGCCGGGCATGGAGAACAACCCCGACGCCTGGCGCGGCCATCTGGCGGCGTATGACAATGCCGCCGGCGGCGGCAACCGCTACGCGCTGGTGCTGGAGGGCGTCGACCACTATTTCGGTGGTGCAATCTGTCGTCTTGACCTGGCCGGCCCCCGGCAGAATGACCAGCTGGCGCGGGCGACTGCCATGGCCGCCCTCTTCCTGAAGGCCTTTGGCAGCGGCGACGAGGCGGCGCGCCAGGAACTCGACCGCCAGCTTGCCGCGACCGGGCCGGTTCAGTTGCGCGTGAAATAGCGCCGCCCGATCCTGCCGCCGGTTCACCGCGGCCCACGCCGTTGACCGGGTCGCCACGGAAAAAACGAAGGCGGAGGCCTACTCGAAACCCCCGCCTCGATTTGTCATCGACATGCCGGATCAGCGCTCGGCGATTTCCTCGATCATCGAGCGGAACTGGTCTTCCGATTCCGCTTCGGCGACCTCGCGCGCTTCCTTGCGCATCAGATAGAACAAGCGGTCGAGAAAATCCTGCCGCCAGGCCTCCCGGGCCTCCAGCGCCTCCTGATCCAGCTTCAGCGCCTCGATGCCGGCGGCCAGATCCAGTCCATTGGCCTTGGCGACACGCTCGGCGGAGTCGAGGCGATCATGGACGACCGCGATCTCGTTGGCGAGCACCATGATCATGGACATCGCCTGATCCAGGCCGGGGGCCTGATAAAAGGTCGGGCGCTTGCCCTTGGCGTCCTTGATGACATGCGGACGTTCGTTGCTGTGGATCACGGTCATGCGGCCTTCACCTGTTGCTGGGGTTTGCGGGCGATGAACACTTCCCAGCCGCCACCGGGCGCATATTCACCGGCCGTGAATTCACGATCCGCAACCGCCGTCGCGGCCTCTTGGCTATAGCCACCGGACTCAGCGCCCATGAACTCCATCACGGCCATGGGAGCGGTATCGAAGCGGGCATCCGCGCGGTCGAACCCGGCGCGCTCGGCCAGCTCGAACTGGTCCATGTCACGCATGGCGCCCCAGAACGGCTCATTGTTGTACCAGGTCTCGTTGTCGAGGATGAACTGGGTGAACGGGTCCATCAGGTCGAACGGCGGCAGATCGGCGTGGATCATCAGGCCGCCCGGTGCCAGCAGGCGGTTGCACTCCTTGAATATCCTCGGCATCGCCTTGCCGCTGGTTTCGTGCAGCAGGATGTGGCTCACCACCAGGTCGAAATGCTCGTCCGGGAAACGGGTCTCCTCGGCGTTCATCTGGGCGAAGTTGACCTCCAGCCCCAGACCCGCCGCACGCGCATGAGCATAACGCACCACCGGTCCACCGACATCGATGCCCCATACTTCGGCGTCGGGGAAGAATTCCTTGTAGGGCAAGGTCGCATGGCCGACAGTGCACCCCATGTCGAGAATGCGACGCGGCTTGAAATCCGGCATGTGGCGCTTGAGGTAGTTGCACACCGAACGACCCATGTCGTCGTTGAGCGGCCCCATATAACCCATGGCGTAGAGGTAGACACCCCGATCATAGAGCGCGCCGACCGAGACATCGTCCGGCGCCACTTCCGACGCGTAGCCGCCAGGCATGCAGTGGATGTCGACCGCCGTCACATAACGCGGTGGCACGAAGCCCTGCGGAATGTCGAGCTTGGCCTTGGTCGAGGCGGAGAGCTTGCGCGCCTGTTCGATCAGGTCCAGCAGTTCACGATCAACGGACACGTTGACCGACTCCCACAACAACTCCTGAGCGATCCGGTTGGCGGCCGCATAATGCTGGAAGTAGAGTTCCTTGACCATGGCTGCGCGAATATCGCGCCGGTCAACCGGCGGCCGTCCGTGCTCCTTTTCGAACGCCTTGGCGACCCGCCCCTTGTATATGGGCGTCAATCCCGGCAACAGCTTGCCCTGAATGAACCCCTTGAAGCTCTTGGTGAACTCCTGCCGCGCCGCTTCATCGTGCGTCGGCTTGGTCAGCATCGGATGCTGGGCCTGCTGGAAGGTATTGAGCATCGACGGCATCTCCATCTAGTTTCAGGGAGAAAGTGAGCTTTTCGATACGGCCTGGCAAGAACAGCCCACACGCCATATCCGCTCAGCGATCAAGGAACTGTTTCACATGGCGTCGCCACGGCCTGACGTTCCAAGTTTTGCGCTGGATACCTGCCTGGGAGACGCAGCGAAATGACAAATATCAATCCGGCGCGACGCGAGAACCCCGGGCCCATCACCCTCGTCGTCGGCGCCGATGCTGCCCCTGGCGCACGATCGGCTCCATCATTTCCCGAATTCCCGCAGGAATAATCCATATGGCTGATGTGGCGGCAACACTTGATATCGGCTCACAAGCGGTCAAGCGGACCGGGCTTGCAGCCCAGATCGGCTATGGTGTCGGACAGATCGCCGGACAGGTATTCCGCGATCTACCCTCCCTGCTCCTGCTGTTTTTCATGACCACCGTGCTCGGCATCTCGCCGGCAATCGCCGGCGCGGCGATCTTTGTCCCCAAACTGGTGCTCGGCGCGGTATGCGACGTCGGCGTCGGCATCATGTCCGATCGCCTGCGCCACAAGGTAGCGCGCCGCTGGTGGCTGCTTGTCGGCGTGTTCGGCGCGCCGTTGGCCATGATCCTGCTGTTTCATGTCCCCGATGGCTCAACAACCCTGCAAGTCGGCTATATCGCCGGCGTGTTCACGCTCTACATGGCCGTGTTCGGCGGCTTTTCCGTCCCCTACCTCGCCATGGCCGGCGATCTGACCACCACGCCGCGCGATCGCAGTGTCGTCATGGCGTGGCGCCTGGTCTTCACGGCGGTCGGCATCCTGACCTCCGGCATGCTGGCTCCCAATCTGATCCAGCACTGGGGTGGCGGACAGGACGCTTACGAAAAGATGTCGCTGGTGCTGGCAGCAGTGTGCCCGACAGCACTGCTGGTGACCTTCTTCGCCACGGGAAAATCGACGCCGCGTCCCGGACCGTCTCTGGCTGCGTCGATCTCCACGACCCGGCTGACCCCGCGCGAGGCCATGCGCGTTCTGTTCCGCTCGCGCTTCGGCACCCTGCTGACCGCGACCCTGCTCCAGCTTACCGGCGCCGGCATGGGGTTCGCCACCATGCTCTACTTCCTGACCTACAACATGGCACGAGCCGACGCCTTCCAGTTGATCGGCGGACTTGTGGTGGCGGCGTGCGCCGCCATCGTCATTGCCCAGCCACTCTGGCTGGCGGTATCGACCCGCTTTGGCAAGTTGCCCGGCTACCTGATCGCCACCTTCCTGTATGCCATTTGCTATGCCATCTGGGCCTTCGCCGCGGACTGGGGCGTGGTGGTGGCCTATACCCTCTCGTTTGTTGCGGCCATCGGGCAGTCCGGCTGGACCATGCTGGGCTTCTCCATGATGTCGGACATCGCGGCGGAGGATAACCGCAACGCCGGCCTTTACTCGGCGGCCTGGATCGCCACCGACAAGATTTCCTTCGCTTTGGGCGGCACGCTGCTGGTGGGCGTGATCCTGTCCGCCTTTGGCTTCGACTCCGCCAAGGCCGTCCTTGGACAACCGCAATCCGACTCGGCGCTGCTGGGCGTCATGATTGCCTTCGGTATCACGCCAGCCGTGCTGAACGTGGTCGGCGCCCTGTTGCTGGCGCGCTGGGGCCGCCACCACTGAGCGCCCGTCCATCCGGCGACCAGAACCCCGCGGCCTCGACAAGATCGCGGGGTTTTTCGCGTTACCGCGCCTGAACGCAGAGCCTGGGTGTCAGACGGGATCGACGATCAACCGCGTCTCCACCTCACCCGCGCCCTCGCGCAACTTGGCGCCAGCGAGATATCCCGGTGACTTCGCGTAGGCGAGCGCCGCCTCGGCGGTCTCGAAACGACTCACCACCACGCGTTCCTCGGGGTCGACAGCGCCTTCCAGCACCTGAGCGACCTTGCCCCGCACCAGATACTGTCCACCGAACCGTTCGTTGAGGCCGGCGATCGCCTTCAGATAGAGCCCGAATTTCTCAGGATTGGTCACCCGGACGGTGGCGACAATGTAAGCAGCCATGACAATCTCCCAATGTTGAAGGGCCGAAAATCAGGGACGCGCCGATCCGAACCAACGCGCCGGCGGGAAATTCCCCGCCTGTCGGGGAGCGGCATGACGCCATGGAGGCCCCCGCCTACCCGCCCGGCGATGCCGGAAATGACGAAGGCGCGTGCGGTCAGACCACACACGCCCCTGCCTGTCGGCCGCGCCTGCCGGCAATGAGGCTCCCCACCCTGGCAGGCCTTGCCTGTGGCCGCTGGGTCAGCCTTTGCCGTCACCTCAGGCCGTTGCGGTCCGAGGTGACGACAAGCCCGCCGGTATCAGAACTTGTAACGCACGGTCGCCAGCACCGTACGCGGATCGACCGCGAACTGAGGCTGCACGACGGAGAAGCCGAAGCCGGTGGTCCAGCCCTTTTCCTGCAGAAGATTCTTGCCGCTCAGCTGCACCGTCCAGCGGTCATAGTCGTAGCCGACATAGCCACCGAGGAATTCCTGCTGCTTGACGAAGCCGATGGCCACATTGTCGGCGGTCGAGAAGTAGGCCGCACGGGCGTTGAAGTCTGCACCCAGTCGCAGGCTGCCCGGACCGACATCGACCTCGTAGTCGAAGCCTACGGCGTAGGACCAGTCCGGGAACGCCGGCGGGTCGTTGTCGATGATGGAACAGGCCGCGCTGACCGTCGTGCTGCACGAGGTATATTTGCCATCATTGAGTGAAACGTTGCCCCACAGGGTGAAGCCATCGAATGCCCGCCAGGTGGCTTCCAGCTCGACACCTTTCAGCGTCGCATTGTAGTTCTCGACCACGAACGTGCCAATATCGGGGCCGGACGCGACCGTCAGACTCTGCTGACGGTTGCGGATCTTGTTGTAGAAGCCCGCCAGATTCAGACGCAGTGTGCCGCCCAGCAGGTCGGACTTCACGCCAGCCTCATAGGCCGTGGTGTACTGCGGCAGGAATGGGGTGCTGATCTGGACCAGATTGCCCGCAAGGCCGTTGTAGCCTCCTGACTTGAATCCTTGCGCATAGCTCGCATAGAGCAGGACGTCCGGCGTCACCTTGTAGTCAACGCCCAGTTTCGGCGTGAACCGGTCATACCGCTCATGCAGATCGAACGCCGCACCGCCGATGCTGCCCTTCAGCTTCTTCTGGTCCAGCGTGTAGCGACCGCCGGCGATTAGCGACAGCGAGTCCGTCACGCGATAGGTCAACTGGCCAAAGCCGGCGACACTGTCCGTGGTGGCGACGAACAGGGTCGATGACGGCGAGAAGAAGATCGTCGACAAAACGTCCTGCGTCGCCTTCTCGGTGAAGAAGTAGACACCGGCCACATAGTCGAGCCGCTCACCCAGACCGCCCGCCGCCTGGAATTCCTGGCTGAACTGCCACTGGTCGGTCTCGCTGACGCGATCGAACAAAGCCACGGGATCATCGCTCGGCAGGCCGATCAGGCTGCCGGCGACGCCGCCGGAGAAATCCTGCCGCCAGTCATCGCTGAGCTCGGAGTAGCCGGTGATGGAGGTGAAGGTGCCGGTGTCATAGTCGGCGGAAAGCCGCAGTGTCGCGCCATACTGCGAAACCCTGGTGTAGGATTCGACTGGCGAGGCGACCTTGCGATAGGAGCCCGTGGACGGCACGATCTCGCCGGCGACAATCGTCGTCGGCACCGCCCACTGACCATCACCATCGGTATGCATGTAGAATACGGTGAGCCGGCCGGTAACCGTGTCACCGGCATAGGCCACATCACCCTGAATGCCCTCGAAACTCTCGTCGCCGACCTTCTCGTCCAGCGTGACATTATACTGCCGGCCGCCGTCGCGGCCGCGCACCATGCCATTGAGCGACCCGCTCCACTTGCCATCCTCGCTCAGCGCACCGGTAACATAGCCCTTGAGACGGCGTTCGTTCCAGGTGCCAAAGCCTGCCTCGATGGTCCCGGAAAATTCCGCGCTCGGTGCCTTGGTGATCATGTTGACCGCGCCGGCCGAGGAATTGCGCCCGTACAGCACACCCTGGGGGCCACGCACCACCTCGATGCGTTCCAGCTCCAGGAAATCCACCAGCGCGGCCGACAGGCGAGCGCGATAGACATTGTCGAGATAGATACCGACTTCCGACTCCGACAGCGCCATGCCGCCATCCGTGATGCCGCCGCCGCGCACGTAGGGGCTTAGGCCGGCACTGCCGCCGGTAACGGAACTGAACTTGACGTTCGGCACGATCCGGTTGAGGTCAATGGCTGTCGATATCTGCATTTTCTGAAGAGTATCGGCGGTAACCGCGGACACCGCCGCCGGCACATCCTGCAGTTTCTGGTCGACACGCTGCGCCGAGACAATGATGTCGCCGAGTTCGGCGGCTTGCTCTGCGCCCGCCATCGCCGGCACGGTGGCGCCCGCCATGATGGCAAGCACCGATGCACCCGCCAGATAGCGGCGCGCGCGGACAAGAATATCGATCGTGACTGACTGATTGTTCATTCGATGTATCTCCTGCACCTGTATCCCTCCGGCATCGTCGGTGCGATGCACTTTTTTTGGCCATCGATTAACGATGCCCGCCAAGGATGCGCGGCGCGGCGCGCCTGCCGTCACGGATTGTCAAACTGACCAGCAGTCGGACATTTCGCCGCCGGCATCAGGCCGCCATGACCGCAGTGCGGAGAAAGGCCGTCAGCTGTCTGTGCCATGCCCGGCATCTGATACGAGCATGGCCCATCTGCTGGAGCGACGAGGGAGACTGGACATGACTGATTCACTGGGTTCGCGGATGAAATTCGCGGTGATCGCCCCTTCCACCAACACGAGTGTCCAGCCCGAATACGACGACATGCGCCCGCGCTGGGTGACCAACCATTTCTGCCGGATCACCATTCCCGACACCAAGGTCACCGATGACGACAGCTTCATGGTGATGATCGAGAACATCCGCCGCGGCACACTGGAAACCATTGACAGTGCCATGACCATGCAGCCGGGCTGCGTCATCATGGGCATGTCGGCAGAGACCTTCTGGGACGGTGCCGACGGCGCCGAACGCCTGCACGCCCGCATGGTCGAACGCACCGGCGGCATCCCGGTTGTGATGGGTTCAACGGCGGTCGACGCGGCCATCAAGGCCTATGGCGGCATCAAGAAGATCGGTGTCGTGACGCCCTATGCCCCGATCGGCGACAAGCAGGTCAAGCTGTTCTTCGAGGATCTGGGCTACGAAGTGGTGCACATCAAGGGCCTGAAGTGCGGCTCGCCGCTGCTGATCGGCCACGAGACGCCACAAACGCTCAAGCGGGCCGCCATCGAGGTGTCGGAAGGCGTCGATGCCGTCATCCAGTGCGGCACCAACCTCGCCTTCGCCCAGGTTGCCACCATGGCCGAGTTCTGGCTTGAAAAGCCGGTGATCGCGATCAACACTGCAACCTACTGGCATGCCCTGCGCAGCATGGGCATCATGGACCAGATGGAGGGCTTCGGCTCGCTCCTGAGCCGGTACTGAAGCCCACGTCGGCATTAAGGATAGCGTAGATGGAGTATGATTACGTCCCGCTGCCCCAGCGTCAGCCGTTGCGCTGGCCTGGGGATGCCCGGGTTGCCCTGATCCTGACCTTCAATCTGGAGACCTGGGATCTCACCAAGGACACCGACAAGCCTTATTATGCGGGCGGGCCGTCGATCCTGCCGGATATCCTGCCGGGCAACACGCCGGACTTCCCCAATTTCACCTGGCGTGAATACGGGCAGCGGGTCGGCATCTGGCGCCTCTACGAACTGTTCGACAGCCTGGGTGTCAAGGCCAGCTGCACCACCAACGCCGTGACCTTCGAACGCCGCAAGGCGATGACGGACGCCTGTCTGGAGCGCGGCTGGGAGCTGATCACCCACAACTGGGAGCAGGGCGAGCTGCTGACCAACTTCGCCAACGACCCTGCCCGCGAGCGGGACGTGGTGCTGCGCACGCTGGACCAGTACGAGAAGTTCGTCGGCCGCAAGTCGAAGGGCTGGCTGTCGTCGTCGCTGCGCGGCACGCTTCAGACCGCCGACATCCTGGCGGAATATGGCTGCACCTTCTACTGCGACATCATGAACGACGATCAGCCCTACCTGATCCGGACACCGCACGGCCCCATCGTGTCGGTACCGTATTCCAACGAGATCAACGACTTCACCTTCATCACGCGCAAGAACTACACCACCGACCAGTTCCGCGACGCGCTGATCGAGGAACTCGACGTGCTGTACGCCGAAGGCGCCACCACGGCGCGCATCATGAACGTCGGCCTGCACCCCCACGTCTCGGGACGCGCCCATCGCATCCGCGCATTGCGGGAATTCATCGAGCACGCCAAATCACTGCCGGGCGTGTGGTGGGCGACCCGCGAGGAAATCGCCGACTGGTACCTGAAGAATCACGAAAGCCATATTCCGGGACAGCTGAAATGAGCCGTGGCGAAGAGATCCTGATCGTCGGTGGCGGCATCGCCGGCATGACGGCGGCGGCGGCCATTGCCCGTCAGGGCTTCGCCGTCACCCTGCTGGAATCCGCCCCCGAGTTCGGCGAGATCGGCGCCGGCGTGACGCTGACCCCCAACGCCATGCGCGGCCTCGATTTCATCGGGGTCTGCGAGGAGGCGGCCGCCGTCGGCGTCGAGCCGACGCTGCAGCGCATCCAGCACTGGCAGGATGGCCGCACCCTGGTGGGCTTCGACCGTTCCACCCAGCGCGCCACCTATGGCGCACCCTATATCACCATCCATCGGGCCGACCTGCATGCGGTGCTGACCAAGGCCGCGCGGGATGCCGGCGTCGACATGCGGACAAACGCGGCGGCTGTTTCCAGCGAGGGCACGACGGTGACCCTCGCCGACGGCAGTACAGTGTCCGGCGATCTGCTGGTGGGCGCCGATGGCGTGAAGTCGGTCATCCGTCAGCGGTTCGAGCCCGCCAGGCCGCACTTCACCGGCCATGTCGCCTGGCGCACCCTGGTGCCGGTGACGCCCGATCTGCAGGATCTGTCCGACCACCCGGGCATCATCATCGGCCCTGGCGCCATGATCAACCGCTACAACGTGCGCCATTCCACCATCATGAACCTGGTGTTCTTCGCCCGTCAGGAAGGCTGGAACCAGGAAGGCTGGACAACCCCGGTCGACCCCGGCGAGCTGCGCTCGATCTACGCCGGCTGGTGCGACGACGCCCAGCGGCAGATCGAGGCGGCCTGCAAGCAGCCGATGTTCAAGTGGGCGATTAATGCCCGCAGGCCGCTGGACAACTGGATCATCGACGGCAACGTCACGCTGCTGGGCGATGCCGCGCACGCGATGACGCCGTTCCTCGGCCAGGGCGCTGCCTGCGGCATCGAGGACGCGGTGGTGCTGGCACGCGCGCTGGCCGCCGCCGGCTCCATCGCCGAGGCGCTCGACCGCTACGTCGCCGCCCGGCATGAGCGGGCAACCTTCATCCAGACCGAGTCGAACGCCAACGCCGACCGCATGCAGGGCCAGGATACCGACCTGTTCGGCCTGGAAGGCCTGCGCAACGAGGAGTCGCTCGGCCTGTTCGATTACGACCCGCGGACCGTCGCCGTATGACCGCCAACGTCGCCGCCTTCGACGGCAACGCCATCTCGCCGGAAACCTCGGCGTTTCTGGCCAGATCGCACAAGCTGCTGATTGGTGGCGCGTGGGTCGACTCCGGCCAGTCGATGGAAACGCGCGATCCGGCCACCGGCCTGGCCCTCGCCTCGTTCGCCATCGGCGGCGCCCATGAAATCGACCTCGCCGTCAAGGCGGCGCGGCGGGCGTTCAACGGTCCGTGGACGCGGATGCCGGCGGCCGAGCGCATCGCCCTGCTCTCGCGCCTTGCCCGACTGATGGAGCAGAACGCCCGGTTGCTGGCGGAGCTCGACATCGTCGACAACGGCATGCCGCGCTTCATTGCCGAACTGACGGTGGCCAACTGTGTCGAGATGGTCGACTATTATACCGGCGCCATCCTGCGCATCGAAGGCACCACGACCGCGCCGCCACGCCATATCACGGCGGAAACCGAGGCGCTGACCTATACGCTGCGCGAACCGGTGGGCGTCGTCGGCCAGATCGTGCCGTGGAACGTGCCGCTGTCCACCGCCATTCTGAAACTGGCCCCCGCGCTCGCTGCCGGCTGCACCGTGGTGGTGAAGCCCTCCGAGGAAACGCCGCTGTCGCTGCTGGCGCTGGGCGAGCTCATTCTCGATGCCGGCCTCCCCGAGGGCGTGGTCAACATCGTCAACGGCACCGGCGCCGAGGCGGGTGCCGCGCTGGCCGGCCACCCGGACGTCGACAAGATTTCCTTCACCGGCTCCACCGCCACGGGACGCAAGATCGTCCACGCCGCCACCGGCAACCTGAAGAAGGTGTCGCTGGAGCTGGGCGGCAAGTCGCCCGTCGTGGTGATGCCGGATGCCGACCTGAACCTGGCGGTGCCAGGGGTGGCGCTCGCCACCTTCTTCCTGCAAGGCCAGAACTGCATGGCCGGCACGCGGGTGTTCGTGCATGAGGCCATCCACGATCGCCTGATGGACGGCCTGGCCACCTTCTCGCAGGCGATGGTGCTGGGCCATGGCCTCAACCCGGCCACGCAGCAGGGGCCGATGATTTCCGACGCCCACACCCGCAAGGTGATGGGCTATATCGACGGCGCACGGGCCGCCGGCGCGACCCTGGTCACCGGCGGCAAGCGCCTCGACCGGCCCGGAAACTTCATCCAGCCCACCATTTTCACCGATGTCGCCGCCGACATGGCGGTGGCGCGCGAGGAAATTTTCGGTCCGGTGATGTCGGTGCTGCGCTTCTCGACCACCGACCTCGATGAAATCGCCGCCATGGCCAACGCGTCGCCCTTCGGCCTGTCTGGCAGCGTGTGGACCACCAGCCTGAGCACCGCGCACCGGCTCGCGGCGCGCATTCGCTCCGGCCACGTATCCATTAACTGCCACGGCGCGGTGGGTACCAACATCCCCTTCGGCGGCTATGGCCAGTCGGGCTGGGGCCGCGAGTTCGGTCAGGAAGGCCTTGATGCCTACCTGGAAACCAAGGCCGTCACTGCGCGGCTATAGCCGTCGCCCGATCGATGAGACGGCCACTGTCGGCGCGGCTGCCGACGATGTCGGCATGACCATTGCGCGGCAATGTCACGTTGCTGAGATCATGGCTGATGGCGGCGGCGGTCGCCTTCAGATCATCAAGGTATTTCTCCAGCGCCGTGTCGAGCTTCATCGCCGAAACGAAGAACACCATGGTCATCGCCGCGCGATAGACACCGTTCTCGAAAATCGGCACGGCGATCGACGATGTCTTGCCCGGCGTCCGGTTGAAGTGATTGCGTCCCTGCACCGCGTAGCCGCGCTCGCGGATCTGCTCGACATCGAGTCCGGCGATGGCGGTGGCGAGATAATCGAGATCGAAATCCTGCGACACCCGCATCCATTGCAGGATCATTTCGCGTTCGTCGTCCGGCGCATAGGCCATCGACACCTTGCCTGACGCGCTGTCGAGAATAGGCAGGGTGAAACCCGGGTAATAGTGCTCGAAAGTGAGCGAGGAGTTGGCGTGCGTGCTGTCGCGCAGCATCATGTTGCGACCGACACGGATGGCGATCGACAGCGGCCAGCCCAGCTTCCTGGTCAGCGAGACGATATGCGGCCGGGCCATCTGGACGAGCATGTCCTCCTGCTGGAAGCCATGGGCCAGCGTCTGCACCAGCGCCGTCGGCCGGTAACGCTTGCGGGCGGGCTCCTGCTCGATCAGGCCTTCATAGAGCAGGGTCTGAACAATCCGGCAGGCCGTGGGGTAAGGTACCTCAGCGGCCCTGGAAATCTCCATCATGGACAGGGAGCCTTCCCGGTTGATCGCCTTCAATGCCGCGATAGCACGCGTAATCGATCGAATGGGTACGCCCTTCTCCATATCCCTGCATCCTTGTTGTCGTTGGCTCGGGCAATGTGACAACATGAATGGGGATATGACCGAAAAATGGCAATAAGTATCCGCGTGGCGGATAATGCGACAGCCAGATCGGTTAAACTCCGATCAACGAAGGCTCCTCCCGCTGTCAGGACAACGCATTGATTTCGATCAATTTGCCGACACGGCGTCGCGGATCATGACGGCCAGCGAGCATTTCCGCACTGCCGAGCAATGACGCGACGAGTGCACACGCGATGTCGCGGCATAGTGGTGTCCGCCAACCGGAGAGTGGCGACTCAGGGGCACGACGGCAAGCGTCATGCCCCTGCCAACCGCCGGCAATACCATCTTGGCGAGTGCCATCAACCGCCGCCGCGATCCAGGCGATTACTTCGCCCACTTCTTCTCGAACGCCCACACGTCCTCGAAGCCGATCAGCGTGCAGAACTCGTTGAAGCTGAACAGGCCGTCCGGTTGGCCGATACCGCGCTCCTTGAGGTCGATCAGCGCCTTTTCCATGGCGCTGGCCGCCACCAGGCTGGTGAGCGACGGGTAGATGGCGAAGGCATAGCCGATCTCCGCCAGCACCGAGGCGTTGGGCACCGGCGACAGGCCGCCGTTGGACATGTTGGCCATCACCGGCTGGTCGAAGGTGGCGCATGCCGTGCGCATTTCCTCCTCGCTGGTCAGTGCCTCGGGGAACAGGATGTCGGCGCCGGCCTTGGCATAGGCCTCCAGGCGGCGCAGGGCGCCATCAAGCCCTTCGCTCTGACGGGCGTCGGTGCGGGCGACGATCAGCAGGTTCTCCTTGTCGTTGCGTGCATCGCACGCAACCTTGATCTTCTCGACCATGTCCTCCAGCGGAATCAGCCGCTTGTACGGCGTGTGGCCGCATTTCTTGGGGAACTCCTGGTCCTCCAGCTGCACGGCCGTGATGCCCGCGGCCTCGTAGCCCTTCACCGTATGATGCACGTTGAGCAGACCGCCATAGCCGGTGTCAGCGTCGGCGATCAGCGCGGCCTTGCTGGTGCGCGCCACCGTCGCCATGCGATCGACCATCTGGCTGTAGGTGGCGATGCCGGCATCCGGCAGGCCGTAGGCGGAAGCGGTCAGCCAGTAGCCCGTGCCGTAGATGATGTCGAAGCCGACGCGATCGGCAATGACGGTGGCAATCATGTCCTGCACGCCGGGAACAACGAAGAATTTCCCCTCGGCGAGCTTCTGGCGCAGAATCGGGTTGGCCATGTCAGTCTTTCCAGATCGAACCGCGCGGCGCCAGGCACCGCGCGGTCGCCACAGATGGCGGGTGGTCTTGTGGTGGATTACTCGGCGGCGAGCTGTTGGGCCGCCCACTTCGGCTGCTCGGGCGCCGGCAACCCGGTTTCCTCCATCGAACGGGCGCGCAGCGCCTCGATGGACGGGCCGAAATCGAACACCGGCACGGCGCCGCGCTCGGCGCGCATCTTGGTCCGCAACGCCTCGGTGGCCGCGGCGTCGACGCTGCCATCGGCGGCAATGACGACGCCATAGCCCAGCGCGCCCTCGGCGGTCACCAGACCCTGCCTGATCTCCTTGGCGACGAGCGCGGGATCGCGCTCCAGCGGATCGCCCCAGCCACCGCCACCCCAGGTGATGAAGTGGAGGATGTCGCCGGCCTCGACATGGAAGTCCTCGATCTTGTTGCCGACGACGACCTGGGTGCCATCCGCCTTTTCGAGAATCTTGCGCGCCCGGGCGCCGGGCTTGCCGCCGTTGACGCCCCACGGCGGCACGAACCAGCGATCGTCATGAATGGCGATCATGCCCGACTCGAGGAAACGGTAGGACATCTTGATGCCGTTGCCGCCACGGTGCAGGCCAACGCCGCCGCTGTCCGCCACCGTCTCGTAGCGCTCGATGATGAGCGGGAAATAGCGCTCCAGGAACTCGTTGGGCACGTTGGTGAAGCCGGGGAACAGCGAGTGGCCGTCCGGTCCGTCGCCCAGCGGGCGGCCGGGAATGCCGCCGAAGCCGATCTGGAACAGCTGGAAATAGTCGCCCTGTTTGTCGGTGCCGGAATAGAACAGGTGCGGGCTCGACGAGAAGCCGGCGGCGTTGAGGAACTCCGGCGTCTTCTGGCCGAGCAGACCGCCCAGAATGTCGAAAATCCGGCCCAGCGCATGGGTGCGGCCCGACAGGGCGGCGGGGAATTTCGGCTTCAGCAGCGAGCCTTCCGGGATCCGCACGTCAATCAGGCTGTAATAGCCGTCGTTGAACAGGATCTGCGGGTCGAACACCATGATCATGTAGATGCCGAAGAACATGCGGAACATGTTCTCGTTGAGCAGGAAGTTGATCGATGCCGGGCTTTGCGGGTCGGTGCCGGCGAAATCCAGCACCACCTTCTCGCCCTCGCGCCACATGGTGCACTTGAGCTTGTAGGGACCAAAGCCCATGCCGTCGTCGCAGATATAATCCTCGAAGGTCACCGGCGCTTCGCCGATCGAGGTGGCAATGAGCTGCTTCATCGCCTTGTAATTGCGCTCCAGCAGTTCCTCGCAGGCCGACACGAACACGTCGTCGCCGAAGCGGTCGCACATTTCCAGCACCCGGCGCGAAGCCACCCGGCAGGAGGCGATCAGCGCATTGAGGTCCGCCGAGCACCACGCCGGGGTGCGCACCTGGTGCATGATGAGCTTGATCAGCTCCTCGTTATAGACGCCGTTCTTGAAGATCTTCACCGGCGGAATGCGCACGCCTTCCTGGAAGATCGAGGTGGCGTCGATCGGCATCGAGCCGGGCACCTTGCCGCCGATGTCGGACTGGTGGCCGAACATCGAGGTGTAGGCGATCAGTCGGCCATCCTTGAACACCGGCAGCAGCACCAGCCAGTCGTTGCAGTGGCTGATCGAGCCCCCCACCGAATAGGGGTCGGAGAGCATGATCATGTCGCCCTCCTCCACCGTGCCGTGGAAGCCCTCAAGGAACGGGCCGATATAGCTGCCGAACTGGCCGACGATCATCCGGCCCTTGTGGTCGGCGATCAGCGGAAAGGCGTCGCCCTGCTCGCGGATGCCCGGCGACATGGCGGTGCGCACCAGGGTCGCGTCCATTTCGACGCGGGCGTTGCGCAGGGCGTTCTCGATGATGTCCAGCGTTACCGGATCGATCGCCACCTTGTTGAACGGAGTCGTGTTGCTCTGAATGATCTGGGCGGTCATGGTCCGTATTCCCTCAGGCGAGGTTGATCAGAATGTTGCCGACGTGGTCGACCGTGGCAATGCAATCGGCCTCGATCAACGTCGTCGAGTCCATCTCGATGACGATGGCCGGGCCCTTGATGACGTCGTTGGCCTTGAGTTTGGCGCGATCGTAGATCACCGCCGGCATCATCTGACCGTTCATCCACAGTTCGTGATCGCGGATTTTCGCGTCCGACGGATCGCCGTTGCCTTCCGGCAGGCGGGCGGCCGGCAGCTCAAGTGCCTTGCCCAGCGCCACCGCGCGCAGGTTCACGATCTCGTGCTCGCTGTCCATGTTGAAGGTGAACAGCCGTCGATGCTCCTCGTCGAAGCGCTCGGTCAGCCAGCCGATGCCCTTGGCCTTCAGGTCGTCGCGGGCGACGTCCATCGGCACTTCGAACGCCTGGCCGGAGTAGCGGACGTCGATCTCGAAGGTGATGGTGATGTCGTCGGACGACAGGCCCTCGTCCTTCAGCTCCTGCTCGGTCTGGCAGGCCATCTCGTCCAGGATGGCTTCCAGTTCGGCCAGCGTGGTCTTGGACGCCAGCTTGGAGAAGGACCGCGCGGTCTCGGTGCGCATGCGGGTGGTGGCGTCCCCCAGCGCGCACAGCACGCCCGGGCTCACCGGCGAGATTGCCGGCCAGCTGCCCATCAGGCGGGCCACGGCGTTGACGTGCAGCGGACCGGCGCCACCGAAGCCCATCACCGCGAAATCGCGCGGGTCATAGCCCTGCTGCACCGAGATCATGCGCAGCGCGCCGAACATGTTCTCGTTGACGATGTCGATGATGCCGCGCGCGGCGGCGTAAAGGTCGATGCCCAGCGCGTCGGCGATGGTCTGCACCGCCTTCTTGGCGCCTTCGCGGTCCAGCTTGAAGGTGCCGCCCAGCAGCGCTTCCGGCAGATAGCCCAGCACCACGTTGGCGTCGGTCACGGTAGGCAGCGTACCACCCTTGCCGTAGGCGACCGGACCCGGCACCGCGCCGGCCGACTGCGGACCGACGCGCAGCGCGCCGGTGAGTTCGGGCACATAGGCGATCGAGCCGCCACCGGCGCCGACCGTCTTGACGTCGAGCGCCGAGGCGCGCACCGCCAGGTGGCCGACCTCGGTGGTCCGCACGCGGCGGGCCTCCAGATTCTCGATCAGCGCCACGTCGGTGGAGGTGCCGCCGACGTCGAGCGTCAGGATGTTCCTGATGCCGGCGTTCTTGCCGACCCAGATGGCGCCGGTGACGCCACCGGCCGGGCCGGACATCAGCAGCGACACCGGATGCTCTTCCGACTTCTCCGACGACATCAGGCCGCCGTCCGAGCGCAGCAGGGCAAGCTTGCCCGCCATGCCGGCGCCGCGCAGCTTGTCGCGCAGGTTGCGGACATAGCGGCCCACCACCGGACGCACCGCCGCGTTGGCGACGGTGGTCAGGGTGCGCTCATATTCCTGCATTTCCGGCAGCACCTGATGCGACAGCGACACCGGAATACCCGGCAGGATTTCGGCCGCCAGCTCGCCGACCCGCTTCTCGTGCGCGCCGTTGAGGTAGGCGTTCATCAACGACACGGTCAGCGCCTCGATGCCCTGCGCCTTCAGCGTTTCCAGCGCGGCCCGAATGTTTGCCTCGTCGATCGGACGGATTTCCTCGCCCTGGGCGTTCATGCGCCCCTTGATCTCGACCGTGTCCTCCAGCGCCGCCAGCGGTTCCGGCTTGGGCCAGACGATCCAGCCGGCGAGACCACCCGGCACGAAGCTGCGGGCGATCTGCATCACCTGGCGGTAACCCTCGGTGACGATCAGCCCGACCTTCGAGCCCTTGCCTTCCAGGATGGCGTTGGTGGCGACGGTCGTGCCGTGCAGGAACACCTCGACGTCCGACGGCTTGATCCCGGCCTTGGCGCAAATCGCCTCCACGCCATTGAGAATACCCACGGAACTGTCGTGCGGCGTCGACGGCGTCTTGTGCCGCCAGAACTCGCTCGACGCCTCATCGAACAACAGGAGATCGGTAAACGTCCCACCGACGTCAACACCCAGACGATAAGCCATACCCATCCTCAAAAACTGCAATTGTTGCAGCGGAACAAACGCCCCGCCACCCGAAGAATGACGCCGGAACACTATGCTGACATCCGCCAGCCTAGCCTGTCCTTGCGCCAGCCTATCCGCTCTGCGACCTTTGGAACAGGTGACATGGCCCCGCACGCCGGGGCAAGGCCAAGATGTTGCCCAAGGAGACTGAAATGGCCATCGAATCACCGTCGCTGCATTCCGACAACCTGTCTTTTCTGAGCCGCCGCGCCACCGGCACCGGGCTGCTCATCAACGGCGACTGGCGCGGGGCGGCGAGCGGGCGCACCCTGCCGACCCTCGACCCGGCGACGGGTCGGGAAATCGGCCAGATCGCCGCGGCCGGCCCGGCCGACATCGACCAGGCCGTACAGGCGGCGCGCGGCGCGCTGGATACGTGGCGCCACACCACGCCGGTGGAGCGGGCGCGTATTCTCTGGGCCATCGCCGACCTTATCGAGCGCCATATCGATGTACTCGCCGAGCTGGAGACGCTCGACCAGGGCAAGCCGCTGTTCGTCGGCCGCTGGGCGGAAATTCCCGGCGCCATCAACCAGTTCCGCTTCTTCGCCGGGCAGGCGATGGCGATCGAGGGCAATACCATCGAGAGTTCCATCAACTATCAGCCCGCCGGCAAGCAGATGCGCACCTGGACCGTGCGCGAACCCGTCGGCGTGGTCGCCGCCATCGTGCCCTGGAACTCGCCGCTGGTGCTGACGGCGATGAAGCTGGCGCCGGCACTGGCGGCCGGCTGCACCATCGTGCTCAAGCCCGCCGAGGACACCTCGCTCACCGCCTTGCGGCTGGGTGAGCTGATGATGGAGGCCGGCCTGCCCGCCGGCGTGCTCAACATCGTCACCGGGCTCGGCGCCGAAACCGGCGCGGCGCTGGCCAGCCACCCGGACGTCGACAAGATCGCCTTCACCGGCTCCACCGCCACCGGCCGCGCCGTGCTGGACGCCGCCAAGACCAATTTCAAGCGCGTCACCCTGGAGCTGGGCGGCAAATCGCCGAGCATCATCCTGCCGGACGCCGACCTCGACCTCGCCATCCCCGGCGTCGCCAACGCCATCTTCTTCAACGCCGGCCAGGTGTGCATCGCCGGCTCGCGCCTTTATGCCCACCGCTCGTTTTTCGACAAGGTGGTGGAAGGCGTCGCCCGCTACGCCGAAGGGCTGCAGCTCGGCCACGGCCTCGACCCCGCGACCCAGATGGGTCCGGTGGTCTCCCGCAAGCAGGCCGACCGGGTGGCCGGCTTCGTGGCCGGTGCGCGCAAGGAAGGCGCCACTGTCGTCACCGGTGGCGATCAGGCCGGCGAGGCCGGCACCTTCGTCACGCCGGCCGTTGTCACCAACGTGCGCCCCGACATGGAGATCGTGCGGGAGGAAGTGTTCGGCCCGGTGCTGGTCGCCCAGCCTTTCGACGACGTCGACGAGGTGGTCGCCGCCGCCAATGACAGCCAGTATGGCCTTGCCGCCGGCGTGTGGACCGAATCGCTGTCGGCCGCCCACCGGCTGAGCAGCGCC
This sequence comes from Pseudomonadota bacterium, assembly GCA_963205175.1. Classification (GTDB taxonomy): domain Bacteria; phylum Pseudomonadota; class Alphaproteobacteria; order Sphingomonadales; family Sphingomonadaceae; genus CAUJIW01. The sequence goes on from CAUJIW010000072.1 coordinate 29,442, forward strand.
ATCCGTGCCGGCACGGTGTGGATCAACTGCCACGCCATGTACGACGCCTCGCTACCGATCGGCGGCGTCAAGCAGTCCGGCTGGGGCCGCGACAGCGGCAAGCAGGCGCTGGACAACTATCTGGAATGGAAGACCATCTGCGCCGTGGTGTGAGACAAGCCTGGGCGACGGGCATGGCTGCCGGCAAGGCCGGCTGCCGCATCACCCGATGATTCCTGTCGTCCGCAGCGCCGCGAGCGCATCCGGCTGAGCGGGAAAATCCGCCATCAGTGCCGCCAGCGGCGCGTCGACATCCGGCAGGCCGGCGAACGCCAGACAACCCCGCGCCTTGTCCCGGTGCTGGTCGTCGGTCAGCGGCCAGGCCGGCGAGCCCAGCTGGGCCGTCACGTCGACACGCAGCTCCCGGCCGTCTGTCAGGCGAGCGATCGCCTGGGCCGGCACGAACGCCGCCGGGTCGGGATTGCCATCGTCGACGACCGACACCTTCGCGGCCAGCGCCAGGATTGCCGGATCGCGCAACGTCGCCGGCTGGAAGTCAGCCAGATCAACCTTGCCCCGGGTCAGCGTCACCGCCACCAGCCAGGCCAGACACAGGCGCGCATAGCCGGGCTCCATCGCCTCATGGGCCGGTCGGCCGACCAGACGATGGATCAAGGGGGGCGCGACATAGGTGAACGACGCCAGCTCCTCGGCGCGCAGGCCCTGCTCCTGCATCAGCCGCTGGGTGGCGACGATGCCGCCATGGCCGGCCCGGCCGGTGGGAAACGGCTTCCAGCTGACCTCGGCGATATGCCGGCCAGCTATGCGCTGCCCCGGCACGCCGAGACCGGCCACCGCCGCCTGTGCCGTGCCCTCGACCTCCAGCAGACCGAAGTAGCCGAACGGGCCATCGACGGGGTGGCGCACGCCCGGCATGCCGGCCCGCGCCAGATCGACCGCCACCAGGGCATTGCGGGCGGCGTTGGCGACCTGCACCGGCAGTGCCGGCTTGCCCTCGACATGGGCCTGCATGGTGCCGGAGGCAAACGACAGGGCGTGACCGAAGGCGTCCAGCGCCACCGCCCGGGGCAGGCGTGCCAGGTTGGCGATCGCCGCCACACAGCCGAAGATGCCCGCCGTCGCCGGCCGGAAGAAGCTCAGCGGCCCGGCGGCGAGCCCCAGGCACACCGCGATGTCGACACCGGCGACCAGCGCCGCCAGGAAGGCCTCGCCATCGACCGGCGCCGGCGCGCGCGCCGCCTCGGCCAGCACTGCGGACAGCACCGTCGCCATCGGGTGCAGCACCGCCGGTTCATGCACGCAGTCATATTCCTGACCGTGAATCTGGAACCCGTTGACGAAGGCGGCCGCATGGGGCGGCAACTGGACATCCGGCCGACCCAGGACGCCGGCCGTGCCGCCGCTGCCCCAGCCACGGGCAATGTCCAGCACGGCGTCAGCATGGGCGGCGTGGCGGCCGGCCGCACCGACGCACAGGCTGTCATGCAGGAAGGTCAGTGCCGCCCGGCGGGCATTCGCCGGCACATCGGCCCAGCGAACGCCCAGCGCATGGTCAACGAGTTGCTCGGACGGGTTCAATGGGTCTCTTCCCCGCCCGAGACGTTCATGCTCTCGCCGGTGATGTAGAGGGCATCGTCGGAACACAGGAAGGCGACCGCCGCCGCCGTGTCGGCCGGCAGGCCCGGCCGGCCGAGCGGGATGCGCGCGGCCATGCGCTTGAGATATTCGTCCACCGAAATGCCCTGCACTTCGGCGAAATGCTCGTTCTGCCAGGCGCCGAGCCCCGTGGTCACATGGTTGGGGCAGACATTGTTGACGGTGATCTTGTGCTCGCCAAGCTCGATGGCGGCCGACCGCGCCAGGCCGACCAGACCATGCTTGGAGGCGGTGTAGGCCTGGGCATGCGGGAAGCCGGACTTGGCGGCCTGACTGGCGATGTTGATGATACGCCCGCCCCGGCCCTGACGGATCATCACCTCGGCGGCGGCCTGCAGGCCATAGAAAGCGCCAGTCAGGTTCACGGCGATCACGGCGTTCCAGTCCGCCGGCGTTACCTCCAGCATCGGCTTCATGATGTAGCCGATGCCGGCGTTGTTGACCCAGATGTCCAGCGAGCCATGCGCCGCGACGGCATGCGCGGCCAGCGCCCGCACCTGCTCGGGGTCGCGCACGTCGCACGGACAGGTCGAGGCCTTGGGCAGCGAGGCGGCGATGGCCGCCATCTCGGCGGTGCCGCCGATCATGCTGTCCGGCGTCGCGGCGTCCCGCGACGCGCCGATGTCGGAAATGACGACCGCGGCACCTTCCGCCGCCAGCCGCCGCACGATCGCCTCACCCAGCCCGCCAGCGCGGCCGGACCCGGTAACGACGGCTGTCTTGCCCGCGAACCGCATGTCAGAGCTTCTCCGTCGTCAGGAACGTCACATCGGCCATGGCCTGGAAGGTGGCGGCGATCGCCTGCATCGCCTCGGTGGCGATGTCGGCGCCGAAGGCGTCCATGTCGGCGACGTCGATGATCTCGACATAGGCATAGGGAGCCGCGGCGTCACTGCCGAGCTGGCCGGTGGCGCGGAACACCTCGAAGCGCTCGATCGAGCCCAGCCCGTTGACCGTCGGCAGGTCGACCTCGCGTGCCCAGGCCTCATAGGCGGCCGGCTCGACGCCCGGCTTGAGATTGAACAAGGCAATCAGGCGCATCGCGGATCTCCATGTAAAGTGCATGAGGCCAGAACAGAAAGCCGTTGCTACCAACCCCGACGGGGCGGCGGGAGCCCCCGCCCCGAACTGTCCGACGTGCGGCCAGCGCCCGATCTGGCCGTTCCGTCGCCACCGACGGGCGCATCATAGGTGGTTCAGGATTGTACAGCGAGGAGCTGATCGTGGACGAAACGCGCAGCAACACCCCCGTCGCCAACTATGACGGGCCACCCGATTACCGGGTGATCGGCCGCCACGCCGTGTTCCCGCAAACCTCGCACGACGAGATCGAGCGGATCAACTTTCTCGCCCAGATGAACCGCCACCTCGCCGCCCGCGTCGTGCCCGGTGTCAAGGCCGCCTATGACGCCCGCGTCGCGCCGCGCTTCGAGGCCGAACAGGGCCGCCCGATCGCCAACCGGCACGAGGCCCGCAAGGCGCTGCTGAAGGACCCTGCTTTCCAGACCTGGTCGGCCTTGCGGCGCATGACCATGGAACAGCGCCAGCAGGCCGGGCGCTGGACCGCCATCCGCCAGCGCGAGCGGCTGGCCCGCCTCGCCGCCGAACTGACCGACGGCGACGACCGCCTCCGGCTCGACCCGAGCCTGGCGATCCCGCGCTACGTGGCGGCGGTGGACCACCACTGCATGCCGGGCAGCTACCATCAGGAGGCCTTCCCCGGCGATGTCACCAACGGCGCCAATTACGACCACGCCGGCTTCGTCACCACCAGCGGTCTGCTGGGCAAATATTCCGATGGCGGCGGCCACGCCGTGGCGCGCTGGGTGAAGCGCAATCTGCCGGACTTCAAACCGCGCACCATCCTGGAGATCGGCGGCACGGTCGGCCACAGCAGCCTGCCGCTGGCGCAGGCCTTCCCCGAGGCGGCGATGACCGTGGTTGATCTCGGCGCGCCGGTGCTGCGCTACGGTTTGGCCCGCGCCAAGTCGCTGGGGGTCGACAACATCCGCTTCGTCCAGGCGAGTGGCGAGGATCTGTCGATGTTCGCCGATGCGAGCTTCGACTGGATTCAGACCACCATGTTCCTGCACGAGTTGTCGTCGACCGCGCTGCGCAACATCTTCGCCGAGACGCGCCGGCTGGTGCGGCCCGGCGGCATTGTCCTGCATGTCGAGCAGCCGCAATACGCGCCGGACATGCCGCTGTTCGAGCAGGCGATGCGCGACTGGGACGCCTTCTACAACAACGAGCCGTTCTGGAGCCGGATGCACGAGATGGACCTCGACGCCGCCATGCTGGCGGCCGGCTTCGAGCAGGACAAGCTGATCCACGGCGGTGTGACGGCGGTGGTGGACCGCGAACTCTTCCCCGACGCCGCCGACGACGACACCGAGGACTATGGTCGCAAGGCGGCCTGGCATGTGATTGGAGCCATCGGCTGATGAGTATTTCCGACGCCCTGCGCGAGGCTGGCGCCAAGCCCGCCGGCAAGCGCCCCTATTTCATGACGCCCGAGGTCGAGCGGGTGCTGGCGATCACCATGGCCGTGGCCCAGGAACTGGCGGTCGCCCGCCAGCGCAACGACACGCTGGAGCGGTTGCTGGCCGCCAAGGGCATCCTCGCCGCCGGCGAGATCGACGCGTTCGCGCCCGATGCCAACGCCGCCGCCGAACGCGCCTTGTGGACCCAGGAATATATCGCCCGCATCCTGCGCATCGTGCAGCAGGAGAACGAGGCCGCCGTGCTCGCCGACGACGTGGCGTCCGAGGATGTCGGTGAAGAAATCAGCCGCGACGCATGACCGAGTTTGATTTTTCCGTTCCCGTTCTCGTCGTTGGCGGTGGCGCCTGCGGCGCGGTCGCGGCACTGGCCGCCCACGATCAGGGCGCCGAGGTCCTGCTGGTCGAGCGCGATGGCCGCCCGCTGGGCTCCACCGGCATGTCGCAGGGCCTGTTCTGTGCCGCCGGCACCAGGGCTCAGGCCGCGCTGGGCATCGAGGACGACGGCGAGACCTTCTTCGCCGACATCATGGCCAAGACCGGCGGCCAGACCGACCCGGTCATCGCCCGCGCCATCGCCTTCGGCTCGGGGCCGACGCTCGACTGGCTGGTCGAGCGCCACCAGCTACCCTGGTCGCTCGACCAGGGGTTCCGCCCGGCCTATGGCAACAGTCGTTTCCGCGTCCACGGCTGGCACGGCCACGGCGGCCAGGACATGGTGGAACTGCTGCACCAGAAGCTGGCGGAGGCTGGCATCCCGACCCTGCTGCAGGCACGCCTCACCGACATCATCGCCGACGACGATGGCCGTGTGCGCGGCGTCGAACTGACCCGGCCCGACGGCACGATCGAGCGCCTGGGCTGCGAGGCCCTGATTCTCGCCACCGGCGGCTTTGCCGCCAACCATGACATGTTGGCCCGCTACATCCCGGAGATGGCAACAGCCCGTAACAACGGCCACGAGGGCAGCCAGGGCGACGGCATCCGGCTGGGCGCCAAACTGGGGGCGGCAGTGGGCGACATGGGCGCCTACCAGGGCTACGCCATGCTCACCGACCCGCAGGGCATCAGCGTGCCGCCGGGCGTCATTGTCGAGGGCGGGATCATCGTCA
>CAUJIW010000073.1 GCA_963205175.1 Pseudomonadota bacterium
TGAAAGTCCGCGCCCGTCCAGGCACTTACGCCCGCGGACTGGAGTCGGTGGAGCAGATACTCGGTGCCGCGCTGACGGTGCTGGTCGATGAGGGCTACCGCGCATTGACGCTACGGCGCATCGCCGCCGAGTGTGGCCTGAAGGTGGGCAACGTCACCTACTACTTCCCGACCAAGGACGCGCTGGTGCGCGAGCTGCTGGACAGCGTGCTCAATGGCTATGAAGATGTTTTCCTTGAGCTTATTGAACGCCTCGACATGTCCGACGAGCAGAAGCTCGACGCCTATGTCCGGCTCATCCTCGATGACATCCTGACCAAGCGGACGACTCACCTGTTTCCCGAGTTGTGGGCGATGAGCAACTACGACGCGGTGACGGCGCAGCGGGTCGACGAGCTGTATGTGCGTGCCCGCAGCGTGCTGGTGGAGCTGATCGGGCGGCTCAACCCGGCGCTGGACGAGGACGAGCGCCAGACGCTGGCGCTGTTCATTTCGGCGTCGCTGGAGGGGCTGACGGTGTTCGCCGGCCACAAAAAGCCGTGGTCGCGGCGCATGCCGTGGCTGGCCAATATCGCGTCGAAGTCGGCGTTCGACCTCATCACCACCATCACGCCGGACGATGTGCGCGGGCTGGACCGCCGGGAAGTGGCGGCGGTGCTGTGAGCGCCTGACGGCGTGTCACGCCGCGCCGGCGGTGCGGCGGGCCTTGTCGAGTTTTTTCAGCAGCATGTCGCGCTTCAGCTTCGACAGATGATCGATGAACAGCACGCCGTTCAGATGGTCCATCTCGTGCTGGATGCAGGTGGCCAGCAGGCCGTCCATCTCTTCTTCCCGGGTGTTGCCGTCATAGTCGAGGTAGCGCACCCGCACCCGCGCCGGCCGCTCGACATCGGCATACTGCTCGGGCACCGACAGGCAGCCTTCCTTGTAGGCGCTGAACTCATCGGATTCCCAGACGATCTCCGGGTTGACGAAGAAGCGCGGCGTCTTGACGTCGTTTTCCTGCAGGTCGATCACCAGCACCCGCTTGGGCACCGCGACCTGGATCGCCGCAAGCCCGATGCCCGGCGCGGCGTACATGGTCGCCAGCATGTCGTCCATCAGCGCGCGCAACGCGTCATCGACCCGCTCGACGGGCTCGGAAATCGTCCGCAGGCGCGGGTCGGGTGTCTCGATGATGGGCAGCAGGGCCATGATGTCAGGGGTCCGTCAAACGCGATGAAGCTTACTCTATATGTCCGGTAGAGCTAGGGATGACGCGCCCCGGGGTCAAGTCCGCCGGATGTCGCGCCCCGACGGCGAGCGGCGCGACGCCTGCTTGTAGCGGGGGTGCCAGCCTGCCGGTCACACCGGCGAGACCAGCCAGCCGGTCAAACCGGGGTGCCTATCTGCCGGTCAAACCGGCGAGCGCGCCTTCAGCGCCTGGGCGAGCGTGCCGTCGTCGAGATAGTCGAGCTCGCCGCCCACCGGCACGCCATGGGCAAGCTGGGTGACCCTGACGCCGGTGCCCTCCAGCCGGTCGGCGAGATAGTGGGCGGTGGTCTGGCCCTCCAGCGTCGCGTTCATCGCCAGAATGACCTCCGTCACGCCGCCGTCGCGCGCCCGTGCCACCAGCCGGTCGATGCCAAGGTCTTCCGGCCGCACCCCGTCAAGCGCCGACAGCCGGCCGCCGAGCACGTGATAGAGGCCGCCGAAGCTGCCGGCGCGGTCGAGCGCCCACAGGTCCGACACTTCCTCGACGACGCAGATGACCGTGCGGTCGCGGCGCGGGTCGGCGCAGATGCCGCAGGGGTCGCGGGTGTCGACGTTGCCGCAGGTGGTACAGGTGGTCAGCCGGTCGGCCAGCGTCTGCAGGGCGCCGATCAGCGGATTGAGCGCCGTCTCGCGCTTTTTCAGCAGGTGCAGCACGGCGCGTCGCGCCGAGCGCGGGCCAAGGCCGGGCAGCTTGGCAAGCAGCGAGGTCAACTGATCGATTTCCGGTGACGCCATGGCGTCGACCTAGCCTGCCGGCGCGGCGGCGGCAAGGGGGGAGGTCGGGCGGCGTCGGGGCGCGGTGGCGCGCCGGCCTCTCAGGCGTCCGGGCCGGTGTAGGTGCAGCCCTCGCGGAACGAGCCGCGATGGACGCGCACGCGGATCAGCTCCGGCGCCTGTACCGCCACCTTGTCCCAGATCCAGGCGCAGATGCGCTCCAGCGTCGGGCGTTCGAGGCCGGGAATCTCGTTGAGATACTTGTGGTCGAGCTGGTCGCGCAGGCTGTCGCAGATCGCCTGCAGCTCGGCGAAGTCGCGAATCCAGCCGGTCCGCGCGTCCGGCGTGCCGCGAAACGTCAGTTCGCAGTCGAAGCTGTGCCCGTGCAGGCCGGCATAGAGATGGCCGGGCTGCACGTTGGCCGCCAGCTGGTGGGCCGCGTCGAACACGAAGGACTTGGTGATTTCGTACGCCATGATGCGGCGCGGCATAAAGCAGATTGCCCCGCCGGGCAAGGTGGCAGCCGGTCGCCCGGCCCGGGCGGGCCGTGCTGCTGTGTTGCCGTCCTGCCGCGTCGCCACCCTCGCCCGGCCGCATTCCGTTCGCCCTCGTCATGCCCGGGCGTGTCCCGGGCATCCACGCGATCACCGCCTGTCCCGGAAAAGGCACCACCCTGCGGCACCGCTGGTCGTGGATGGCCGGGACACGCCCGGCCATGACGGGCCGAGGAAGGGGTGGAGGTCTGCCTTGCGCATGGCCCGTAGCCGGCCGCAGGGCCGCGCTGGGCGCGATTCCGGGATGGTCCGGTGGGTGGGGTGCGGAAATAGTCAAAAACCTCTTAATGGGCGTTTAAAAGCGATTAAGCGCCTCGATGATTTTAACTATGATAAATAGTATAGATCATATGGACTGAATGTCGGCGGCTGTCAGGTGTCCGCGCCGCCCGCGGCGGGGGGCTGCCGTGCCGCCGTCTCGGCGGCCTCCGCCGCCGCCTCGAAGGCGAGCAGGATCGAGCCGTGGCGGGACTTGAATTCGCGGGCCGGGGCGAAGATCTCCAGCTCTCCCCAGCCGCCGTCGCCATGGGCGGACCAGTCGACCGGCGTGCCGGCGAGGAAATCGCGCATGGCATCACGCGCGGCGGCGAGCTCCGTGGGGGTGCGGCCGATCACCCGCTGGCCGACCAGACAGGCGGCGGCCTGGCCGAGCGCGCAGGCGCGCACCTCCTGGCCGAAGCGGGCAACCCGGCCGTCGGCGCCGAGGTCGAGGTCCACCGTCACCCGGCTGCCGCAGATCGGGCTGACCCGGCGCACGCTGGCCTGCGGGTCGGCAAGCCGTTCCTCGTGCGGGATCGAGGCCGCCAGCCGCAGGATGCGCGTGTTGTAGAGCTGCTCGGTCATCGCGCCGTCGGCTCAGGCCCGGCGCCAGACGGTGCCGGCCGGGCCATCCTCCAGCACCACGCCGGCGGCCTTGAGTTCGTCGCGGATGGCGTCCGCCGTCTTGAAGTCGCGCGCCTGCTTGGCGGCGGCGCGGGCGGCGATCCTGGCCTCGATGGCATCCGCGTCCAGGTCGGAGTCGCCGGTCCCGCCCTGGAACCAGGCGTCCGGGTCCTGCTGCAGCAGGCCAAGCAGGGTGGCGCCCGCCTTCAGGCCGGCGAGATCGCGGGCGTCCGCCAGCCTGGCCAGTGCCGCCAGCGCCAGCGGCGTGTTGAGATCGTCCTCCAGCGCCTCGACCACGGCGGCCGGGGCCTCGGCGGCGGCGGTCACATCCTGGCCGCGCAGCAGGCCGTAGAGCCGGTCGAGGGTGCGTTTCGACTGCTCCACCAGCTGGTCGTTCCAGTCCAGCGGCTGGCGGTAGTGCGCCGACAGCAGCGCCAGCCGGACGGTCTCGCCCTTGACGCCGGCGGCGAGAATCTCGCTCACCAGCAGTACGTTGCCCAGCGACTTCGACATCTTCTCGGCGTCGATCGACAGGAAGCCGTTGTGCAGCCAGTAGCGCGCCAGCGGCGCGTGGTTGGCGCACACCGACTGGGCGATCTCGTTCTCGTGGTGGGGGAAGATCAGGTCCTGCCCGCCGCCGTGGATGTCGATGGAGCGGCCGAGATGCGCTTCAATCATCGCCGAGCACTCGATGTGCCAGCCCGGCCGGCCGCGCCCCCACGGGCTGTCCCAGCCCGGCTGGTCCGCCGTCGAGGGCTTCCACAGCACGAAGTCGGCCGGGTCGCGCTTGTAGGGCGCCACTTCCACCCGGGCGCCGGCGATCATGTCGTCGCGGTTGCGCCGGGACAGCGCGCCGTAGCCGTCGAACGACGGCACGTTGAACAGCACGTGGCCGTCGGCGGCGTAGGCGTTGCCGTGGGCGATCAGCCGCTCGATGAGGGTGATCATCTGGGCGATGTGGTCGGTGGCGTGCGGGTCGATGGTCGGCGGCAGGACGCCGAGTGCCGCCATGTCGTCGAGGTAGAAAGCCTCGTACTTGCCGGTCACCGCCTTGATGCGGTCGTTGATCGGCAGGGCCGGGTCGAGCGCTTCGGCGGCCTTGTTGATCTTGTCCTCGACGTCGGTGATGTTGCGGGCATAGACCACCTGGTCGGCGCCATAGGTGCGTCGCAGCAGCCGGAACAGCACGTCGAACACCACCGGCGGCCGGGCGTTGCCGATGTGGGCGCGGGTGTAGACGGTGGGGCCGCAGACATACATCGTCACCCGCCGGGGGTCGGCGGGGATGAAGGCGTCCTTGGCGCGGGTCAGCGTATTGTAAAGGTGCAGGCTCATGGCGCGTGTGTAGCCGCTGGCCGCGCGCGAGAGAAGAGGCTTGGGCGGGTGGCGGCGGTTCCTCGGGCCGGCGGCGGGCGGGCGCGGGGGCGGCGCCTCGGATCAGATGTCGACTTCCTTGTCGCTGCTCTTCTCGAACAGCTTGTCGAGTTCCCGGCGTTCCCTGTCGGAATAGCCGTCGCCCGCCGGCGGATGGTCGGGGGGCAGCAGCATGCCGTTCACCATTTCACCATCGCCCTCCTCGCCATGCTCCTCGCGCACCCAGCCGATGAAATCCGACACCAGGTTGGCGGAGGTGGAGACGACGCCGTAGGTCTTTGCACCGGCGATCCAGTCCGGCATTTCGTCATGGTCGAGGAAGAGCCCCAGGAACATGTAGGCGAAGCTGACGATGATCAGCCCGCGCGCCATGCCGAAGGCGCCGCCGCCCAGCCGGTCGAGCGGGGCGAGCGCGGAACTCTTGACCCGGTTGCCGAGCAGGGTGGCGGCCAGCCGTACCAGCGCCACCGTCACCAGCACGATCAGCACCAGGGCGGCGATGTCGCCGCCGGCGTCCGAGCCGATCGAGTCGCGCATCCAGTGGGAGATCGGGGTGAACAGCAGCTTCAGCGCCAGGATGGCGGCGATCCACGCGCCCAGCGACAGCAGTTCCACCACCAGTCCGCGACTGATGCCGTAAAGGCCGGAAAGGCCGACGATGGCCAGAACGAAGATGTCGAAAGCGGTCATGGATGTCCGCCAGAAAACACACACTGAACTGGCAGTTAGGCCGTCCCCGTCAGATGGTCAACCAGCTGGGCGAGGCTGGTGAAGCCAGTCGTGGCGATTTCGCGACCACTGTGGCCGGCGGTGCCGCTGGCCGGCGCCAGCGCCCGGGAAAAGCCCAGCTTCGCCGCCTCCTTCAGGCGGGCGACGCCCTGCGACACCGGCCGCACCTCGCCCGACAGCGCGATCTCGCCGAACACGATGGTCTCGCTCGCCAGCGGCCGGTCGGCCAGCGCCGAGACCAGCGCGGCGGCGACGGCGAGGTCGGCCGCCGGTTCCGTGACGCGCAGCCCGCCCGCCACGTTGAGATAGACCTCGCAGCCGGCGAAGCCCAGCCCGCAGCGCGCCTCCAGCACCGCGAGAATCATCGCCAGCCGGCCGGAGTCCCAGCCCACCACGGCCCGCCGGGGGGTGGCGCCGGTGGGCACCCGCACCACCAGGGCCTGGATTTCCACCAGCACCGGCCGGGTGCCCTCCATGCCGGCGAACACCACCGAGCCGGAGACCGGCTGGTCGCGATGGGTGAGGAACAGTGCCGACGGGTTGGCGACCTCGGCAAGGCCGCTTGTCACCATTTCGAAGACGCCGATCTCGTCGGTGCCGCCAAATCGGTTCTTCACCGCGCGCAGGATGCGGAAGCTGTGGGCCCGCTCGCCCTCGAAGTAAAGCACGGTGTCGACCATGTGCTCCAGCACGCGCGGGCCGGCGATCTGGCCGTCCTTGGTGACATGGCCGACGAGGATGACCGCGGCGCCACTGGTCTTGGCGTAGCGGATCAGTTCCTGGGCGCAGGCGCGCACCTGGCCCACCGTGCCGGGCGCGGCCTCCAGCTGATCGGAATAGAGGGTCTGGATCGAGTCGATCACCACCAGCGCCGGCGGCGTGCCGGCCTCCAGCGTGGTCAGGATGTCGCGTACCGCGGTCGCCGCGCCCAGCTGCACCGGCGCGCCGGCGACGCCCAGCCGCTCGGCGCGCAGCCGCACCTGGTCCATCGCTTCCTCGCCCGAGACATAGACCACCGCGTGGCCGGCCGTGGCCAGCCGGGCCGCCGCCTGCAGCAGCAGGGTGGACTTGCCGATGCCGGGGTCGCCGCCGATCAGCACCGCCGAGCCCGCCACCAGGCCGCCGCCCAGCACCCGGTCGAACTCGGGGATGCCGGTGGCCCGGCGCGGCGGCGGCGCCACCTCGGCGGCCAGCGGCGCCAGCTCGATGCGCCGCCCGCCCGAGCGCAGGCTGTGCTTGGCGGCGAACGGGGTGACGACGGGGGCGGCCTCCTCGGCCAGGCTGTTCCACTGGCCGCAGTCCGGGCATTGGCCGGCCCACTTGGGTTGGCTGGCGCCGCAGGACTGGCAGACGAAAAGGCGTTGCGGTTTGGCCATGGCAGCGATGTTCCCGTTATGTTCATGTCGGGATAGCCGGAATCGCCGGCGACCGCAAGGGGCCGTCGGCAGGTCGGGCGGGGCTGGCCGGGGGGTGCGGTGTCAGCCGCGCTTGATGTCCATCTGGATCGGGCCGTCGGCCTTGCCGTGGACGAACTGGTCGACATAGGGGTTGCCGCTGTCGTCGATGACCGCGCGCGGGCCTTCCCAGACGATCTTGCCGTGGTAGAGCATCGCCACCCGGTCGGCGATCTTGCGCACGCTCGACATGTCGTGGGTGATGGTGATGGTGGTGGCGCCCAGATCGCGCACCCGCTCGACGATCAGGTGGTTGATGACGTCGGCCATGATCGGGTCGAGCCCGGTGGTCGGCTCGTCGAAGAAGATGATCTCCGGCTTGGCGGCGATGGCGCGCGCCAGCCCGACCCGCTTCTGCATGCCGCCCGACAGCTCGGCGGGCTTGAGGTCGGCGACGTCCGGGTTAAGTCCGACCCGGCGCAGGTTCTCGATGGCGACCTCGCGGGCCTCCTTCGCCTTCATGCCGTGGCCCTGCATCAGGCCGAAGGCGACGTTGCGCCAGACGGGGAGCGAATCGAACAACGCGGCGCCCTGAAACAGCATGCCGAATTTGTCGAGCACCCGCCGGCGCGCGTCCCCGCGCAGGCCGACCACGTCCTGGCCGTCCACCTGAATGCGCCCGGCGTCGGGCTTGAGCAGCCCCAGCACGCACTTCAGCAGTACCGATTTGCCGGAGCCGGAGCCGCCGATCACCACCAGCGACTGGCCGCGCGCCACCGAGAGGTCGATGCCATCGAGCACTACCTTGGGGCCGAAGCGTTTGGAGACGCCGGTGAGCGCGATCTTGGCCGGCGTCGGGGCGGGGGTGGGGGCGTTGCTCATGAGCCGAACACGATCACGGTGATGATGAGGTTGGCGAGCAGAATCAGGATGAAGGCCGAGACCACGGCGTTGGTGGTCGCCCGGCCGACACCGGCGGCGCCGCCGCTGGAGGTGTAGCCGTGATAGGAGCCCATCAGCGCGATGATGAAGCCGAACACCGCCGCCTTGACCAGCGACGAGGCGACGTCGTCCCATTCCAGATACTGGTGGGTGACCTTGAGATAGTTGGCGGGGTTGAAGCCCAGCCGCTCGGTGGCGATCAGGAAGCCGCCCATCACGCCGATGATGTTGGCGACCATGGTCAGCAGCGGCAGCACCAGCACCGAGGCCCAGATGCGCGGGGCGATCAGATACTTGAACGGTTCCGTCGACAGCGTGGTCATGGCGTCGATCTGCTCGGTCACCCGCATGGTGCCGATCTCGGCGGCCATCGAGGATGACACCCGGCCGGCCACCATCAGGCCACCCAGCACCGGCCCCAGCTCGCGCACGATGCCGATGACGGTGATCGCCGCCACCGCGCTTTCGGCGTTGAAACGGGAGCCGCCGACATAGATCTGCTGGGCCAGCGCCGCGCCGGTGAACAGCGCTGTCAGCCCCACCACCGGCAGCGAGAAATAGCCGATGTGCAGCATCTGCTCGGCCACCCGCCCGAGATAGAAGGGCGGGCGCACCATGTGCGATACCGCGAGCCCGGCAAAGCGGGCGAGGCGGCCGATGGCGCCCAGGCTGGCGATGGTGAAGCGGCCAATGACCGCGAGAACATCAGGAATCAGCGACACGCGGGCCCTCACTGCTGGCCAAGGTAGCGCCGGTCATAGCGGTGCCCGAGGGTCGTCAGCAACTCATAATGCGTCAGACCGGACCACTGGCTCGCCTCGTCGAGGCTGATGCCGCCGCCCAGCACGCTCACCCAGTCGCCGGTGGCGCAGGCGGGCGCGTCGGTGACGTCGAGCGTCACCAGGTCCATCGACACCCGGCCGACCACCGGGCAGCGGGTGCCGGCCACCACCATCGCGCCCCGGTTGGAGAAGCCGCGCAGATAGCCGTCGGCGTAGCCGATGGCGATGGTGGCGATACGGCTGGGGCGGGTCGCCCGCCAGGTGGCGCCATAGCCCACGGTGTCGCCGGTCCCGATGGTCTTGAGCTGGAGAACCTGGGCCTCCACATGCGCGACCGGCCGCAGCCGGTCGGCCAGCGCCGGGTGCACGACGCCACCATAAAGGCCGATGCCGGGGCGGACCAGATCGAAGGCGAAGCCGGTGCCGCGAGCAATGCCGGCGGAATTGGCGAGACTGCGGCGGGCCACCGGCAGATCACGGGCAAGGCGCGCGAACGCGTCGCGCTGGACCTCGCTCATCGGGTTGTCCGGCTCGTCGGCGCAGGCGAGGTGGCTGAGCGCGAGGTCGAGGGTCAGGCCGTCGAGATCGAGGCCCGCCAGCTGGTCCGGGCGCAGCCCGAGCCGGTTCATGCCGGTGTCCAGCATCAGGTCGCACGGCGCGCCGGCCCCGGCGTCGTGGCGCCACTGTGCCACCTGCTCCGGCGCGTTGAGCACCGGCTGCACGCCAAGCCCCCGCAGCGCCGGCACGTCGCCCGGCAGCAGGCCGCCCAGCAGGTGCACGGTCGCGTCGGGCAGCCGCTGACGCACCGCCGCGGCCTCGGCGAGCGTGGCGACGAAATAGTCCTGGCAGCCCTCGCGCCACAGCCGGTCCAGCGTGTGGTCAAGCCCGAGGCCGTAACAGTCGGCCTTGACCGCCGCCCCGGTCCGCGCGGCGTCGGCCAGGGTCGCGAAAGTGCGGTAATTATGGGCGAGCGCGTCGAGATCGACGCTCAGGCGGGCACGGGGGCAGGAAAGCGGCGACATGCTGTGCACCGATAACGAGCGGGGGGGCGAATGGCAAACGCTCGTGATGTCGTATTAACCTTCTTTATGGTATCACTGCCTCAAGCGGCGGGGCGTGATCAGGGAGAGGTTCGGCCCATGATTGGCAGGCGGTTGTTGGAGCATTGCGGCACCGGGGTGTTCCTGGGCACGACATTGCTGGCACTGCCGGTCGCGGCGGCCATGTGCGGCGTGCGACTGGCCGGCTTCGGCCTGGTCGCGGCGACCTTCGGCGGCATGCTGGCCCTTGATACCCTGCGCCGCGTCGCGATCGGGCCGGATGGCCGCCGGCAGGCGCGCGCGGTGGCGCTGGCGATGCTTGCAAGCCTGTTCCTGCTGGCACTGACCGCGACACTGGTGGATTTGTCGCCGCCGGAAAATGAATCGCCCGAAGACGTAACTGCATATTGAACGCCCCCACACTCTTCGTTATAGGGGCGTCCTTCCGACGCGTGCGGTCGTGGCGGAATTGGTAGACGCGCAGCGTTGAGGTCGCTGTGGGGTAACTCCCGTGGAAGTTCGAGTCTTCTCGACCGCACCAGTCTGGCCGGCCTGACCTCGCCGGCCCGCGGGCTCCCGAAGCCCCCCGGTCATCCCACTTTGCCGACCTTGTGCCACGCCGGAACCGCCGGCGGGCGCCTCACAGCGTCGCCAGACTGCCGAGAATGACGGTGGCCTGGCTCGACAGCGTGCCCCCATTGCCGTGCGCCAGCGCCACCTCGACGTCGGCAAGCTGGTTGGCGGCCTCGCCGCGAATCTGCCGCGCCGCCTCGACGATGGCGAACAGACCGTACATGCCGGGGTGGCAGCATGACAGGCCGCCGCCGTTGGTGTTGACCGGCAGGCTGCCGCCGGGGCCAATGTGGCCGTCGGCGACGAAGCGGCCGCCCTCGCCCTTGGGGCAGAAGCCGAGGTCTTCCAGGAACAGGATCGTGTTGATGGTGAAGGCGTCGTAGAGTTGCACGACATCGATGTCGGCCGGGCCGACGCCGGCGGCGGCATAGGCGCGCGGACCGGATTCCGCCGCCGCGGTGACAGTGACGTCGGGCGCCTGGGCGATGGCGTTCCACCAGGTGGCGGCGGCGGCGCCGAGCAGCGGCACCGCCGCGCGCGGCAGGTCGCGGGCCCGTTCGGTACGGGTCATGACGATCGCCGCCGCGCCATCGGTGACCAGGCAGCAGTCGCGCGTCGACAGCGGCGAACTCACCAGACGGGCGCTCAGGCAGTCCTCGATGGTCAGCGGCCCGCGCGCGAAGGCTTCCGGGTTGGTGTTGGCCCAGGCGCGCGCCGCCACCGCCACGGCGGCCAGATCCGCCCGCGTGGTGCCGTAGTCGTGCATGTGGCGGGCCGCCGCCAGGGCGTAGGAGGACATGGGAAACAGTGGCCTGTACGGCGCGTCCCAGCTGTTGCTGGCGATCATGGTGCGCAGCTTGCCGCCGTTGGTGCGCTGGTTGGAGCCATAGGCGATCAGGGCGGTGTCGATATAGCCCGCCTCCAGCGCCAGGGCGGCGGTGATCATGTGGCTCATGAAGGCCGAACCGCCGGTGCGGTTGTTGTCGGTGAAGCGCGGATTGAGACCGAGATATTCGGCGAACGACAGGCCGGAGAGAAAGTCGTCGGGCAGGCAGACGAACAGCCCGTCGATGTCATCCAGCCGCAGGCCGGCGTCGGCCACCGCCAGCAGTCCGGCCTTGGCCGCCAGCTCCAGCGATGTGAAGCCCGGCGCCTCGCCGATGCCGTAGGTGGCCAGCCCGGCGATGGCGGCCTCGCCGCGGGGAAAGGTGCCGCCCATGGTCTCAGGTCTCCAGCGGGACAAAGACGAGCAGTGGCGCGCCATCGGCGTCGATGATGCGGGCGCGCACCCGCTGGCCGATGCGCAGGGTGTCCGGTGTCACGCCGTCGACCCGGCTCATCAGGCGCGCGCCTTCGTCGAGGTCCACCAGCGCCACGTTATAGGGCGGCGTCGGCGGCTTCTGCGCCACCCAGGTCAGCGAATAGACAGTGCCCAGCCCGCAGGCCTCGAACCAGTCGAGGTCGGCGTCGCCGCGCCCGGGCTCGGCCAGCCGGGGCGGAAAGATCACCGCGCCGCTGGCGCGGGCCCGTTGCAGCAGGATGCGGCCTTGCGACAGTGCGTGCCGCCAGATCGCCTCCGGGCCGCCTGCTGCCGTTGTCTCCGGTGTCATCATGATCGCGCGCCTCAGGCCGGCCGGGCGAGGCGGACGGCGCCGCGCTCGGCCAGGGCGGCGATGTCGGCCTCGCTCAGCCCCGCCTCGCGCAGGACGGCCGCGCTGTCGGCGCCCAGTGCCGGGCCGGGCTCGCCGATGGCGCCGGGCGTCGCCGAGAAGCGGGTGGGAATGCCGGGGAAGCGCAGCGTGCCGGCGTCGGTTTCCTGCTGCTGCCAGAAGCCGGTGGCGGTCAGGTGCGGGTCTTCCAGCAGGTCGGACAGGCTGGCGATCGGCATCGCCGGGATTTCCGCCGCCCGCAGCAGCTCCATCCAGTCGCCGGTGGTGCGTTCGGCCATCACCTCGGCGACGCGGGCGAGCACGGTGGCGATGTTCTCCGTGCGCGAGCGCATGGTGGCGAACATCGGGTCGCGCGACCAGTCGGGGTCGCCGATTGCCGCGAAGAAGGCCCGCCAGTGCTTGTCGTTGTAGATCATGACCCCGATGTAGCCATCGCGGGTGCGGTAGGGGCGGCGGGTCTCGGCGGTGGCGCGCGGATATTCCGGCGGCCCCAGTGGCGGCACGAACAGCGATCCGCACAGATGCTCGACGGTGGCGAACGACACCAGCGTCTCGAACATCGGCACCTCGATCTCCTGGCCCGCGCCGGTGCGCTCGCGCGCGAACAGCGCCGCCATCACCGCGTAGGCGCCGGTCAGCCCGGCCACCTTGTCGGCAACGACGGTGGCAAGATAGGTCGGCACCCCGCCCGACAGCCGCGCCTGCAGATCGACGATGCCGGAGGCCGCCTGCACGATGTCGTCGTAGGCGGGGTAGTCGCGGTAGGGGCCGTTACGGGCAAAACCGTAGAGGTTGGCGTAAATGATGCGCGGGTTGGCGGCCTGCAGCGCCGCGTAGTCGAGCCCCAGCCGGGCGATCGCCTGGGCGCGCATGGAGTGGATGAACACGTCCGCCGTTGCCGCCAGTCGCAGCAGCACCGCGCGGGCCTCCGGTTGCTTGAGGTCGAGCACCAGGCTGCGCTTGCCGCGGTTGACGTTCATGAACATGCCGCCACGCGCCGGATCGTGGCCCGGTGGCAGGTAGCGGGTGGTGTCGCCGTCCGGGCTTTCCACCTTGATGACCTCGGCGCCGAGGTCGGCGAAAATCTGCGTCGCGTAGGGCCCCATCAGCACACTGGTGAGATCCAGCACCCGCACGCCCGCCAGCGGTCCCTGGCCACGACCGCTCATGCCGGGACTCCCGGCCGGCCGTGTCGCACGCGTCGTGATGCCAGGTCCATGGCCAATATCCTCCCCGTGGCGCCGGCAGGGGGTGTGCCGGCGGTTGCGGATCGGCCGGTCGTGTGAACGCCCCTGCGGCTGGTTGTTGTGCGCCGGCGTCAGCCAGGCGGCATGGATGGCGCCGTCGGGAAGGTCATCGTGATGCCTTCCTGCCCGGTGCCGGTTTCATCGATTCCAGCTGGCGCTGGAGCAGGCTCAGCATCGGTTCCACCATCGCCTCGTCGACGGCGCCGGTCTGCACGTTGATCGCCAGACCCTCGATCATGGTCTGCGACAGCGCCATGGCCTCCTCGAAGCTCCTGGGGTCCGACTGCCATTCCGGAAACAGTTGCACCGCCTCGGCATTGAAACGCTGGCGGAACTCCACCTGCAATGGCCGCAGGATGGCAGCGAGGTCGGCATTGGTGCGCGCCGCCAGTGCCAGTTCGTGGAAGGCAATGAAGGCCGGTTTCTGTACCTGCCGCCAGTAGGCGTGGACCAGTGTCGCCGGTTCGTGCTCGGTCGTCTCGGCGGCGCGGCGGAAGGCGCGGATGCGCTTTTCGTGCAGCTCGACAATCGCGGCCTTGATCAGCGTGGCGCCGTTTTCAAAGTGATGCAGCATTGCCCCGCGCGACAGGCCGGCCTCCATCGCCACCTGCGGCGTGGTGGTGTTGGCATAACCGTATTTGACGATGCAGCGGATCGTGGCGTCAATCAGCCTGGCCCGGGTCTGCGCGCTTTTCAGCGACTGCTGGGTAGGGCCGCTGTTGCTTGTCTGTGCCCGTAAGCCACGGCGAACCGGGGTGGGACGGGAAGAAGCAAGCGCCATTGGTCGATCCTTTCAAAAACATTCATGACTGTTTTTTGTCTGGCAAGTCAAGTTGGATAATGAGGCAGAGTCTTTACCCATGGGCCGCGGCATGTCCATGCCTTAGAAAAAAACATTCATGACTGTTTCATGCTTGCGCGGGCGCTCACTCTTCGTCATGTTTGCCCGGAAACAGACGGCGGCCCGGGTGCTCACGCGCTGTCGGACAACGAATATGGGGAAGGAGTGGGCAGGTGGACCTCGGATTGCAGGGCAAGAAGGCGATCATTGTCGGCGCGGCGCGCGGCATCGGTCTCGCGACAGCGGAAGTGCTGGCTCGTGAAGGCTGTGATCTGGCGATCACCGCCCGTTCGGAAGACGGCGTCAAGGACGCGGTGGCCGAGCTAGGCAAATATGGCGGCACGGTGGTCGGCAAGGCCTGCAACGTCAAGAAGGCCGACGACTACAAGGCCTGGCTCGACTGGGCGATCGAGGCGCTGGGTGGCGTCGACATCCTGATTCCCATCACCTCGGCCGGCGGCGGCATGGGCTCGGAGAAATACTGGACCAACGCCTTCGAGGTGGACGTGATGGGCCCGGTGCGGGCGGTGGAAGCGGTGCTGCCAACCATGCAGGCGCAGAAGTCGGGCTCGATCATTCTCATCGCCACCACGTCGGCTGGCGAGGCGATGGGCGGGCCGCAGGCCTACAACGCCATGAAGGCGTCGCTCGTCACCTGGGGCAAGCAGCTGGCGCTGCATCACGGCCGCGATGGCATCCGGGTCAATGTCGTGTCGCCCGGTCCGGTCGAGTTCGAGGGCGGCAACTGGGACATGATCAAGGGCACCATGGAGAAATTCTATCAGGCCCAGCTGCGCCAGCAGCCCACCGGCCGGCTCGGCACGCCGGAGGAGATCGCCCGCTGCATCGCCTTCCTCGCCAGCCCGGCCGCCAGCTGGTGCAACGGCGCGCATCTCGTCGTCGATGGCGGCTTCACCAACCGCACCCATTTCTGAGAGATACCGCGACAGCCGGTGGTGGCCCGAGGAAACAGCGATGGACGTCAAGCGCAAGGTCGAGATCAGCCGGGTCAATCCGCAGGACTGGCCCCACGGCACCCCCGTGCACAAGGAGGAAGATCCGCAACTTGGCCACGACATCATTCCTGCCGCCCGCTACACCAGCGAGGCGTTCATGCGGCTGGAGTGGGAGCGGGTATGGACCAAGGTCTGGCTGCTGGGCGGCCGCTCCGACGACATTCCCAATCCCGGAGACTATATCTGCACCGACATCGGCAAGGAGTCGGTGCTGATCGTGCGTCAGGCCGACGGTTCTGTACGTGCCTTCCCCAACCTCTGCCTGCACCGTGGCAACCGGCTGCGGCCGGAGGGGTTGGGCAACGCCGAGCATTTCCGCTGCATGTACCACCACTGGACCTACGACCATCAGGGCTGCATCATCCGCATTCCCGACCTCGACACCTTTCCGCAGGGCGGCCCGCCGGGCATGCGGCTGCCGGCCTACCCCTGCGACGAGTGGGGCGGTTTCGTCTGGTATTCGCTCAATCCCGACGTCGAGCCGCTGGCACAGTATCTGTCCCCGATCCAGCAGCACCTCGGCCCCTATCATGCCGAGCGCATGGCGTGGGTGCGTGACGTCACGGTGGAGTGGGACTGCAACTGGAAGGCCAGCGTCGATGCCTTCAGCGAGACCTACCATGTGCAGGGCATCCATCCGCAGCTGCAATGGTATCTCGATGACGTCAACGTACAGATCGACTGCTACGAGCGCCACAGCCGCTATCTGGTGCCGTTCGCCGCCATCAGCCCGCGCGTGGCCATGCCCTCGGCGATACCGCCGGCCATTCATGAAATCATGGTGAAGGCCGGCATGGACCCGGCCGAGTATGAGGGCAGTGTCGGCGACATCCGGCGCGCGGTGCAGCTGTTCAAGCGCCAGCATGGCGCCGCGCAGGGCAGGGATTATTCGGAGCTGAACGACGACCAGCTCACCGACGATTATCACTATACGATTTTCCCCAACGTCTCGCTCAACGTGCACGCCGACGACATCATGATGTTCCGCCAGCGGCCGCACGCCACCGACCCCAACAAGATGCTCTACGATGTCTGGGTGTTCGAACTGGTGCCGGAGGGCACGCCATGGCCGGCGCGGCCGAAGCATCGCCGCTTCAGGCATGGCGACCGGTCCATCGGCCAGGTGCTGGACCAGGACGCCTACAATCTGCCCACCGTGCAGCTGGGCATGCAGTCGGACGCCTTCAAGGGCCTGTGGCTCAGCGACCAGGAGCTGCGCATCCGCCATTTCCACAAGGTGCTCGATGATTACATCTACGGCCCCGGTGGCAAGGGACCGGACGACATCTGACGCCGCGACCGGCGGCGATCGCCAACATTGAAATCCGGCGCCGCCCGCCTTGCGCGGCGGGGGAGGGCGCCGGTGGCACGGGAGGATCATGGTGAACTTCAAGCTGACCGCCGAGCAGGAGCAACTGCGCGAAGCGGCGCGGGCATTCGCGCGCGCCGAACTGCCGGCCATCGCCGCCGAACTGGAACGCGACAACAAGCCGCCCAGTCATGCGCTGGTGCGCCGCTATGCCGAACTGGGCTTTCTCGGCATCAATGTTTCGGCCGATCTCGGGGGGCTCGGGCTGGGTAACATCGAGGCGCTGGTGGTGCTGGAGGAGTTCGCCAGGATTTCCTCGGCCGTGGCCTTCCCGATCTTTGAATCCTCGGTGGGGCCGGTGCGGGCGATCGAGCATTTCGGCTCGGACAGCCTGAAACGACGGGTGGTGCCGGCGGTGTGTGCTGGCGAAATGGTGGTGGCGGTGTCGATGTCGGAGCCGGAGGCCGGCAGCGCGCTCACCGACCTCAAGACACGCGGCGTCATCACCGGCGACACCGTGGTGCTCAATGGCACCAAGCGCTGGTGTTCCGGCGGTGGCCACGCCGATGCCTATGTGGTCTATTGCCGGCTGTCCGACGATCCCGGCCCGAAGGCCATCGGCGCGGTGCTGGTGGAGAAGGACAGGCCGGGCCTCAGCTTCGGCCCCAACGAGCAGCTGATGGGCTTCCGCGGCGTGCCCTCGGCCGACCTCTATTTCGATGACTGCGCGGTGCCGGCCGACAACATCATCGTCCCCGCCGGTGGCTT
Organism: Pseudomonadota bacterium; assembly: GCA_963205175.1. Lineage (GTDB taxonomy): Bacteria > Pseudomonadota > Alphaproteobacteria > Sphingomonadales > Sphingomonadaceae > CAUJIW01. Next base: position 17,089 of record CAUJIW010000073.1, read on the forward strand.
CAAGAAGCTGATGGAAGCGTTCGATCTCGAACGCTGCGGCAACGCCACCATGGCGCTCGGCCAGGCCTCGGGCGCGCTGGAGGATGTGACGGCCTATGTCCAGGAGCGGCGGCAGTTCGGCAAGCCGATCGTCGAGTTTCAGGCGGTGCAGCTCAAGCTGGCGGAAATGCACATGAAGTGCGAGGCGGCCCGGCTGCTGATCTGGCGGGCGGCGGCCAACGCCCAGGATGGGCTGCCGTCGGTGCTCGACTCCTCCACCGGCAAATGCTTCGCCAACACCATCGCCCGTGAAGTGACGGGGGATGCCATGCAGCTGATGGGCGCCTACGGCTACTCCAAGGATTTTCCAATGGAACGCCGGCTGCGCGACAGCTGGGGCTGGGGCATCGCCGGCGGCGCCATCGACATCCAGAAGGTCAACATCGCCGGCGCCATGCTCGGTCGCCGCTTCGACCAGCGCCGCTGAGGTGGCGCTGGCGGGCCGGGTCAGGGCACGGTCCGGCGGGCCTGCCCGGCGCGGGTATAGACCAGGTTGATGCTGATGAAGCTGACCGCCTCGGCGCCGTCGGCGGTCACCACGGCATAGCGGGTGCGGGCGATGCCGCGATCGTCTCGGGAGGTGGAGGGCAGCAGCTCGATGATCTCCGAGGTGACGTGGATGACGTCGCCGGGCCGGATCGCCCGCTTCAGCCGCAATTCGTCCCAGCCGATGCCGCAGACGAAATCGATGTCGGCGTTGATCTCGTGGTCGAGCTGGCGCCACAGCGCCAGTACGTGAATGCCGCTCGCCACCACCTCGCCAAACACCGACTGGCGCGCGAGCGCCGGGTCGGCATGGAACCACTGCGGATCATACTGGCGCGCGAAGGCGACGATCTCCTCCTGCGTTACCGCGCGGGCACGCGATCGCCGCCGCTCGCCCAGCCGCAGATCCTCGAAGGCGCGGCTGGGCGTCGCGGGCGTGAAGGGCGGCGCGCCGGTCACGGGCACGCTCAGGACCGCACCACCTGGTCGCCGAGCACCTGTTCCACCCGCAGATGCGGGGCAATGCGCTCGACGCCGATGCGACGGTCGAGTTCCTCGTGCCAGTGATAGATGCGCCGTTCCTGGTAGTTCAGCGTCATGCCCTGGAAGCCACGGCTTTCCAGCGATTCCTGGATTTGCGGCGCGAATTGCAGGTCTTCGTAAAGGATGCGTTCCCAGTTGCCGATGCGCTTCTCCCACATCGGGTGCGGGTTGGCGGGGTCGTGGCCCGGCGCGATCCAGCTGGAGACCACCTTGCAGGTGCGCTCGGTCAGCGGCCAGAACTGCAGGATGGGAATACCGCTGTCGGAGGGCGGCATCACGAAGTTGGGGAAAATGTGATAGCTGACGTTGTTCTTCAGAGGGATGTCGCTCAGCCCGCTGAGGGTGGGCATGCCGATGGTGCCGGGGTCGATCCAGTCCGGCCGGCGGTTGGGCGTCACCATCCGGCTATGGCCGTTGGGCCACAAGGTGATGAACATGCCGCGATGGTCGAGGAAGCGGTCCACCGTCTGCTGATGGATCGATTTCAGGTGATAGACCTCCAGAAAGGCATCCAGCAGCACCTTGACGTTGCAGCCGACCTCGTAGCTGCGGGAATCCACCAGCCGCAACTCGTCGAGCCGGTACTGCTCCAGTTCGTGCGCCATCGGGCCGATATGCTCCATCAGCGGCTGGGCCTCGGGGTCCTCGTTGATGAAGATCAGGCTGCCCAGCAGCTCGCAGCGCACCGGCACCATCGAGCGGCAGGCGAAATCGAGATCGACGAAATCGCGGCGGTCGCGCACGGCGGTCAGCTTGCCATCCAGCGTATAGCTCCAGCCGTGATAGCCGCAGACGAAACCGCGGGACTCGCCTGAGTCTTCCGTCACCAGCGGGGCGCCGCGATGACGGCAGGTGTTGTAGAAGGCGCGGACCGCGCCGGCCATGTCGCGCACGACGATGATCGGCGCGCCGGTGTTGCGGGTGAGAAACCAGCTGCCCGGGTTGGGCAGCTGGTCGACGTGACCGGCGTAAAGCCAGGCCCGTTTCCACATCCGCGCCTGCTCCAGCGCCAGGAAATCCCTGTCGACATAGCGGCCGCCGGGAATATCCGGCAGGTTCGGAAAATCCGTCGGCGGGCCGGTACGGCCGCGTTCGTACTCCATTGCCGCGAGCGCACGAGGGGCGTTGAGCTGATTGAGTTCCATGGTTGGTTCCTCCCCGACACTCTACCTATCAACTGACGTGCATAAAAACAATCATGTTTGCTTTTTATGATGGCCGTGCGGTGCAGGGTGTCGGGGCTGCCGGCGGGGGTCGATCCTTGCAAATTTGAGAGGGTGTGCGCGGCTGCCGCCATGGCACCCTAGCGTCTGCGCGGCGCGGTCGCCGGCGGTTGCGGTGGAATGCCGGATAATAATAAAAAACATGTAAGATTGTTTTTTATTGGCGGTGCCGCTAGGCTCGCCTCAACAACGGGAGGCCCCAAGGCCTCCGGGCACGACAGATCCGTTCCCCGGCGACGCGGGAGATCGGGCGGTGCGGCAAGCGGGGAGGCGACAATGGCGCAAGGGACAGTGGCGCAAGGCCAGGCGATCTATACTATGGGCGCATTGTTGCGCGCGGCCGCCGCGCGTTGGCCGCAGGCGGATGCGCTGATCTTTCCCGACCGCCGGCTGAGCTATCGACAGCTCAACGAATCCGCGCGCGCCTGGGCGCGGGTCTTCATCGCGCTGGGCGTCCGGCCCGGCGAGCATGTCGGCATACTGCTCAATACGCGGCCTGATTTCGTCGAGCTGTATTTCGGCATCCTGATGGCCGGCGCCGTCGCGGTGCCGGTGAACGCGCGCTATCAGGCTGCCGAGCTCGGCTATCTGGTGCGGGACGCCGACCTGGTGCTGCTGGCGACCACCGGCCGGGTGGCGGACAGCGTCGATTTTGGCGAGCGGTTGCTGACGGCCTTGCCGTCGCTCGCGGGCGCCGGCGATCCGCGTGCGCTGGCGCTGCCCGAGGCGCCGCGCCTGCGCTCGGTGCTGTGCCTCGACCCGCCGTGTCCGGCCGGTCTGCTGGCCGGCGACGCGGCGCTGGCGCTGGGGCGGGATGTTCCCGACAGCGCGGTCGACGTGCGCATCGACGCGGTGGCCGACGAGGACATCGCCATGATCCTCTACACCTCGGGCACCACCGCCCACCCCAAGGGCGCGCTCATCAGCCATCGTGGCCAGGTCGGCAACAGCCGCAATCTGGGGCGGCGTTATCGGGTAACGGCGGCCGACAAGGTGTGGTCGCCACTGCCGATCTTCCATATTGCCGGTATCCTGCCGATGACCATGATCCTCGATGCCGGTGGCGCCTATATGACCGTGCCGTTTTTCGAGGCCGGCACCGCGCTGGAGATGCTCGGCCGCGAGAAGGCGACCATTGCCTACCCCAGCTTCGTCACCATCATGCAGGGGCTGATCCAGCACCCGTCGTTCCAGCACACCGACCTGTCGAGCCTGCGGCTGATGAACTCCAACTTCGCCGTGCAGCCGGCCTGGATCAAGGAGGCGGTGACGGCCGCCATGCCGCACACCATCCAGGTCGGCACCTATGGCCTTACCGAGGCGGCGGGTACGGTGACGACGAGCCGGCTCGACGACAGTTTCGAGCAGCGCACCGGCCGATGCGGCGTGCCGCTCGACGAGTGGGTGGTGCGCATCGTCGACACCGAGACCGGCGCGGACTGCCCGACTGGCGCGCACGGCGAAATCGTCATTCGCGGCCCCAACATGCTGAAAGGCTATTACAACGCGCCCGACAAGACGGCGGAGGTGATGCGCGGGGGTTGGTTCCACACTGGCGACATCGGGTCGATCGACGCCGATGGTCAGCTGATGTTCCATGGCCGTACCAAGGACATGCTGAAGGTGGGCGGCGAGAATGTCGCGGCCGCCGAGATCGAGGCCATGTTGCAGAGCCATCCGGCGGTGCGGCTGGCGCAGGTCGTGGCGATTCCCGACGATCGCTACGTCGAGGTGCCGGCGGCGTTCGTCGAGCTGGTGGACGGCGCCAGTGTCACCACGGATGAGCTGATCCAGCATTGCCGGGGCCGGCTCGCCAGTTTCAAGATTCCGCGTCACGTGCGCATGGTCAGCCAGTGGCCGATGTCGACGTCGAAAATCCAGAAGTTCCGCCTGCGCGAACAGCTCATCGAGGAACTCAAGCGCGGCGCGGCGGCGTGAACGTGCGCGGCGGCGGCGCCGGCGCCATGTCAGCCACGCCCGCGTGACCGCTCATAGGCGATCCAGCTTGGCAGCTTCTCGGGGAAGTCCGCCTCGCGCGCATCGTCATAGGCGCGATTGCGCTTTTGTGTGCCCAGGATGCCCGGATAGTCCGCCAGCGGCACATAGTAGAGGAAGCTGATGGTGCGTTCGGCGATGCGCCAGCCCGCGCGCGTGTGGCGGTAGCGGTCGTCGTAGCGCAGCGCCGTGACCATCATCTGGCCGGTCCGCCACAGCTCGGCGTGACCGGAGACCAGCCCGCGCGCGGTGTCGGGGTCGGCGTCGTCGAAATCGAGCCGGATGTCGTGCATGAAATGCTGGCCGGCGCCGAGCACGTCGAAGCGGCCATGATACTGGGCGATGATCGCCTCGATGCCGCTGGCGTTCATCACGCCGTCGGCGGAGCTGACACGGGCATCGTCGGTGAACAGGGCGCGGATTCCATCGATGTTGCGGTCGTCGATGGCGAAGCAGTAGCGGGCGACCAGCTGGCGGATCTGCGATTCCGCCTCCAGCCTGGCGATGCGCGCTTCCAGATCGGGCATGGCGGCCTCCTGCGACGGATGGGTGGGTTCAGGCGGCTCGGGTTCAGGCGGCGCCGCCCTCGTTGAAATAGTCCGGCATTCCGGCCGGCCAGACCACGCCCCACTGCGCCTGGCCGCCATCGATGATGATGAGATCGCCATTGATGAAGCGGGCCGCCGGCGAGGCGAGGTAGGCGATCTGCTCCGCCACGTCCCAGGCGTTGCCCTTGCGCTTCATCGGATTGGCCTGGTGGAAACGCTGCAAGGCTTCCTCGGGATAGACGCCGAAACCTTCCGTCTCGATGACGCCGGGGCCGATGCAGTTGATGCGGATGTCGAACGGTGCCCATTCGGTGGCCAGTGTCTTCGACAGGTAGATGACGCCGGCGCGGGCCGCACAGGTGTGAGCCGCCTGCGGCATGCCGCGTTCGACATTGGCGACGATGTTGATGATGTTGCCGGGCTTGCCGTCGGCCCGCCAGCGGCGGGCGGCTTCCTGCATCATCCACCAGGTGCCGTTGAGATTGGTGTCGATCACCGCCAGCCAGCCCTTGCGGGAAAAATCGATGGCGTCCTGCGGGAACTGGCCGCCGGCGTTGTTGACGATGGTGTCGATCTGGCCGAAGCGGTCATGCACGGCACCGATCAGCGCCTCCACGGCTTCGGGTTCGCGGATCGTCATCGCCCGGGTGAAGATCTCCCGGCCGGTGGCGGCATGGATGTCGGCCTGTGTGCGGTCGAGCTTGTCCTGATTGCGGCCGCAGATGGCGACATTGGCACCCAGCCGCGCGGCGAGGAAGGCGGCGGCCTTGCCGACGCCGCTGCCGCCACCGGAAATCAGCAGCGTGTGGCCGGCCAGCAGATCATCGCGGAACACGGTCGGGCGCATCGCGAGATCCTGCTCGGTGAGACCGCGCCGGGGCCGGGTGGGATCGTTGGGGTCTGGCCGCATGGCCTTGGGTGCGCTCATCTACCCGATTACTCCGTGCTGTCGAATGTCGCGAATCCCGCGCATATCCATCTTGTTCGAGTGCTGGGGTTGGTCTAGCAAGGACTGAGAAAAAAACAAACGCGAATGTCTTTCTTTTTGGTGTCCGCCCGGCGTTTTCGCGAGCCTGCGGCGGACGGAGCACAACAAACCAGCGCGTGGCCAGGCAGCGCGCGCCAACCGGGGAGGGGCTGAGACCATGGGACGCGTGGATGGCAAGATCGCACTGGTAACGGGTGGCGCCTCGGGCCTGGGCAAGGCCGATTGCGAACTGCTGGCGGCCGAGGGCGCCACGGTGTTCATTGCGGACATCAATGGCGCCGCGGCCGAAGCGCTGGCCGGGCGCATCGGCGGCAGCGCGCGCGCTCTCACCCACGATGTCACCTCGGAGGCCGACTGGCTGCGCGTCTACGGCGAGATCGAGCGTGCCCACGGCCGGCTTGATATTCTGGTCAACAACGCCGGCATCGTCATTGTCGCCAATCCGGAGGATACCACGCTGGAACAGTTCCAGCGGGCGATGGCGGTAATGGCGACCGGGGTGTTTCTCGGCTGCAAGCACGGCCTGCCGCTGCTGGCGAAATCGCGCGCGGCCTCGATCATCAACATCTCCTCCACCGCCAGCCACTTCGGCTATGCGCCCTTCTTCGCCTATTCGGCGGCCAAGGGCGCGGTGCGCTCGATGAGCAAGTCGGTGGCCATCCACTGCCAGGAGCAGGGCTACCCCATCCGTGTCAACACCGTGCATCCCTCGGCCATCGAGACGCCGATGGTGCAGGCGGCGGAAGGGCGGGCGGGCCAGGAGCAGGCGATTCCCGACGGCGTGCTGCCGGCAGGTGCCACCGGCTCGCCGCGCGATGTCGCCAACATGGTGCTGTTCCTCGCCAGCGACGAGTCGCGCTTTCTCACCGGCGGCGAGTATCTGGTGGACAACGGCCTGTCGATCCACCCGTGAGGTGAGCGCGGGCGTCATGGCCACGTTCACCGCAACGAGCGGAAGAAGCTCAGCTGCATGTCCTCGGCCAGGCAGTCGAGGATCGGCGGTACCAGCCGGTCGTGGAAATCGATGTGCATGTGGTGCTCGAAGGCGGCATCATCCTTGAACGTGGCGACGCAGAAGAACAGGTTTTCGTCACCCTCCGATTGCAGCAGCTCATAGACCCAGGCGTCCGGCTCCCGTGCGGCCACCAGCCGCTTGAGCTCGGTCTGGTAGCCGATGAAATCGTGCCGCCGTTCCGGTTTCACCCGCAAGGTGGCGATGAAGGACTTGGCGGATGCCATGACGGAAACTCCCCTGTATCGATGGTCGGCGCTGGCCGTGTGTCCGGCCTGATTGTCGCCGCGCCTTGTTAGTTCTTGCGGCCTGTGCGCCGGGCAAGATGCTCCCGATTATCACAGGTCGTGCAGATATTCCCGCGTGTAGGTGCCCTCCATGCAGGCGAGAATGTCGTCGATCAGCGCCACGTTGAGCGGGTTGCGCTGGTGGGCAATATCGCCGTCCGCCGAGGTGAAGCTTTCCAGCACCGCGAACATGCCGGGCTCGTCCAGCCGGTAGAACTTGTAGGCCAGCGTCTCCGGCTCGTCCCGGCTGATCGCCTCGATGCGCGGCACGAGGGCGAGAAAGTCCGCCTCCTTGTCGGCACGGATGCGGAAGCGGGCGATAAACGTGCAGGCCATCAGGCGGTCTCCCCGCCGTCGCTGATGTAACGATCCAGCGTGACGTGGAAATGGCGCAAGCGGGCTTCCTGCTCGCTCCACAGCGGCCCCCGGAAGCCACGCGAGCGCGCGCCCTGCTGGACCACCGGCAGCAACTCGCTGTCCTGGTCCAGCACCTCGCCGAGATGCGGCGGCTCGCCCAGCGGCACGTGGACGATCTCCGGCCGCACCGCGCCCGTGGTGTCGGTGCCTTCCGCCAGACCCATCCAGGCCGGCGCGCTGTAGCCGGGAATATTCTCATGCTTGAACAGGATCATGGTGTCGTAGGTGAACTGCTCGGGATCGCGCGGATTGGGCAGAAAGCGGTGGATGAACACTGCCTCCGGATGACAGCCGATCTGGACGTTGGGAAACACGCCATAGACGGTGGAGTCGGAGAGCTGGGTGTCGCTGAAGCGTTCGTAACCCAGATTGTGCTGGGCGGAACGGGCGCGCTTGGCCTGCTGTACGGCGGCGCGGCTGTCCTGGGCGGTGCCGGTGAAGCTGTCGGGGTCGATGCCGGCATCGGCCAGCATCATGCGGATGCCGGCATTCACCGTGAGCTGGTCGGGATGGCGCGGGCTGGGCTGGGCGAACGGCACGAACTGGCGGCTCATGCCGTTGGGGTACAGGTCGATCTGGGTGCGGTCGTCCATCACCCCCTGGGTTTGCGGATGGACGGCGTGCAGGTGGTAGATTTCATAAAAGGCGTCGATGCCGCCTTTCCAGTTGGCCGCCCATTCCGACTGCTTGTGCTGGATCACCTTCATCTCGTCGATGCGATAGAGCGCCAGCTGGTCGACCAGCGGTCCCAGATGCTCGCGCAGCGGCGGCGCGTCATCGTTCATGGTGATGAAGATCAGCCCGGCGATGCTCTCGCAGCGCACGGGTGTCATGTCGGTGCCGTGGCACAGCACATCCGGGTGGAAGGTCTCGGCGTCCGTCACGGCGGCGTTGCTGCCGTCGAGGTTGAAGCGCCAGCTGTGGAACGGGCAGACGAACTGGCCGACCGAGCCGAAGGCACTGAGCGCGATGCGGCTGCCGCGATGCGGACAGACATTGTAGTGGGCGCGGATGACGCCATCGTCGTCTCGCACGATGACGAA
>CAUJIW010000074.1 GCA_963205175.1 Pseudomonadota bacterium
CAAGCCGCCGGCGCCGGAGGTCTTCATCCCGGCATTCGCGCGGGCGGCCCTGCAACCCCAACCAGCGATGCCGCCCGCGCTGGCGCCACGACCATCATTGCACTAACAATCAAATTGGACCCGTCCGTGGGGGCCGATCACCGGCATGAGGCCGGTATCAGCGCGAGGGGGCTTGAAGATGCAATCATTAAAGCAGGTGCTTCTAGGCTCGGTGGTGATGGTGGGCGGCTTTGCCGCCGCCGGCACCGCAGTGGCGCAGACGGCGGTACTGGAAGAGATCATTGTCACGGCGCAGAAGCGCGCCGAGCGCATGCAGGATGTGCCGGTATCGATCTCGGCCCTGTCCGGTGCGAACATCAAGGATCAGGGCATCGGGCGTGTGGAGGACTTCGCCACGGCGATGCCCAGCGTCTACATCGACATGCGTAATCTGCGGACAACCGCGATCGCCATTCGCGGCATCGTGTCGGAAACCAACAACCCCGGCGTCGATCAGGGGGTGGGCGTCTATGTCGATGGCGTCTACATGGGGCGTCCGACGACCATCAACAACAGCCTTTTCGACCTTGAACGCATCGAGGTGCTGCGTGGCCCGCAGGGTACGCTCTACGGCAAGAACACCATCGCGGGTGCCATCAACTTCATTACCCGCAAGCCGGGCGAGGAGCTGCGCGGCGATCTGAGCGCCAGTTTCGGCAATTACGACGCCTTGCGTGCCAACGCCTCGCTCAGTGGGCCGGTGGTGCCTGGCAAGCTGTTCGTTGGTGTCTCTGGTGGCATCGATCGCCGCGACGGCCTGGTGACCAACATGATGACGGGAACCGAACTCGACGACATGGATTCCGTGTCCGGGCGACTGACGGCGGTCTATAGCGAAAATGAGGAGTTCGAGCTGGTGGTGCGGGTCGATGCCGCGCGCGACCGGACCAATTCCGGCGCGATGGACATTCTCGACAATGGCGCGCTATCCGGCTCGCCGATCGCGGATGCCAGTGGCTGGGATCGCAAGGTGTTGCAGGATGCCGACACCGAGCAGAACCGCGATGTTTTCGGTGCGTCGGCCGAGGTCAACTGGTCACCCGGCACCGGCAAGATCACTAGCATCACGGCCTATCGTGAGTTCGACTGGTTCAATTTCGCCGACAATGATTATACGGCGCTGGACTATCTGGGGTCGGGTATCAGCGAGAAACAGCACCAGTTCAGCCAGGAAGTGCGCTACGCCTCACCTGACACGGGGCCGCTGACCTATGTTGTTGGTGCCTATTTCTTCCAGCAGCGTCTGGCGACCGATGCCGCCGCACGCATCGGCGTGGATTTTGGCATCTATCCGGAACAGGTGACCGGCAATATTCTCGCCACCGTCAAGACCCAGAGCCTGGCCGGCTTCGGTCAGGCCGTCTATCGGGTGACGGATAAGTTCAGCGTGACGGCCGGTCTGCGCTACACTTGGGAGAAAAAGAAGGTCATCCACAGCCAGATCGGTGATCCCTATGAACTGTTGCAGATCACCATGCCGGAGCGCCGCTTCGATCGCTCGGAGGATGATTTCTCGCCCTCGATCAGCCTGAGCTATAAGTGGACCGACAAGATTCTTACCTATGCCACGGTCAGCCGGGGCTTCAAGTCGGGCGGCTACAATGTGTTCTCGGTGACGCCCACCGACAACGCGGAATATGAACCGGAATTCGTCACCAGCTACGAAATCGGCCTCAAATCCGATCTCATGGATAACCGGCTGCGGTTCAATGCGTCCGCCTATTATCTACGCTACAAGGATCTGCAGGTGAACCAGTTGTTGCTGGTGAACGGTGTGCCGCAGTACCAGACCTCCAACGCCGCCCGCGCCCGCAGCCAGGGAATTGAACTCGAACTGACCGCGCGACCGGTGGCCGGCCTCGATCTGAGCGCCAGCTACAGCTACCTCGACGCAAACTTCCTTGACTACGAGAACGCCACCAGCAGCGGCGATGATTTTACCGGAAACGCCATGGTGAAGGCGCCCAAACACAACATCAGCCTGTCAGCGCAGTACATGATGCCAGTGACGGACTCCCTGTCGCTGACCATGCGGGGTGAGCTGACGCACCGCAGCCGGGTCTTCTTCGAGCCGGACAACGTCTATTCACAAGGCGATGTCACACTGGTCAATGGCCGTATCGGCATCGGCAGCGTCCAGGGCTGGTCGCTGTTCCTGTGGGGGCGGAACCTGACCAACAAGGATTACGCGATTCTGAGCAGTGATGGCGTCATCATTCCCGGTCAGCAGGTGGTGGCGCTCGCGACGCCGCGTACCTACGGCCTTGAAGCACGATTCGCCTTCTAGGGCTCATGCGGGCATGCGCGGTCCCGGATCGCGCATGCCCACCGGCGCAGCCGCGTAAAGGCGCTCCTCGATATGACGCTGCTTGCTATTCTGATTGGCGCGGTCCTGCTCGCGTTGGGCGTCGCCATTGCCTATGTCAGCGGCGTGGTGGCGATGCTCGGGTTCGTGGCTGCGGGACTGGCTGATTACATTGCTGTCCTGCCGCAGGCCATTTTCAGCCAGCTCGACGTTTTCGCGCTGATGGCGATGCCGTTGTTCATTCTCGCCGGCGAGCTGATGAACCGCAACAGGATCACCGACGCGCTGATCGAATTCTCGATGCTTCTCGTAGGCCGGATACGCGGGGGGCTCGGTCACGTCAATGTGCTCACCTCGTTATTCTTCGCTGGCATTTCCGGGTCCGCCGTTGCCGATGCGGCGGCGCTTTCCAACACGCTGGTGCCGGCGATGCGGGAACGCGGTTACAATGTCGATTATGCGGCGGCCATCACGGCGGCGGCGGCCATCATTGGCCCGATTATCCCGCCCAGCATCGTCATGATCTTCTATGGCGCCATCATGGGTGTGGATGCCGCGTCACTGTTTGCCGGCGGCATCGGGCCGGGGTTGCTACTGGCAGTCGCGCTGATGCTCGCGAACCTGGTTTTCGCCTATCGCGACAGTCATCCCGCCGGGGTCCGGCCGGCTCCCGGCGTTCGGCGACGGGTGGTGCGGCGGGCGCTGCCGGCGCTGAGCGTGCCGGTGGTGATCATGGCGGGCATCGTGCTGGGCTGGATGACTCCCACCGAGGCAGCGGCAGTGGCGGTGGTGGTCTCGACGCTGATCGGTCTGCTCTACCGCACCTTGAGTCGTAGTGTTTGGCGGGAAAGCGTCGAGCGGACGGTGGAACTGACGGGCACGATCTTCATTGCCATGGCTGCCGCAGCCGGGGTGAATCTGCTGGCGACGCTCACCCAGCTGCCGGTCGAGCTGGCGGCGCGTATCACGGCGCTGGGGCTCGGCCTGCAAGGTTACATGTTGCTGCTAACGCTGGTGCTGCTGGTCACCGGCATGTTCCTCGACACCCAGATCGCGCTCAGTCTGATGGTGCCGATTCTGGCGCCGGTCGCGACGCACCTTGGCGCGGACCCGGTTCATGTCGGTGTCATGGTCTGCATTACCTTGTCGATCGGCCTCATCACGCCACCACTGGGGGGCGTGACGATGGTGACCGCCACCATTACCGGTGTGCCGTACTGGCGTCTGGTGCGGGCCACCATGCCGTTCGTCCTCCTCGAACTGCTGTTCCTGTTGCTGGTGGTGCTAATGCCCGACGTGACCTTGTTCCTGCCGCGTCATCTGGGATTGATGCCATGAACGCGCTTGACCGTCGGGCCTTCGTGGCGAGCGCGTGCGCGGTGTTACTGCCCGGCTGCACCCCGCGGGCGCCGGTGACGCGCTTGTCCTTCTCCAGCAGCATGGATATGGCACGATCTGGCTCCTATGTCTGGATGAACCGATTTTCCGAGGGGTTGCGGGCCGGTGGCGTGACGACCGAACTCTACCCCAACAGCACGTTGGGTCGGGAAGAAGTCCGTATCGACATGGCGCGGCTGGGCCTCCTGGCCCTCGACGAGACGGGTGCCGGCCAGATCGCTACCTACGCGCCGCTCTATGATGCGCTGACGCTCCCTTTCCTGTTCGAGGACTACGGCCAGTTCGATCGCTTTCTCCTCCAGACTGGCTTTCTTGACGAGATCAACCGGCAGCTGGTGCCCTATGGCCTGAAGGTGGTTGATGTGGCGATTCTCGGCGGCATGTCGGGCCTGTTCAATACGCGCCAAGCGCTGCGCCAGCTCGCTGATTTCGCCGGCCTGCGCATCCGAGCCCGCGAACACCGCGATCTAATGTTGCTCAACAGCTGGGGCATCCGCGGCACTCAGGTGGCGTGGGAGGAAATCGCCCAGGCGCTGGAAACCGGCATCGCCGAGGGCTACATCAACCCGCCGCTGGTACCGCTGATTTTCGGCCATGCCGGGCAAATCCGTCATTTCTGCGACCTCGGCATCTACCCGTCATCGCGCACCATCGTGATGTCGCGGCGCTGGTATGAGCGACTGGCGGTCGCCCAGCAGCGTGTCGTGGATGCGTCCGTCGAGGCGGCACGACAGGCCAACCGCTCGTGGGCGAAGAAGGTTCGTGCCTCCGAACTTTCCATGCTCACCCGCAATGGCATTGAGGTGAGCCGGATGGATGCCGCCGGTCTTGAGGTGGTGGTGGCGCGGGCGCGCGCATCCTATGCCAAGCAGATTGACATCGGGTTGCTCCCGGCGGTCATGCGCTACTGGGAGGCATCGCGATGAGGAAGACCGTGGCGAATGCCGTGCGTCGTTGCAGTGAGGCGGTGGACCGGCTGTGCCTGCGCGTGGCGGCGATCACGCTGTCGCTGATGATCGCTATCGTCATGCTGCAGGTGGTTGCCCGCTATGCCTTCCATGCCCCGCCGCAGTGGACGGAGGAAGCTGGCCGCTACCTGATGCTGTGGGCATGCCTGATGGGGGCGACGGTATCGTTCAAGCGCCGGATGGATCCTGTCCTGGTGGTGCCATCGGCGCAGTGGCGGTGTCGTCTCGGACCGCTGATTCCCGGCGCGCGGTTTCTTGCGGTGGCGATCTTCACGCTGCCCTTGCTCTGGTACACGCCCGCTGCGCTGGCGCATCAATATCTGCGTGACTCGGAGATGCTTGGTCTCAACCTGGCGCTGGTGATGGTGGTGGTGCCGCTAAGCCTGGGTGTGGTGATGCTGCACGCCGCCCTGGAGTTTTTCGCCTCCGTGCTCGACCCGGGTTCCTGAGGTCATCCTCGCTGGCGGCCGACCGCGCCGCGTCCAGGCAGCCATATTGAGGAACGCGGGCATACTGGAAAACAAGGGCATGACGCGTGTGGCGTCATGCCCTCAGTCGATGCCGATTGCGTGCGCCGTTACCGCACGGCCGATGGCGTCAGCTGGCGGGCGCTGAAGGTGCCGCCATAATAGTCCATGGTCAGTGTCGCGGCCTTGCCGTTCCGGCCGGGCTTGAAGGTGATGCGGTGTTCGTCGTCGATCGCCGAAACGAACTGGTTGTTGCCCTGGTAGAGCAACGGCAGCGCCGGCCCGCCGGCATTCACGCCGCCGAAGTTGAGGTGGAGCGCGCCGTCCTTGAAGGTGAAGCCGTGTACCTCGGGTCCAAAACGATACGGCGCGAAGCGATAGTCACCGCCAAGCTGTCTGCCGAGCTTGTCCGGCACCGGCAACGCGGCGACGACCGGCTGCGCGATGCCCAGAAATTCGCGCGCGATCTTCTGTTCGATGTTGAGCGGGGCGAAGGCACCGCCCTGGTTGTTGGTGGTGATGGTGATGACGAGTTCATCTTCCGGATAATAGGCGTAATAGGCGGAGAACCCGTAGATGTCCCCGGCGTGAGCGATTTTGCGATGCCCCTCGAAACGGTTTTCGACGAGACAGCCGAGCGTGTAGAGAATGCTGGTGCCATCCGAAAGCTTGTCGTGAGTCAGGATGATGTCGCGCACCTTCTGGCTGGTCTTGTCCGAGGCGAAGACGCCGCGGCGATATTTCAGCAGATCGCCCACGGTCGACATGATGGCACCCGCGGCGAATGGCACGGTGGGATCATATTGTAGCGCGTTCTGCCAGCCATCCTTGCCCATCTTGTAGCCGTGCGCGCGATTGGGCACCAGGCGCGTCCAGTCAGTGTAGAGCGACTTGGACATGCCGAAGGGCTCGATGATGTGCTTGGTCACATAGGCATCATAGCTCTCGCCCGAGACCTTCTCGATGATCAGGCCGACCAGGTAGGTGCCCGAATTGGAGTAGCTCCACTGCGTGCCCGGCGTGAACATCAGCGGCTTGCTGGCGAAATAGCCGACCATCTGCTCGCGGGTGAAGCTGCGGCGCTCGTGGTAGGGGAACTCCGGCAGGTCGGTGTAGTTGACCAGGCCGCCGGTGTGGTTGAGCAGGTTGCGCACCTTGACGCTGCGGGCCGGCTCCGGCAGATCGGGCAGGTAGTGGCCGGCGGTTTCATCCAGCGACACCTTGCCCTGTTCCACCAGCTGAGCCAGCGCCAGACCCGTGAACGACTTGGTGATGGAGCCGATCGGGAACACGGTTTCCGGTGTCACCGGCACGTCCTGTTCAAGGTCGGCCTTGCCGAAGCCCTTGGCGTAGACCAGCTTGCCCTTGTGCTCGACGGCAATGGCCAGGCCGGGGAAGGGGGCTGCCTGCATGCGTTCGGCGATGATGGCGTCAACGCGCGCTTCCATGCCGGCGGGCAGGGCCGTGGTGTCGACTTGCGCATGCAGCGCGCGCGGGCCGATCAGGGCGACGCTGAACAGCAGCGGCACCATGGCCTGGCGCCAGCGTCGGGTGGTGGGGGTCATGGCGTCGTGCATGATGGTCTTCTCTCCTCTTCAGAATAGTCTTTGGGGTGGCGGGCAATCCGCGTCAAAGGGCCAGAGCGGCCGACGCAGATGGTGGTAGTGGCCGGCCTCCAGCGGTGCCTGCAGGGCGCCGGGGCAATCGAGCACCAGGATGCCGCCGGTCGCCAGTGTGGCGAAGCCGTGGCGGAAGTGCTGGCTCGACTTGACGACGATCAGTTTGCAGGCGGCGACATCGATGCCGAGGTTGGTGAACAGGTCCGGCCCCAGGGCCTGGGCGCGGCGTTCCACTAGGACGATAGCTACCTCGCCGACGGCGATGGCGGCGGCCCGGCCCAGCGGCAGGACCGAACCGGCGAAGCTCTGGGTGGCGGCCGCGTCCAGCGCCAGCACCTCGGCCTCGACATCGAGCGGCGGGCCCGACAGCCGGCCGGCCTTGCCGCCGATCCGCAGCGGGCAGCGCCCGCCGACACCGGCCCGGAAGGCCATCGCCACCGCGATCGGGTCCCACAGCGGGCCGAGGCAGCAGCGGCCGGGCGACGCCTGCAGCAGTGCCTGCAGCACATAGGTGGAGTCGCCGGCGGCGCCACCACCGGGGTTGTCGGGCGAGTCTGCCAGCACCCAGAGGCCGTCCCCGGCGGCGGCGATCGCCAGCGCCTCGGCCAGCGGCACCGCCGGCGCCTGCGCCTCCTCCCGGGCCTGCCGCACCGCCAGCGCCAGCGCGTGCGCCGCCGTGGCGCCGGCGGTTTCATCGTCGTCGGTGACCACGATCACGCGCGTGCCCATGTCGGGGACGTCGCCCCACGGAAAGCCGTGCACCAGCGATACCGACAACAGGCCGGCTTGCGCCTCCAGCGCCTGCATCCGCTCGACCAGCGCGCGCACCACCGGCTTGTCGGTGTGGAAGATGCCGATCATGCCGCAATCCACCACCACCGGGCGCGGCCGGATCGCGCCGTCGGCCGCCGCCTGCAACAGGGCGACAAGTTCGCGCGCGCGCGGCAGGAAGTCGCTGTGGGGGTATTCCTTGAACGCGATCGGGATATCGCAGCAACGCGCCATGGCGACGGAGAAATGGGCATGCGGGTCGAACAGCACGCCGATGATGGCCGTGTCGCCGACCAGCGCGCGGACTCGCGTCAGCAGATCGGCCTCGCAGTCGGGGTAGCCGTCGGCGATCATGGCGCCATGCAGCTGCAGGGCCACGATGTCGACCGGCAGCGCCGCCACCAGCTCGTCGAGAAGGCGATCACGCAGCGTCTCGTAGGCGTGCCGGGTGGTCGGGCCGCTGGGGTAGGCATAGGCCACTGTGCCTTCGATCACGGTCAGCGCGGGACGGTCGGCGGCGGCCTCGCGGCAGGCCGCCAGCAGGGCGCTGAATTCGTTGGGCGCGGCCGGCGCGGTGCCGGGCGTGAGCAGGGCGCCTTCCTCGAAACAGCTCAGGTCGGTGAGCAGGGGCGAGAAACTGTTGGTCTCGGTGCACAGGCTGGCCGTGTAAATCCGCATCGCGCGTCCCTGGTTGGCGCTGGCCGGGGTGGGGATGAATCCCCGTTTTCCGGCTCTCCCCGCACCAAAATTGAAATTGAATTAAAAGTCAAGTTGCGGCCAGCCGAACTTCCGGCCGACAGGGGGTTGGCGGGAATCAGAAAAAGGTGCGGATGCCGCCGGTGACATTATACGCCCCGTCGACCAGCAGCAGCAGCGGCCATTTGTCGAAGGTGGTGCAGGGGTGCGAGACGCCGAAGCCGACCAGATCGCCCACGGCCAGCGACTGCTCCGGCGGCAGGGCGAGATAGGCGTGCTGGTCGTTGAGCGCGCGGACGCTGACTCCGGCCGGCAGGGGCTGGGGCGCGTCATGCAGGCCGGGGCGGAACCAGTGGATGGCGCGCGGCGGGTGGATATCGTGCGAGATGTCGCGCTTGCCCAGCGTGGCGATGGCCAGCCCCGGCTCGGGGCAGGATTGCACCAGCGCCCACACCTCCAGCGCCGGACGCAGGGGGGCGGCCAGCGCGACCTCGCCCCGGGGGCGCTGCGGATCGGCCAGCGCCTGCTGGTAGAGGCCATGGTCGTGGGTGAGATAGCAGCCGCTGCGCAGGATGACCTGGGTCGGGAACGGCAGATCGGCGGCCAGCCGGTCCATCACCCGCTCGAAGAACGCCGAACCGCCGGCGCTGAGCAGGATCGGCTCGTCGGGTGCAGTCCGCGACACCTCGGCGCGCAATGCCGCGATGCCTTCAGCCAGCGTGCGCATGTCGGCCAGCAGCGCGTCGATCCTGGCGGCGGCCGCGCTGTCGCCGGTGAGCGACAGAATGCCCTCGAAGGCCTCAACGCCGCGCAGGGCGATGCCGGGGGCAACCAGTGCCTGACGCGCGAGGTCGAGCGCCTGGGCGACCGAGCGCGCGCCGGTGCGGCCGCCGGCCAACCCCAGTTCCACCAGCACCTGCAGCGGGCGGGTGGTCGGATGACGGGCGGTGGCCTCGACCAGGCGGGCCAGCGACGGCCCTGAATCGATCAGGCAGTAGAAATCGAAGTTTGGGTCGCGGGCGAGCTCCGCCAGCACGAAGTCGATGGTGGCGCGGTCGATCAGCTGGTTGGCGTAGAAAATCCGCGGCACGCCGACGCGGCGATAGGTCATCAGGTGGGCCGGCGTGGCGGCGGTGATGCCCCAGGCCCCGTCCTGCAATTGCAACTCGAACAGCTGCGGCGCCATGGTCGTCTTGCCGTGCGGGCACAGCAGGGCGCCGCCCTCGGCGACGAAGCGGCGCATGACGTCGCTGTTATGCCGCAACGCCTCGGCATGCAGCACGGCGACCGGAAAGCCGGTGTCCTGACGCAGGATGTTCCAGCCCCGTGCGCCGAGGTCGGCGACCCGCAGCGGGGCCGCCAGCGGCGGCAGGCCCTTGGTGCCGGCGCCGACCGTGGAGTCGAGGATGGCGTCAAGCGCGAGAAGGGCGGTCATCGGGCTGTCCTGTGCTGTGCCGGCGGCAGCGCCGGCGGGGGGGCGGGTATTGGCGTGCACGCCGGGAGCATGAGGGCCATGCTCCCGGCTGCCACGTTCCGGCCTTGCCGGCAATCCCGCATCGCGGCGGGTCGGCAGGGTGGCGGATCAGAAGTTGATGCGCGCTTCGACGCCATAGGTGCGGGGCGCCCCCAGCACGATGAGTTTCTGGCCGATCAGCGCCTGGTTCGACAGGTCGAACAGCCGCGTCTTGTAGGTCTTGTCGGTGAGGTTCTTGCCCCACAGGGCGATCGACCAGCGATCCTCCTCGCCCGCCAGGGTGACGCGGGCGTTGAGCAGGCCGACCGCGCCGACCTTGGCGTCGGCGTCCTCGATCGGCAGCAGGTCGCTGCCATTCTCGTAGAGGTAGTCGCCGCGCAGGGTCAGCGCCATGCCGCCCAGCGGCACCGTATACTGGGCGTTGACGCCCAGCCGGGTTTCCGGCGCGCGCGGCAGGTCGGCCAGCGGAATGCCCGGCGTGTTGGCGCCGGTCGGCACCGTGCCCTCGTCGTAGGCGGCGTCGATGAAAGCGGCGTTGGCGCCGATCTCCAGGCCGTCGAGCGGCACCGCCGTCAGTTCCAGTTCGACACCGCGCGAGTGGGCCTTGCCGGCGTTGCTGGTGCGCGGGTCGAACGGCAGGGTGTTGGGATCATCGGCGGAAATCTGGATGTCGGTCCATTCCATGATGAACGCCGCGACATTGACCCGCAGGCGGTTGTCGAACCAGGTGCCCTTGGCGCCGATCTCGTAGTTCCAGATGTATTCCGGATCGTAGCTGATGCCGTTGGCGTCGCCCAGCGCGTCGTTGAAGCCGCCGCTCTTGAAGCCGCGGCTGATGGTGGCATAGGCCATCGCCGTCGGATTGAAGTGGTAGCGGACGTTGAGGCTGGGGGTGAAGGCCTTCCAGTTGTCCTTGCCGAGCAGATTGTCGACCTGGCCACCCAGCAGCGCCAGCGGATCAAACTGCGAATAGAGGATCTTCTTGCGTTCATAGGTGAAACGGCCGCCCAGCGTCACATCGAGACGCGGCATCAGCTTGTAGGTCAGGCTGCCATAGGCGGCATAGCTGTTCAGCGTCATGTCGGCGTCGGAGCCGATGTCCATCACCGGCACCTCCAGCAGCTCCGACAGGTCCTCGCCAAGGCGGACGAAGCTGAGGTTGCGCGAGCGCTGGTGGTAATAATAGAGGCCGGCGATCCAGCTCAGCCGGGAGTCGCCGCTGGAGGCCAGCCGCAGTTCCTGGCTGAAGCGCCAGACCTTTTCGGGGTCGCCGTCGTAGAACCAGCGCAGCGGCGACATGTCGGTATCGCCGATGTTGTCATAGTCGTGCTCGCGGTAGGCGGTGATGCTGGTGAAGTCGACATCCTCGAAGTCGATGCGGGCGTTGAGCGACACCGCCCAGGCCTCCAGTGTCTCGCGCGTCGCCAGGTCGGAATTGACGTGGCGATCGTCGGGGTCGGTGTTCAGCGGCAGGCCGAACATCTCCAAGAGCTGTGGCAGCAGCTGGTCGCTATTGTAGCTCAGCGTCTCGAAATATTTCGAGCGCTGGTTGACCTTGCGGTACTCACCGGCGAGCGAGAACTCGGCGTTATCGGTGGGCAGGAACAGCAGTTGCGCGCGGGTGCTCCAGGCGTGCTGGTCGTCGCCGCGGCTGCCGTCGGCGTCGTTGCGGATGTAGCCGTCGCGGTCGTCGAACTGGGCCGAAACGCGGGCCAGCAGCTTGTCCTGGATGATCGGCCCGCTGACGGCGCCGCGCAGCTGTACGGCGTTGTAGTTGCCGTAGCCGGCCAGCACATAGCCTTCGAACTCGCGGGTCGGTTTGCGGGTGGTCATGCTGATCACGCCGCCGACGGTGTTGCGGCCGAACAGCGTGCCCTGCGGGCCGCGCAGCACCTCGACGCGCTCGACGTCGAACATGTCGATGTTGGCGCCGACGCCCGAACCGAGGAACACCTCGTCGACATAGATGCCCACCGCCGGATCCTGGCCGGCCGAACCGGAACTGGCGGAAATGCCGCGCAACGCGATCGGCGACAGCTTGAGGTCGGGGAAGTTGCCGAAGCTCAAACTGGGAGTGTTCTGGGCGAGGTCACCCAGGCCGTCGATGCCGCGGGCGGCAAGCCCTTCGGCGGAAAAGGCGGTGATGGCGATCGGCACGTCCTGCACGCTCTCGGCGCGCTTTTGCGCGGTGACGATGATCTCCTCGATCTGCGATGTTTCCTCCGCCGCGTGGGCGGCGCTCACGCCAAGCAACAACGCCACCAGTGAACAGTGCAGCGGCCCGCGCAGACGCGCACCCCGGCTGGGGTGGCGGGCGGTGGCAAGCGGTGATTCGTGCATGGTCTTTCCCCCCTATGTGCTGATTCGTAGAATATGAATTTATGTTCAATATCGGCCGGGTGTTGTCGGGTTCGGAGTGGTGGCCTGCATGGCGGCGTATGTCCTTGAATGTTCAGGCTGAGCTGCAACGACCCTGTGGCGGCGGCACGAGTCCGGCGCCTGGCCCTTCTGTTTCCAACGTTTCCCGTCCCCCGGGACGCACCGTGCGGCACGCCGGCATTGATTACTTGAAATTAAATTTAAAATCAAATAGGGATCGTGACACGTTCAGTACAAAGCCAACGAGGTTGGAGCATTGACCCTTTCGCCGGAAGTTCTCTCATCGCGTCAGGGGCGGGTGAGCTGCATCGCCCTCAACCGGCCCGATTGCCTCAACGCCATCAACGAAGCGATGGTGATCGCCCTCGTGGCGGCGCTGCGCGCGGCGCAGGCCGATGCGGATACCGATGTCATCGTGCTGCATGGCCTGGGTCGCGCCTTCTGTGCCGGTGACGACCTCACCGCCCACGACGCGCCAACGGTGCCGGTCGACGAAGGGGTGATGCAGGCGCGCATCGACATCATGCAGCAGGTCAGCCGCGAAATCATGTTCGGCGACAAGCCGGTGATCGCCGCCGTCCATGGCTGGGCGGTCGGCGGCGGCCTGGAGTGGGTGATCAATTGCGACGCCGTGGTGTGGTCGCGCGAGGCGCGGGCGTTCTTCCCCGAAATCGGCTGGGGCATGTTCGTCACCGGCGGCGTGACCGCGCTGCTGCCGCGACTGATCGGGCCGCAGCGGACCCTCAACTGGATGCTGACCGGCGAGAAGCTGTCGGCCGAGCTGCTGGAGACGGTCGGTCTGGTCACCCGGGTCGCCGAGCCGGGACGACATCTGGAGGAAGCAATGGCGCTGGCGGGCGAGATCGCCGCCAAGCCGGCCGGCGTGGTGCGGGCGCTCAAGCGCGCGGTCAACCTGCTGGACCGGGAACGCATCGAGAAGGCGATGGCGACCGAGACCGCCAGTCTGGCCGCCTGTCTGCTCGATCCGGATGTGTCGGTGCGGGTGGCGGCGTTCAAGGGTGACGCCTGAGGCCCGGAAAAGGGGTGCCCGATAGGCCGGGCGTTACGATAACAGGTGAGTCGCCGTGCGCGGCGGCAGGGGGAGACGACAGGATGATGCGGCCATTGACGGTTTGTGCGGTGCTGCTGGCGCTGACGGCGGGTGTCGCCAACGCCGCGCCGGTCGATACCGGGGCGGCGGCCAGCCTTGACGCGGTGATGCAGGCGCTGCCGCTGGTGGCGGCGGACCCGGCGCGGCCGGAGGCGGTCCATAATGCCGTGGCGGTGGTGGAGGATCGCGCCGGCGCGCTGCTGTTCGGCCGTGGCGTCGGCCCGGCCCGTGACGGCCAGCCGGCGCTCATCACGCCGGACGATCAGTTCCCGATCGCCAGCGTGACCAAGACGATGACCGCCACCATCATCCTGCAGCTGGCGGAGGAGGGCGCGTTCGGCGCCACCGGCCTCGACACCACCCTGGGGTCGCTCGGCGTGCTGCCGCCCGAGGTGCTGGCCCGCCTGCTGATCCATCAGGGGCGCGCCTATGGCGCCGGCCTGACGCTACGCCAGTTGCTGGCGCACCGGGCCGGGCTGCGCGACGTGTTCATGGACGATGCCCGCGAGACGTCGGACGCCCGCCATGGCGAGGCGGCGCCAGATTCGCTGGGCGGCGTGCTGCTGGCGGGACTGGGGGCGCATCGGCAGTGTCTGGCGACACCCGGCTGCGACGTCGCCAAACTGGTGACCGGGCGCACCTGGCGGCCGTGGGATGCCCGCCGGCCGACGGACCCGCAGGCCGGCGTGCTCAACTTCTTCCTCAACTACAAGGGCGGCGCCACCAACGCGCTGTTCGCGCCCGGCGCGGGCTACCACTACAGCGACACCGGCTACATCATCCTCGGCCTGGTGATCGAGAAGGTCACGGGCGGGACGCTGCATCAGGCCTATCGCGCCCGGCTGTTCGATCCGCTGGGGATGGGCCACAGCTATCTCGACTATGCGGTCGCGCCGGCGGCGGCGGCCTACACCAGCCGCGAGGCCGATTTCTATATCGGCGACTTCGCCGGACGCACCGGCAAGTTCAACATTTCCTTCGACTGGGCCGGCGGCGGCGTGGTGTCGACGGCGAGCGAGCTCAACCGCTTCATCCGCGCCCTGGGCGAGGGGCGGCTGTTCCGCAAGCCGGAAACGCTGGCGCTGATGCTGACACCGCATCTGCGCGAAGAGCGCAACGGCCTGATCGTCGAGCGCGGCCTGGGTGTTGCCCGCCTGACCACCGCCGACGGCATTTCCTGCTATGGCCACACCGGCTTCTGGGGGGCGATCATGCTGTATGAGCCGTCGACCGGCATCAGTCTCGCCGGCACGCTCAATCAGGTCGGCCATAATCCGGCCGGCTGGGCGATCGAGTTGATGCGCGCGGCCCGCGCCCAGCGCCCGCCGGCGAGTGCGGGGCAATAAGGGGGGACTCAGGCCGCTGGTACCTCGCCCAGACGCAGGCTGGCAAAGCCTTCATAGCCGCGCAGATGCTCGGCCGGCGGGTTGGTGAGATAGACCGTGCGGTACCACAGGATGGCCAGGAAGTGCGCCACGTCGTCGGGCGCGCTGAACACCTTGACCAGGTTGGGGTTGCGGTCGACGTACAGCTCGAACAGGAAGTTGTCGACCATGCCGCCCAGCGCGTAGGCGATCATCAGGCGCTGCTCGTCGCCGAGCGACACGCCGGGGCAGCGGCGTGCGATGTCCTTGGCGATGCGGATGCTCCAGTCGGCGCTGACGCGCCGGTAGAGTTCGGAAAACTCCGCTTCTTCTTCGTCGAAATGCAGCAGGCAGCGCATCAGGCCGGGCGTGCGGGAATAGGCGGTGACCATGACCTTGTTGGCGCGCAGGATCGACTCGAAGGCGTCGCCGGACGATGGCCCGCCGCCGGCGTCCTGGATGCGCCAGCTCTCCAGCAGCTCGGAGAGGATTTCGTGGGTGAGGTCGGCCTTGCCGGAGAAATAATGGTAGAGCAGGCTGACGTTGACGCCGGCCTCCGCCGCGATGTCGGACAGCCGCATGGCCCGATAGCCGATGCGTTCCAGCACGCGCACGGCGGCCTCCTTGAGGCGGTCGCGCGTCTGGTTGCCGCGCTGCGTCTGCGGTGCCGCCGGCTTCTTGCTCACCGCGTTGCGCCGCTCCTTGCGGCCCACGGGGGCGACGGCCGGACGGGCACTGACCTGTTTCTTTTTCGTTGTCATTGTCTTCATTGAACAATTGGGGTGTCGGGATGATAGCGGAAGTTGAAGGTAAAACCAATTTCGAATTGCGCCCTGCGCATCGGGAATACAACTTGAATTTAAATTCAATCATGGTAGAGGTGCGGAACCGGGCAGGGGGTTCCTGCCGTTGACGGCTGGGCGCCGCTCAGGCGCCTGTTGCCGACGTGTATCGGAAAATGGGTGGGCCGCGTGACACAGACGGAATATGATGTTGAGACTCTGGCCTCGCTGGTGGGACAGGAGATTCTGGTCAGTGACTGGATCTCGATCTCGCAGGAGGAGATCAACGATTTCGGTCGGGTGACGCGCGATCCTGATCCCATGCACATCGACCCGGATTATGCCCGCGAGCACAGTCCGTTCGGCCAGACTATCCTGTTCGGTTTCCAGACCCTGTCGATGCTGAGCAACCTGTGCTCGCCGGTGCGCTACCGCCATGGCGGCGGCGTGATCGGCTATGATCTGAATTATGGCCTCAATCGCGTCCGTTTCATCTCGCCGGTGCCGGTCAACGCCCGGTTTCGCAACCGCATGTCGCTGAAAAGCGTCGAGCGCCGCGAGGATGGCAGCTATCTCATCACCTCCGAAAACGTCATCGAGATCGAGGGGCAGGAGCGTCCGGCGTTGATCGCTGAGTGGATCGGCCTGGTGTCGCGGGAAGACGCGCAATGAACCTGATCGGCGGCCGTGCTCTGGTGGACACCATCGAGCGCCTTCCCGATGCGGTGGCGGCCCATGCCCGCGCGGTGCCCGCGCGTGAAGCGCTGGTGTTCGGCGACGCGCGGCTGAGCTATGCCGACCTCGACCGCACGGTCGACCGCTATGCCTGTGCGCTGCTCGCCGCCGGCCTGCAGGCCGGCGACCGGGTGGCGATGATCGTGACACCGCGGCCGGAATTCCTGCTGATGCTGCTGGGCGCCATGCGCGCCGGCGTGGTGTGGGTGGGGGTCAACCCGAAATACAAGCGCGAGGAGATGCGCCACGTGCTGGGCGATTGCCAGCCCCGGCTGCTGGTCTCCATCGTGCAGGATCCAGCCGGCCGCCGCTACGACGCGGATCTGGTCCAGCTCGCCGCCGATGTGGATTCCATCGCCACGGTGGTGACCATCGACGGCGCGGTGCCGGGCTGCGGCATGACGCTGGCGGCGTTCCTGGCCGCTGGCGATGCCAGCGCGGCGAGCCTTGCCGACCAGCTCAACCAGGGCCGGCGGCGCGACCCGGTGAGCATCGTCTATACCTCCGGCTCCACCGGCAAGCCCAAGGGCGCGGTGCTGTCGCACGACAGCTTTTTCCATTCCTACAAGGCGCTGTCGGAATCATTCATCGGCCATGAGCATCTGCGCGCCGGACACCGGGTGATCTGCAACCTGCCGACCAATCATGTCGGCTGCCAGTCGGACCTGTGCGGCAACAGCCTCATTGATGGTGGCACGATCGTGTTCATGGAAACCTTCGACCCGGCTGGTATTCTCGACATGGTGGAGCGGGAGCGCATCACCATGCTGGGCGGCTTGCCGCTGATGCATCAGGCGGTGTTCGACCAGCCGGACCTTGAGGCGCATGATCTCTCCAGCGTGCAGGTCGTTGCCTGGGGTGGCGCGCCGATGCCGGCGGCGCTGCTGAAACGGCTGTACGCGCGCGGCTATTTCTTCGCCCTGCATTACGGCCTGACCGAGGGCGGCTCCATCAACAGCGTCAGCCCGCCGGACGCCGACTTCACCACGCTGACGGAGACCATCGGCCGGCCCGACCACGACAACGAATATCGCGTGGTCGACGCCGACGGCAAGGTGGTGGCCGATCACGGTATCGGTGAGGTGCAGATCCGTGGCCCCGGCGTCACGCTGGGCTATTTCAACAATCCCGAGGCGACTGCCGCGGCGTTCACCGCCGACGGCTGGTTCCGCACCGGTGACCAGGTGATGTGCCTGCCGGGCGGATACTGGCGTTTTGTCGGTCGTATCGTCGAGATGTTCAAGTCGGGGGGCTACAACGTCTATCCGCGCGAGGTCGAGCTGGCGCTGGAGGCGCATCCCGATGTCGCCGCCGTCGCTGTGATCGGTGTTCCTGACCCGCGCTACGATGAGGTTGGCTGGGCCTTTGTCCTGCCCCGCGTCGGCGCGCGGCTGGAGGAAGAGCAATTGCGGCAGTACGCCAGCGCGCATCTGGCCAACTACAAGGTGCCCAAGCGGTTCCTGATCCGCGCCGAGCTGCCGTTGCTGCCGGTCGGCAAGGTCGACAAGCCGGCGCTGCGTCAGGAAGCCAGACGACTGAGTGGTGCCGCGTGACGCCTGCTGGCGAAAGCGCGGGCGCGTCGCCGGCCGGCGCCTTGCCGCTGCGGACCATGATCGGCTTCGGTATCGGTTCGCTGGGCACCGGCGTGTTCTCCACCGTGCCCAGCATCCTGCTGCTCTACTTCATGACCAGCGTGCTGGCGGTGCCGGCGGGGCTGGCGGCGCTCACGGTGTTTCTGCCGAAATTCTGGGATGTGTTGATCGACCCGGGCATCGGCATGGTGTCGGACCGTACCCGCAGTCGCTGGGGCCGGCGGCGGCCGTACATGCTGGCTGGCGCCATCGGCATGGCGATCCTGTTCGTCCTGCTGTTCTCGGTGCCGGATCTCGACAGCGTGTTCGCGCGCTTCCTCTATGTCACCGTCGTCTACATGCTGTGCGCCACCGCTTACGCGGTGTTCTCGGTGCCCTATATCGCGATGCCGGCCGAGATTTCGCGCGATCCCAACGAGCGCACGACGCTGATGTCGTTTCGCATGGGGTTCGCCATGGTCGGCATCCTGCTGGGCGGGGCGGGCGCGCCGCTGCTGGTGGAACTGGCCGGCGGCGGTCGGCCGGGTTACGCGGTGATGGCGCTGGTGATCGGGGTCGCCTGCGGGGCGGCGATGCTGGTGCCGGTGGTGGCGACGCGGCGCCTGCGCACCAGTCCGCCGGTGACCTCAGAGCTGGGGTTCTTCGCCGGGTTGCGTCAGGCGGCGACCTGCCGGCCGTTCGTGCTGCTGATCGTGACCTATCTGATCCAGCTCTCCGGCCTTGGCTGCTTCTCCGGTGCTCTGCCCTATTACGCCGTGCACATCCGCCAGGGCAGCGGCGTGACCGTCACCTTGTTGTTTGTCGCCCTCAATCTGACGGCAATCGCGGCGATGCCGCTGTGGACCTTGGTGTCTCGCCGGATCGGCAAGGGGCGGGCCTACCTGCTGTCGAGCGTGATGATGGCCGGTGCCATGGCCGCCTTGTGGCTGTGCGACGGCGCGGCGAGCGAGGCGCGACTGTACGGCCAGATCGGCCTGATGGGGCTGGCCTTCGCCGGCCAGCAGCTGTTCCCCTTCGCGTTGCTGCCCGATGTGCTGGACGCCGATGCCCGCCAGTCCGGTGTGCCGCGTCAGGGCATGTTCACCGGCTTGTGGACTGCCGGCGAGAAGCTCGGCCTGGCGCTGGGCGGGCTGTTCACCGGTGGTATTCTGTCGGTCACCGGCTTCATTGCCTCCAGTGATGCCGCCGTTGTCCAGCCGGCCTCGGCGCTCGCGGGCGTGCAGGTGGCCTTCGCCGTGCTGCCGGCGGTGCTGGTGCTGGTCAGTCTGTGGCCGTTGCTGGTGTTTCATCGCCACGTCACGAACGGGGAGTCGTACTGATGCGTCTGTTCATATCAGCCGACATTGAGGGCGTGGCGGGGATTACGGCCCGGGAGCAGGCCGGGCCACAGGGGTTCGAATATGCCGCTGCCCGGCAACTTATGACCAACGAGGTGCTCGCGGTCGTGCGCGGTGCGCGGGCGGCTGGCGTACGTGAATGCGTCGTCTGCGACGCCCACGGCAACGGCCTGTCGATTCTCGCCGATCAGATGCCCGAGGATGTGCTGCTGGTGCGCTCGTGGCCCCGCCCGCTGCTGATGATGCAGGGCATCGAGCAGGGTGACTATGTCGGTGCCGTGCTGCTGGGTTATCACGCCGGTGCCGGCTGTATCGCCGGGACGATGGCCCACACCCTCTCCAGCCGTGGCATTCTGGGGCTGCGGCTGAACGGACAGGAAGCCGATGAGGCCTATGTCAGCGCCGCCACGGCGGCGGCGTTCGGCGTGCCACTGCTGATGATGTCGGGGGACGATGCCTTCATCGCGGCCAGCGCGCCGGTACTGCGTCCGCTGGAGACGGTTGTCACCAAGCGGACATGCGGCATGTTCTCGGCGATGTCGCCGGCGCCGCAGGTCGTGTGCGAGGCGCTGGAGGCGGCTGCGGCACGCGCCGTCACCCGGCAGGCGGATGCAAACCTACTGTCGCCGGGCGCGGACATCGCGGTCGAGTTGACGCTGGTGAGTCGACTGGCGGCGGAGCTGCTCGATTTCCTGCCTCTGTTCGAGCGTGTCGGCGCAAACGGCGTACGCTTCCGGGTCGCCGACATGCCGGCGCTCAACAGGATACTGTCCTTCTTGATGTTCTACAACGCCGTCTGACCCGAACCGGTGCCGTGCAGCCCGGGAATTCAGGGGCGGTGGACGGGCGAGGTCCCGGGGCTCTTGATCGCCCGGACGACAATGTTGGAGGTCAAACTCCGGACGCTCGGCAACTTGAGCAGTGTATCCATGGTCAGATCCGCCAGCGCCGCGATGTCGGGCAGCTGCACTCTCATCATGATGTCGTGACTGCCGGTGATGGCGACACACTCAACGATCCTGTCGTCCCTCGCCACACGGTCGAAGAACATCCGGGCGTCGGTTTCAACTCTCTGATCGAGATTGACCATGATGTAGGCGGTGATGCGCGCGCCGAGCATCGCGCCGTCAATGATAGCCGCGTATCCCGCGATGACGCCAGCGTCCTCTAGCGCCCTGGTGCGGCGCAGGCAGGTCGACGGCGACAGCCCGACCCGTTGGGCAAGCTCGGCGTTGCTCAGGCGGCCGTTGCGTTGCAGTTCGCGCAGGATGCGAAAATCGCTGGCGTCGAGGGAGGCGGCAGTATCGATCATATTATGAATTACTACGGCATGATATTGCACAATCAACCGGATTCATGACCAGAATGGCAGGAAATTCCGCGCCGAGCGAAGTAATGTCTTCCCTTCAGTCAGGCGGGTGCGCCGGGGGAGGGAGATTATGGCGGTGATGGTGGAGATGCACGACGATCCGGTGATCCGCGCGCTGGAGGCCGATCCCGAGGCTTTTCATGCGCGGCTGCGGCAAGAGGCGCCGGTGTTTCGCCTGGAGGCCTGGGGCTTGTGGCTGGTGACGCGCTACGAGGACGTCCAGGCCATCCTGCGCGACACCGACAATTTTACCACCGGCACGCCGGCGTCGCTGCTCTACGACACCTTCGGCGCGCACATGCTGACTACCGATGGCGTGGCCCAGGAGCGATTGAAAAGCCGGTTCCGTGGCGCCTTCGCACCGGCGGCCATCCGCGCGGCGATGCAGGAGACGGTGCGCCGGCTGTCGGAGGTACTGCTCGATGGCCTCACGGGGCCGGGGGTGGCGGGGCAGGGGGCGGCGGAGTGGCGCCGGCAGTTCGCCAGCCGGCTGCCGGTGCAATCCATCCTGAGTCTGTTCGGCTTGCCTTTGGAAGAGGAGCCTCGGCTGCGGCGTTGGTACGATGGTTTCGAGCGTGCGCTGGCCAATTTCGCGTGGCGGGAGGACGTCCGGCGACAGGCCCGCGAGGATGTGGCCGAATTCCATGCGCTCATCCAGCGGCACATTGATCGGGTGCGCGGGTTGCCGGACGGGAGCCTGTTCAGCCAGGCCGTGCATGATAATGCCGAGGATCGGTTGAGCGACGCCGAGATCCGGCAGAACGCCGCCATTATCTTTTTCGGCGGCATATCGACGGTAGAGGCGATCATTCTCAACTGTCTTTATGTTCTGGTGGGCCAGCCCCGGGTCCATGCCGCTGTGCGGGCGGACAGGTCGCGTCTGCCGGATCTGCTGGAAGAAACCTTGCGCTGGCTGTCGCCGGTGCAGTCGGCGACGCGCCATGTGGCGCGCGACGTGCGGGTCGCCGGGGTCACGCTCAAGGCCGGCGATACCGTCAACTGCATGCTGGGTGCGGCCAACCGGGATCCGGCGGTGTTCAGCGAGCCGGACACGTTCGATCTGGAACGCTCGAACGCCCGACGTCATCTTGCGTTCGCATCCGGCCCGCATTTCTGCCTGGGCTCCCATTTCGCGCGCCTGCAGGCCTTGACGGCGCTGGAGCAGATTCTCGATCGCTGTCCGGACCTGCGGCCGGTGGCCGGGCAGCCTCTTGTGATCTCGGGCGTCGAGTTCCGCCAGCCGCCGGCATTGCATCTGGCCTGGGGGGCGTCGTCGTGACTCCACGCCCGAGGGCGACACCCCAGAAAATCGTTGCCAAAAATTGATGTTGAATTCAAATTCTGTTTCAGAGTCGCTCCGTTGCCTGGCCCATTCTCGGGACAGGGGGGCGATTGCATGATTGCCGCTGGCGGCGCTGTTGCCATCGGCCGGGCGGGGAAAGGTCGGGAGAATATGGTGAAGAGTCAGCGAAATTGTTTCTGGCCGCTGGTGCTGGCTGTTGCGGTCACGTTTGCCTGGGTTGGCCTCGCCGAGGCCGGGCCGCGCG
This sequence comes from Pseudomonadota bacterium, assembly GCA_963205175.1. GTDB lineage: Bacteria > Pseudomonadota > Alphaproteobacteria > Sphingomonadales > Sphingomonadaceae > CAUJIW01. The sequence continues at coordinate 21,954 of CAUJIW010000074.1, forward strand.
CCCGTGATCTCGGCGTGCCGTTCGAGGGTACGCCGGGCGCGCTCAACGCGATCACCGATGTCGCCGGAGTCGAGGTCGGGCATGCGACGGTGATTTCCGGAGATGGACCGCTTGTCATCGGCAAGGGGCCGGTACGCACCGGGGTGACGATCATCCACCCGCTTGGCAAGAGCGCGCTGGAGGGCGTGGCCGCCGGGCGCGCCGTCATCAACGGCACCGGCGAATGGACCGGCATGCATCTGGTGGATGAAGTGGGCCAGTTCTTCGGCCCCATCGCCCTGACCGGCTCGGGCAATGTCGGGCTTGTCCATCAGGGCCTGATGGACTGGGCCGTTGGCAGGATCCCTGAGGACGCTCTGGTGACGCGGGTGTTGCCTGTTGTCGCGGAAACCCTGGACAGCCGGCTCAACGACGTGTTCGGCCATGGCCTGACGCGCGACCATGTCTTCGCGGCGCTCGACGGCGCGATGGGCGGGCCGGTGGCCGAAGGCAATGTCGGTGGCGGCACCGGCATGATCGCCTATACCTTCAAGGGTGGCATCGGCACGGCATCGCGCGTCATCACACTGGGCGACAAGAAATACACCATCGGCGTGCTGCTGCAGGCCAATCATGGTGACCGGGCCGACCTGCGCATGGCCGGCGTGCCCGTGGGGCGCGCCATCGAGGGCGCCTGGCCGGAGGTCAATGGCGTGCCGGTGCTCGGCCCCAACGCCGGCAAGCGTGACGACAAGAATTCGCTGCTGATCGTCATTGCCACCGATGCGCCGCTGATGCCACACCAGTTGGAGCGTCTGGCCCGCCGCGCGGTGCTGGGTGTGGGGCGGGCCGGGAGCACCGCCAGCGCCTTGTCGGGCGAGTTCGCGCTGGCGTTCTCGACGACGCATGTCATGCCGCTGGACGGGCCGCCACGAATCAAGCAACCGATCAGCGACACCGACAGCACGACGATGAACGCGCTGTTCGCGGGTGTGGTTCAGGCGACCGAAGAGGCGCTGGCCAATCAGCTGGTAGCCTCGACGACCATGACCGGTGCCAATGGCGTCAAGGTCTATGGCCTGCCGCATGACCAGCTCAAGCGCATCATGAAAGCGCATTTCGGCCGCCGTTGATGCCGGGCTGCGCCGACGGCCGACTGCGAGGGGGCGCAACTTCGCCGGCGTCGACCCCGTCAAGCTGGTCGTGCTGGCGGTCGGCCAGCCGTTGATGATCAAGCGGTCGATCCTCGATGCCGGGAGCCAGCGCCTCGCTGGCTTCAGGGCCGAGGTCTATGCCGCGGCGCTGGGATGATCGCCGCACGGGCAGGTTTCCGGGTCGCCGACGCGTTCCTGAACGATTCGTCGCCCAACACTTCGTCGCATTGTCGCGGAGGGTCTGCGTTCAGGTCTGCGTACGTTTGATGATAGCATCCACCAGTCCGGCCGGCGCCTTGGCGCTGTCGGGACGGATGACGGCATCGAGCGCCGAGGCCTGCGCGAAGGCATCCTTCGCGTCGTCGGAGGTCTGCAGCAATGCCAACGCCGCCGTACGCACAGCGTCCGGCCAGCGGTCGGATTGTGCGCCGTAGGTGTCGAGAAGCTCTCTAAATTCCGCCAATGTCATGGACACAGATCTTCTTCTGCTTGCTGATTCTTTCCCTAAGCGTTTGCCGCCCCCGTTTTAGGAGCGACCGAACAGCCTGCTCCGTGCTGTTCATCGTAAGGGCAATCCGGTGAATCTTCAACTCGTCGAAATAGAAAAGCAGCAGGGCCTGGCGCTGCGATTCCGGCAGGTCGTTGATCAGGGCTTTGAGATTATCTGACAGCTCGGCCTCGCCGAACTGCACTTGTTCCACTTCCACATGCACGCCGACGTTGTCACTGTTGTCGATCATTGCCTCGATGATCTCGGCCGGCGTCGGCGGTTCCTTGCGCTTGCGGCGGAAGTCGATGGCCTTGTTGATCGTCACCCGGTGCAGCCAGGTGGTGAAGCGAGCTTCCCCCTGCTGCCACTTGCCCGGCTGCTTCCACACCGAGATGAACACCTCCTGCACCACGTCTTCCGCTTCCTGCGCGTCGGCGAGGATGTTCATCGATACATGCCAGAGCTTGTTGACGTAGCGTTCGGTCAACACCCGGAACGCGGCCTGGTCGCCCTGGCTGCTCAGCGAATAAAGCGTCTCGTCCGACAAGCTGTCCAACCGCGTTTTGCTGTGAGGAAAATTCTGCCCGTTCATCGCACTGACTGCTGCCTGTTGTTCTGATGCAAAGATCACAGGCAATCAGCGTGCCATGATTTGTTCATGTGCGACGAACAGTTGGCCGCACCGCGCCACCATCTCCAGTTGCGATGAGCCGTTCAATAAATGGACGCAACATGTCGAGCATGCTCTGAAATTGACCGGCCGGATCAGGATGGCGGAGGATTTTCATGCTCCTTGTCAACAGGAAGTCATAGAATCGGGCCAACACCCGCCCATCCGGGCCCGCTAGCTCGAACTTCAGATTCCCCTTTAACGCGAGGACGATGCGCATCACGCGCTGGGCATATAGGCACATTTTGTCCAGTGCCCCTTTTTCATAGGCAAACTTTGCCGCCACCAGCGCGTCATAGAGCCCGCGATGCAGCGCGAGCAGGATCTCGCGGCCACCGACCGTGGCATGCTGGGCCATGGCATAGGCGTTCGCGGCGCGCACGCCGAGTGCCGCCATCGAGCCGCGAAATTCAGTCTGATCAGTCATCATCGTCACTGCCTCCTCCGAGAATGGCGTCGATCTGCTGTTGCAGCAGCTTCGCCGCCTGCACTTCGATTTCCATGGTCGCGTACTTGTCGACCAGCTTGGTCCGATAGTCCTCCGCCCGCTCGCGGATGCGGTCGGCGCGATCGCTGAGATCCGCGTTGCGGTCGGTGATGTTGTCGATATGCTGCTGGATCAGGCCGCTGCTGGTATCGGCATATTCATTGAGCAGATTGACCAGTTTATTGGCAAAACCCTGAGTGATCGACACATCGATCGAGGTGCTGCTGTCGGTCACCAGCGCGAAGGTCAGGCCTTCGTAGATCGTCCCCTCGACACCGACGAGACGATTGCCTGACACGGTGAAGCAGCCGGACTCGCCGTTGACCAGCACATCCGTAATCGCGCCGTCGCCATCCACCGTGACATTCAGCGTGAACGACAGCGACGCCTGCATGTTGTCGTTGTTCATCAACACCAGGTTGCTGTCGGAGGCCTCGAACGTCGTCTCGAAGAACGACTGAACCGCCGACAGATTTGAAAGAATTGCCGAATCCAGCGTCGTTTCATCGTCCAGCGACAGGGTGTTGTCGTCGTTGAAGACAATACCGAGATCCGCCAGACCGCCGATGTCACCGCTGCCCGTCGCGTTGAGGATCGAATACAGCGTGGCGTTGAGATTGCGCAGCAACGCGTCGGCGAACAGCACCGCATCATCGGCGGCGCCATCTTCGTCCACCGCCTGCTGGGTGGTGATGAAGGTGCGCAGCTCGTTGTAGGCCTCGATGAAATCGGTGATGGTGGTCTTCACAGCCGAGCTGTCGACGCCGATTTCCAGCGTGATCGTCGTCCCGCTACTGGCGGCCAGCAACGATATGCTGATGCCGGGGATGATGTCGTCGAGTTCATTGTCCGACTGGGTGATCTCGACGCCATCGACCTTGACGATCGCCGATTGCGCCGCCTGGGACACGGTGGCGAAATCGCCGGCGCTATCGGTGATACCGATCGTCTGCATGATATCATCGCCACTGGCCACCCCGACCTCGATGTCGACCGCCGTGTCCTGGGCCGCCAGCACCAGCTGATACTGGTCGGTCGAGACCTTGATCAGAATGGCGCCGACGCCGGTGTTGGCGGACTCATCGTTGATGGCATCGGCGATATCGGACAGCGTCATATCGCTGGTGACGGCGATCTCGACGCTGTCGCCGCCGGACAATCCGATCGTGAAGCTGCCGGTCTGGGCCAGCGCTGTGGTGCCTGACTGGACGGAAGAGGCGACTTTCATCGCTTTGGCGATCTGCACCACCTCGACGTCGTAGGAGGCAATGATCGCGTCATTGTCGACACTGACGGCAAGATATCCGGTGCCATCGCTGCCGTCGGAGGCCGACATATAGCCCTCCTTGGCGTCGAAGGCGTTGTCGTTGCCCAGCGCGCTATAGTCCGGCGTCGCCAGGGCCTCGACCGCATCGGCGATGGCCTGAGCCATGGTCTGCACGCTCTCGTAAGCCGTGATCACCGCTTCATTCTCGGCGATCCGGACATCGATACTGTCGGCGCGCGCCGTCTTTTGGGAAACCGCGGCCTCGATCAGCGATCCCGTGTCGAGGCCGGAGGAAATGGACGAGATGTAGATGGACGAACTCGACGTCACCACCGCCCCGGATACCGAAGATGTCGACATGACCTGTATCCCGTGGAAGGCGGGAGGAGGATGCAAGATCCTCCTCCCCAGTCAGGCATGAAGGGCCGGCGAACGCCGCCCCTTCGGACAGACCCGCTTACCGCATCAGATCGAGAAGCTTCTGGGGCATCTCGTTGGCCTGGCTCAGCGCGGCGATGGCCGCGTTGGTCAGGGTCTGGGCGTTGGTGAAGTTGGTCTGTTCCGCCGCAAGGTCCGCGTCCATCAGCGTGGACTCCGCCGCCTCGAGGTTCTCCAGCGATGTCGCGATGACGTCGCCGCGATACTCGAAACGCGACAGCGTCGCACCAACGTTCGCCCGCGCCGATGACACCGTGGCGATGGCGGCATCAAGCGCATTCATCGCCGTGGTGGCATTGGTGGCGTCGGTCACGTCACCGCCCGAAATGCCCAATGCCGTGGTATCGACATCGGCCAGCTCAACCGTGATGACGTCGGTGCTCGACGTGCCGACCATGAAGTCGACACCCGTGCCCGTCGCGAAGTCGCTGGTGCCATCCAGCAGGGTGGTGCCGTTGAAAGTGGTCGACGTCGTGATGTCGTCGATTTCCTCCAGCAGCTGCTGGTACTCCGCATCGATGTATGCACGCTCGGTCGTCCCGACGGCACCCGAGAGCGCCTGGGCGGCGAGCGACTTCATGCGTTCGAGAATATCCGAGATATTCGCGAGCGCACCATCGGCGGTCTGCAACACGGCCTCTCCGTGTTGCGCGTTGACGGACGCTTGCTCAAGCACGGCGACATCCGCCGACAGGCCGGTGCCGATGGCAAGGCCAGCGGCATCGTCCGAGGCGGTCTGGATACGCGAGCCGCTGGACAGTTTGGCCAGCGACGTGCTCTGCGCTTCGGAATTGGCATTCAGATAGCGCAGTGCCGTGTTTGCAGCGGTATTGGTCGAGATAACAGGCATCTTCTAACTCCAGTTTCTCCGGTTTCACGCCGGGGCCCGCGAATTCTTCGACCCCGGGAAGACGCTTCGCCGATTTTGGGCATCACGCTTCACTCGCTTCAACGGACGGTCACCGGACAATGGGGCGCACTTTTTTGATCCGGCGCTGAAAAAGTTTTTCGCCGCCGCCTACGCATTTTTTGCGCCCCATTCCCGCGACCGGTCCCGTTGAAGGGTCAGCAGGCCGGTGCGACCCACCACGGCGCACCGTCCAGACGACACCCAGTCGATGCCCGGCCCTCCCGGCATCGTCGACGCGAGGAAGACAGACATGACGGACATTTCTTCGATCGTCAGCACCACCACGTCGACCACCGCGTCGACGTCGTCGAGCACGACATCCGATGCCACCAACCAGTTCCTGACGCTGCTGATGACGCAGCTGACCAACCAGAATCCGCTGGATCCGCTGGATACCAACGAGTTCACCAGCCAGCTCGTCAGCTACTCGTCGCTGGAACAGCAGATCAGCATGAGCAGCCAGCTGGAAAACATCAGCGCGATGCTCTCGACCTATTCGAACTTCTCCGCCCTGTCCTATCTGGGCAGCACGGTGGAGCTCGACAGCAGCATCGCACCGGTCCAGGACGGCACGGCGAACTGGGTCTACGACCTCGACTCCAACGCCACCTCGGCCACGGTCTCCGTCACCAACGACGACGGCGACGTCGTCTATGTCGACAGCGTTGACGCCAGCGCCGGCCGCCACAACCTGTCGCTGTCACTCGGCCAGCTCAACGGCGTCGCCGAGGGCGACACGCTGACGCTGAGCGTCACCGCCACCGATGGCGACGTCAACAGCATCGGCAGCAGCATCACCTCGCTGGCGGTTGCCGAGGCGCTGGACACCTCTAGCGGCAGCGCCGTGTTCCAGGCCGGCGACCTCACCTTCAGCGACGCCAACATCGTGAAATTCTACAGCAGCGCCGCCGCGGCTGCGTGACGTCATAAAGTCAGGAGACACCCCATGAGCCTTACGTCTGCGCTTACGTCGGCCGTGTCCGGCCTCACCGCCCAGAGCCTGGCGCTGTCGGCGATTTCCGAGAATATCGCCAACGCCAGCACCACCGCCTACAAGACCAAGGATGTGTCGTTCCAGTCCCTGGTCACCGGCGCCGGCAGCGGCGGCAATTCGGTGAGCGGCGTGTCGGGCTCCACCAGCCAGTCGGTGAGCGTGCAGGGTCTGGTGGAAGCCACCGACGTCTCCACCAACATCGCCATCCAGGGCAGCGGCTATTTCGTCGTCGCCGACGACACCGACGCGAAGGCCTCGGATTACAAATACACCCGCAACGGCAGCTTCTCGACCGATGCCGATGGCTATCTGGTCAACGAGGAAGGCTATTATCTGCTGGGCTTCGCGACCGACGCCGAAGGCAACATCACCACCAGCAACACCAGCGATCTGTCCGGCCTGCAGCCGATCAGCGTCGAGTCCATCAGCGGCACCGCCAAGGCGACCACCGAGGTCTCGATGGTGGCCAACCTGCCGGCCGACGCTGCCGCCGGCGATACCTTCACGACGTCCATCGAGATCCTCGACTCCGTCGGTGTCAGCCACACCATCGAGCAGACCTGGACCAAGGACAGCGCCAACAGCTGGACGCTGACGCTGAGCAACCCCTATTCCGGCGACGACGCCAGCACCTCCAGCGGCACCATCAGTCCGTCGACCGTCACCGTGACCTTCGATCAAAACGGCCTGCTGGCCTCGACCAACCCGTCGCCGATCGACCTCACCATCACCGGTCTGTCGTCGGGCGCCGGCGATACCAGGTTCACGCTGGATCTTGGCACCGCCGGCAGTGCCGACGGCCTGACCCAGTTCGCCTCCACCGTCGACACCCCGGCCATCGAAGTGACCGAGATCGAACAGGACGGCGCGCGCTATGGCCAGCTCACCAGCGTCTCCATCGACGACGATGGCCTGGTAACCGCCAATTTCGACAACGGCCTCAGCATGGCGATCTATCAGATTCCGGTCGCCACCTTCTCCAACCCCGCCGGCCTGACCCTGGTCGAGGGCACCGTCTACGACGAGAGCCTGGCGGCGGGCTCGCTCAACATCTCGCTGCCTGGACAGGGCGGTGCCGGCAGCCTGGAGGCCAGCGCGCTGGAAGCCTCGACCACCGACACGGCGGTGGAGTTCAACAAGATGATCGTCGCGCAGCAGGCCTATTCGGCGGCGGCCCAGCTGATCAGCACCGTCGACGACATGTTTGAATCATTGATCCAGGCGGTCCGCTGATGTCCCGCGCGCTCAACCGGACGCTGGCGGCGGCGGCACGCTCGCGCAAGCAGGACTTCGCCCTGCCGCTGGTGCGCTCGACCGACGAGGCCGCCGCACTGGCCCGCGAGATCGTCGTGCAGGTGCGCCACCTGCCCGACGACCAGCGCCTGCTGCTGCTCACCAGCATTCACGAGCTCTGCCAGATGCTCGAACGCCGGCTGGATGTGCTGGAGCGCGACATGGCGGAAACCCGCCAGCAGCTGCTGCGCATCGAGCACGGCGTGCGCGCCAGCAACGGCTACGCCAACAGCGTCGGCCTCAGTGGCCCGGCGCGCGGCATCCGGCGATAGCGGCACAGGGAGGTCCGCGCCATGTCCCTCACCTCATCCCTGCTGACGGCTAGCAGCGGCCTGCTGAACACGCAGTACCAGATCGCCATTACCAACACGAACGTCTCCAACGCGGGCGAGACGGGCTACACCAAGAAGACCTACTCGGCGACCAGCGTCAGTTCCGCCACCGGCTCGACCTTTACCGCCGGCCAGGTCGAGCGCACGGTCAACACCTATCTCTCGAAGACCGTTGTCGCCAAGAACGCCGAGCTCGGCGCGGCCCGGACCATCAACGATTACCTGGCCAGCTACGACACGATGGTCGGCCAGGTCGATGGCGGCACCGATCTGTCCAGCATGATCGACACGCTGCAGGCGTCGATCAGCGCCCTGTCGGCGTCGGCCGACAGCGAGAGCGCCAAATCGCAGGTGCTGGCCGACCTGGAAGGCCTGACCACGCAGATCAGCGCGCTGTCGGCCCAGGTGCAGAGCCTGCGCACCGAGGCGGAAGGCGACATCGCCGACACCGTGGCCGCCATCAACGACGGCCTGTCGCTGATCGCCTCGCTCAACGACCAGATCGTCTCGCTGGCCAGCAACGGCGCCGACGTCACCGGCCTGGAAGACCAGCGCGACGCCGCCCTGGTCGAACTGTCGTCGCTGATCGGCATTTCCTACTACACCACCAGCGACAACCAGGTGCAGGTCTACACCCAGTCGGGCAGCCTGCTGCTGGGCGTCGATGGCGCCGTGACGCTCGACTACACCGCCGCCGGCCGGCTCGACGCCGCGGTGAGCTACCCCGACACCCTGTCGGGCATCACGCTCAACGGCCGCGACATCACCGGCACGCTGACCAGCGGCGAGCTGGGCGCGCTGCTGTCGCTGCGCGACGACTTCCTGGTCGGCGAGCAGGAGAAGCTCGACGCCCTGGCCGGCGCGCTCATCGCGCAGATCAACGACGCCGCCAACGCCAGCAGCACCTACCCGCCGCCCAACAGCCTGACCAGCGCCGGAACGGTGGCCGCCAGCGACAGTTTCAGCGCCACCGGCAGCATCCGCATCGCCATCACCGGCACCGACGGCACGCTGGTCTCGACCCAGGATCTCGACCTCGGCGGCATCACCACCATCGCCGACCTGGTGACGGCGCTCAACGGCATCAGCGGTGTCAGCGCCAGCGTGTCGAGCGACGGCAAGCTGGTGGTGGCCGCCAGCAGCGCCAGTCAGGGCATCGTCATTGCCGGCATCGACGAGAGCGTTGGCGCCGAGGGTGACGGCTTTTCGAGCTACTTCGGCTTCAACGACATCCTCACCGGCACCGACGCCCGCAGCATCGGCCTGGTGTCGGCGATGTCGGACGACCCCAGCCTGCTGCCCACCGCCACGCTGGCCGACACGCTGACGGTCGGCGCCAAGGCGCTCACCGCCGCCGACAACAGCGGCGTCATGCGGCTCGCCGAGGCGCTGACCGGCGACATCAGCTTCGAGGCCGCCGGCGGCTTTTCGGCCCGCACGGCGAGCCTGGCCGACTATGCCGCGTCCATCGTCTCGGCCGCGGCGACAATGATCAGCACCGCCGAGACGACGCTGGAGACCGCCCAGGACAGCTACGACTATGTCTCCAATCTGCTCACCAACCAGACAGCGGTGAACATCGACGAGGAAATCGCCAGGCTGACGCTGTTCCAGAACCAGTATGAGGCAACGGCCCAGCTGATCTCCATCACCCAGGAGCTGTTCGACACGCTCATCAACATGGTGAAATGAGGAGGCCGGACCGATGATCGGGCGCATCGCCAGTTTTTCCCATACCAGCTACCTGCTGACGCTGAGCATGGGCACGCAGACGCGGCTGGCCCAGGCGCAGGAGCAGCAGGCCTCCGGCCTGATCTCGCAAAGCTATGCCGGCATCGCCCGCGACACGGCGGCCCTGCTCGACCTCAACGGCAAGGTCAGCGCCGCCCAGGCCGACGCGCAGACCGCCGAAACCACCGCCGGCACCATGGAAATCATGTACTCGACGCTGAACAACATCGTCGATCTGGCCTCCGAAATCCAAAGCCAGCTGGCGGCCGCCCTCGACAGCACCACCACCAATATCGCCAACTCGGCCGAGCAATGGCTGACCGACCTCGCCAGCATGCTCAACACCACCTACGCCGGCAGATATCTGTTCGCCGGCACCGCCACCGACGCCATGCCGGTGGACATCAGCGCCTACGACCCCGCCAGCGCCACCACCGCCGACACCAGCTATTACCAGGGCGCCGAGGCCAGCCTGCGCTATACCGGCAGCGACGGCTACACGGTGAGCTATGGCGCCACCGCCGACGACGCGGCGTTCGAGCAGATCTTCCGCGCGCTGTCGATGGTCATCGACGCGCCGGACGACGCCTCGGTGCGTCAGGCCGCCTACGACCTGATGGACAGCGCCATCGACCGGCTGGGTCAGCTGCAGCAGACGCTCTCGACCAAGACCTCGGCGCTCAACACCTACATGGGCCAGCGCAGCGCCATCGCCGAGGATCTGGCGACGCTCGCCTCGGACCTCAAGGATACCGATCTCGCCGCCGCCACCGTGATGGTGACGCAGTACCAGACCCAGCTGGAAGCCAGCTATTCCAGCATCTCCAAGCTGCTGAGCACCAACCTGCTGGATTATCTGCGCTGAGGGCAAAATTGCCGGCTCGGTCGCGGCGCTGCGCGCCTCCGCGGCCGCATGCGACTTTCAGCGATCCCGGCCGGGCCGGCCTTGATAAAGGTGCGGACGCAAATAATAGTTTGCAATGCAAGCCAATGGACGCATGATCAGCTCCCGCCTGGTGGTCGGATCTCATTGATATTGTAGTATCGGCCACTCAGGCCGACCGGGCGATCCAGTCGGAGATCTTCGCCTCCAGGACCGCCATCGGCAGGATGCCGGTGTCCAGTACCTTGGCATGATAGTCCCGAATGTCGAAGCGTGATCCAAGGCTCGCCTTGGCCTCTGCACGCAGTCGCTTGAAGGTGAGTTCACCGACTTTGTAGGCGCAGGCCTGGCCGGGGCAGGCGATGTAGCGATCGATCTCGACGGCGACATCGCGTGGTGCCATCGAGGTGTTGGCCAGCATATAGTCAATCGCCTGCTGCCGGGTCCATTGCCGGGCGTGGATGCCGGTATCGACCACCATGCGCACTGCCCGCAGCATTTCCATGTCGAGATGGCCGAACCACTGCCAGGGATCGGTGAACAGCCCGAGATCGCGGCCCAGCGACTCTGCATACAGGCCCCAGCCTTCGGTGTAGGCCGTGCCGGTGCCGAAGCGCAGCAGGTCGGGCAGCGCGGCATTTTCCCGCGCCAGGGTCAGCTGGAAGTGGTGGCCGGGAATGCCCTCGTGCAACGTCAGCGTCTCCAGGGTGGGGATCGGCCGCGTGTTCAGCATTGCCATATTGAAGTACAGCGTGCCGGGCGTCTGGCCATCGGGCGGGCCGGGGCGATAATAGCCGGTGCCGCGCTGCTCGCCGAGAGCCGGCAGCGGCGCGACCCGGAACGGGGCACGCGGGCGGCGACGGAACAGGGCGGGGATACCCGGCCAGATGCGCGCCTCGATCGCCGTGAAGCGAGCCAGAAGTTCTTCGGGCGTCTTGCAGTAGAACTGCGGGTCGGTGCGCACGAAATCGAACAGCGCCTTGAGGTCGCCGCTGAATTTCAGCGTTAGGGATCGGGCCCGAGGGCGACATACTTCCAGGGGTCAGGTGGGTTCACCCGGCGTGGCCGGCCGGTCGGGCGGGCCGAACAGGGTCGCCAGCAGCGCGCGCGGCGAGCGGCTGCGGCGGGCGTCGCGCAGCAGGCGGCTCCACTCGCCAAAGGCGATCGCCAGCGGGTTGTCGCGGCGCGGCCGATGGGCGAGGCCATAGCGCAGCGGCTCGTCGGGGCGCTCGCGGGCCAGCGTGCCGAACAGCCGGTCGAACACGATCAGCGTGCCGCCATAGTTGCAGTCGAGATAGGCCGTGTTGCTGGCGTGGTGTAGCCGGTGGTGGGCCGGGGTGTTCAGCACCCACTCCAGCGGCCCCAGCCGGCCGACCGCCTCGGTGTGCAGGAAGAACTGGTAGCGCAGGTTGAGCGCCAGCAGCGCGAACACCAGCAGGGGGTCGAAGCCCATGAGCACCAGTGGCAGATAGACGATCCAGCCGGCGGAAATCAGGCTGGTCCAGCCCAGCCGGAACGAGGCCAGCAGCGTCAGCTCGTGGGGGGAGTGGTGCACGCTGTGGGTGGCCCACAGCCAGCGGACGCGGTGGCTGGCGCGATGGAACCAGTAATAGGCGAATTCGACCGCCAGAAAGCCTGTGATCCAGGTCCACAGGCTGTCGAGCGGCCACACCACCGGCGCCCATTGCCAGGTGGCCTCGAACACAAGGCCGAGCACCACGGCGTTGAGCAGCGCAAAGGGAATGCCGCCAGCCATCAGCCCCAGCGTGGCGAGCGCCGCCCGGCCATCATAGCCGCGCCGCTGGTGCAGCCGCCAGGCGACTTCCACCAGCACCAGCAACGCCATGAGGGCCAGCCAGACGGGCGAACGCTCCATGGTCAAACTCTCCCGCCTCGGGGTTGCGGTTCACGACACGGCGCCCGGGACTCGACATTCAGGGCTCGGCGTTCCCGGGGCCGGGCGTTCAGGAGGCCCGACGGTGGGCCCCGTCGCTCTTGGCAGCCTTGAAGGCATCCAGCTCGGCCTTGGTGACATTGCCGTCCTGGTTGGTGTCGGCCAGTTCGAACAGCGGGATCGGTGCCACCTGATATTCGCCGCGCGTCACCTTGCCATCACCGTTGGTATCGGCGCGGGCGATCACTGTTTCGAACTGCTCGGCCATCTGCGGCCGGAAGGAGGCCAGCCGTGCGAAATCGGCGTTGGAGATGACGCCGTCGTTGTTGCGGTCCATGCGGCTGAAATTGGCGTTGCGGGCAGTGATGAACTCGCTGCGGGTGATGATGCCATCCTTGTTGCTGTCGGCCTTGTCGAACACGGCCATACCCTGGGCACCGAACGAGCCGCCGCCAAAGGCCTGGGCCAGCGCCGGTGGGGCAACCGACAGGGCCAGCACCGCGACCAGCAGCCGGGTAACGGCGGGTGGGCGCCGGAGAGAAGAAGAGCTGAGGTGCATGGTATTCGTCCTTGAGGGGTGTGGGGCTGGGGACTGCGCCTCGCAGATAATAAAGGCGTGCCGCGCCCGATCTTTGGGGCCAATGCGACGCGGCACGCCAGTGGTAGGCACAGGTTGCCAGGGTCAGACCGATCTGCCGCGCACCCCGACCGGGGCCGGAGGTGTGCGGGGCGGATCGATGCCGGTTACTGCGGGTCCTTGGTGACGGTCACGGTGCCGCCGACCGTCTTGCTCTGGCCCTCGGGACCGGTCACCGTGGTCGAGAAGGCCGCCGAGCCGTCGCCATTGTTGGTGACGCTGGTGGCGCGGCTAGCGCTCTGGCCGTTGTTGGTCGTCGTGGTCTTGGTGCCGGTGTAGCTGCCGTCGCCCCAGCTGGCGGCGCGGGTGGTCTCGACGCCGGTGCCGCTGTTGGTCTGGGTGCCGCGGGTCACGCTGGCGCTGCCCTGCTCGCGGGAGACAGCACGTGAGCGGGTGAAGCCGGCGCCGTTGGCGCCCTCGACGCTGACGGCGCGGCTACGGTCACGGGCCTCGGCGGCGGTGGCCGCGACGCTGGCGCTCACGGTCGCCAGGGCGGCAATCAGCAGAAACGTCTTGTTGTACATGGTCATTCCTTTCCAGTGGGGAGTGTTTCCAGTCCAGGCCGGCGGGGGGCGCCGTCTGAAAGCCACACTGGCGAGGCGCGGTAAGTCGTTGACGACACGACGGTGACACAGCGTTACAAAATGTAACGGCGGCGCGCCGGCGGTTTTCAAGGCGCCGCCGGCGAGGCATGAACGATGGTCATGAGCACGAGCTTCATTGCAGTCGTCGAGGACGACAAAGAGATTCGCGGCCTGGTGACCGCACTGCTGACCCGTGAGGGCTTCGAGACGGCCGGGTGCCGCACGGCGGAGGAGTTCGACCGCCTGCTGGAGCGTCGGCGCATCGATCTGGCGGTACTCGATGTCATGCTGCCCGGCGAGGACGGGCTGTCGCTGTGCCGGCGGCTGCGGTCGCGCGGCGATGTGCCGGTGTTGATGGTCACGGCCAAGGGCGACGACATCGACCGCATCGTCGGTCTGGAAATCGGCGCCGACGACTATCTAGCCAAGCCGTTCAATCCGCGCGAACTGGTGGCCCGGGTGCGGGCGATTCTGCGGCGGACCCGTGAGAGTAACCGTGTGCAGGCGATGGCACCCAGCGAACGCTATCATTTTGCTGGCTGGTCGCTGGATGCCGGCGGCCGGCTGCTGCTGACACCGGACGAGCAGGAAGTGACCCTGACCGGCGGCGAATTCGATCTGCTGATGGCCTTTGTCACCCATGCCCAACGCGTGCTCAACCGCGACCAGCTGCTGGACTGGACGCGCGGCCGTAGCGCGACGCCGTTCGACCGCTCGATCGACGTGCAACTCAGCCGGCTGCGGCGCAAGCTCGCCGAGCACCCCACCGGCGGCGCGCTGATCAAGACCGTGCGCGGCGGCGGCTATGTGTTCGCGGCCGCGGTGGAACGGGGCTGACCATGCCGGTGAGCACCAACCTGTCGCTGCGGATCAGCGCCATTCTGCTGGGTGGCTTCGTGCTGTTCCAGATTCTGCTGGTGGTGCTGCTGACGCTGCCGTCGCGTGGTGATGCCGAGCGGCCCTATAATCTGCCGCGCCCCGAGCAGGTGCGGGCGATGGCGGCGGTGTTCGACCTGACGCCGCGCGTCGAGCGCCCCGCACTGGTAGGCACCTTCAACGGTTCACTCTACAGCGTCGGGCTGGTGGATGTCGTGCCGGCTGTCACCGAGTCCAGCGCCTCGCTGGAGCAGCTGCGGCAGGTCTATGCCGGCGCGCTGGCCGGCCGGGTGGTGCGCGCGGCGGGGCGGCGGCCGCTGCTGTCGCGGCTGATCGGCGAAGGGCCGCGCCCGGCGCGCTTTTTTGCGCCTGTCAGGCTGGCGGTGGCCTTGCGCGACGGCCAGTGGCTGACCATCGACAGCACGCCTTCGGCGGCCGTGCGCGGCTATCTGCGCCAGCGCTCGACCATGGGCGCCATTGGCGGGCTGATCGTGCTCGGTGCGCTGGGGCTGGCGGTGCGCCAGACCACCCGGCCGCTGATCCGGTTGTCCGATGGCGTGCGCCATTTCTCGCAAGGGCTGGACGCGCCCGATGTGCCGGTCGAAGGGCCGCAGGAAATCCGGGCGCTGGCACACGCCTTCAACGACATGAAGGCGCGCATCGGCGGCCTGATGGCCGAACGCACCCGGATGCTGGCGGCGATCGCCCACGACATGCGTACCTACCTGACCCGGCTGCGGCTGCGGGCGGAGTTCATCGCCGACTCCGCCCAGCGCGAGGCGGCGGTGCGCGATCTCGACGAGATGACCAGTCTGCTGGCCGACACCATGCTGCTGGCCCGCGAGGATGCCGAGGCCGCCAGTGATGCCGTGCCGCTGGACGCGGTGGAGCAGGTGCGCGCTATCGTCGACATCCGCACCGAGATGGGCGACGCGGTTGTCTTCGAGGCGCCCGCCACGCCGGCACGTCTGCTCTGCACGCCCATCGCGCTGCGGCGGATGCTGGCCAATCTGATCGACAACGGCCTGCGCCACGGCAGCCAGGTGACGGTACGGGTGCTGATTGAACCGGCGACGGTGCAGCTGGTGGTCACCGACAACGGCCCCGGCGTGCCCGCCAAGGCGCTGGCGCGGCTGGGCGAGCCGTTTCACCGGCTCGACCCCTCGCGCGACCGCGAAAGCGGTGGCGCCGGGCTCGGGCTGGCCATCGTGCGCGCGCTGGCCCAGCGCTATCGCGGCGAGGTGACATTCGACAACCGCCCCGAGGGCGGCTTTCGCGCCACCCTGCGCTTTCCGCGCCTGCCGGAGGCCTGAGCCGCGCTACCGTCGTTCAGGCCTCCCCCAATGCCGCCGGCGGCGCGCCGAAGCCCTCGGCGAAGGGCGACAGCAGTTCAAGATGCAGGTTGAGCCGGTGAAACCGCCAGGCGTCGCCCGCCCGGACCACAGTTGCCGTATACCAGCCGCCGATCCAGTAGCTGCGGCGACCGTCGGCGCGTTCAGGCGTCTTGGCCACTTCCCACAGGTAATAGAAACACTCGGCGCTGTCGCCGTCGTCAGCGAGCGTGATGGTGGGCGAGACCAGGTAGTGGATAGTCCACTGAAAGCCGACACTGGTGTTGGCGTGCATGGTCGCGGCAATGGCCTCGCCGCCTTCGTAACGTCCATAGGCGCCCAGATCGAACACCGCGTCGTCGGTGAACAACGGGCGCAGCAGCGTCGGATCGCAGATGGCGTCGGCGGCGCGGGCAAAGGCGGTGATGAGGTCGCGGATCGCGTCCTTATCCTCCAGCCGTTGCAGCCGCTGTTCGGGGGTGAGTCCGCTCATGGCCGCCTTATCCGTTGACGACGTCGCCGTGGGTGGCGGCGAAGCGGCTGGCCTCGAAGCTGTTGGGCACCTCGGGGCTGCCCTTGTAGAGCTCGATGTGGGGCGCCACCTCGGAGAAGGCCAGCGCCAGGTGCAGCAATCGCTGTTCGGCATCAGGCAGGGCGCCCAGGCTGAACTGGTCGAGATGGGTCAGCACGGCGTCGATGCGGGGCAGCATGGCGTCGTAAAACAGCTTGAACTCGGCCGGCGTCGAGCGCCAGCGGCGCGCGGAGCGCAGATTTTCCGTCGGCAGCGCCCAGGTCGGCGCGTGCGGTTCGAGGTCGGCGAAGGCAGCGGGCAGTGAAGTCATGACGGCTCCAGAAGGTTGGCGGAGAAATCCGGTGCGCTCTAGCGCGCCAGAAATCCCTAGACGGAAACTGACGCGCGTTAGCGCGCCAGACAGGCATCGATGTGGAACTGGGTGTTGCGGATCATCACCTCGTCATCCATCAGGTAGAGCTGATCGAGTACGCCGGAACGCAGTGCGGCGTCGGTGTCCTCCATGGTCGAGGTGTCCTCCAGCCAGGCGTTGCGATGCAGGGCGTCGGTGTGGTTGATCGCCACCAGTTCCGACGGCGTGGTCGGCTGCCGATAGAAGTTGGTGCCTTCCCACAGCGTCTTGTCCGGTCCCAGCGGCCAGAACTGGTGGCTGAAATACACCATGCCGGGGTAGCCGCTGCCGGCACAGGCGTGCAGCACCAGATTGGGGAAAAACACCGGAAACTCGAACTGGAAGTCGTTGCGACGCTCGGTGTTGACGGTCGGCGGCAGATCCTGCAGCCGGCGGCCGTGGGTTTCCGAACGGAACAGAACCTCGCCGAACTTGGCGGTCGCCGGTGTCGGCCCGGCGCCACCGGGCGGCACATAGATCGCCGACGAGCTGTGCGGGCCGAACGTCTTGAACTCGGTATGCACCAGCACGGCCAGCTTGGGGAAGGTGGCGGCGTGGATGGTTTCCACGTGGTAGCCTTCGCTGAAGGCGTAGAGCGCGATTTTCCAGTTGCAGTCCAGCACCGTCGAATAGCGCCGGGCGTAGGTGGCCTCGCCATAGGGGAAGCCGGCGAAGTGCCGCCCGATGCCGCCGAGATAATCAGCGAGCGATTGCTCCGGTGTGTCGGCGAGATTGATGAAGATGAAGCCTTCCCAGATGTCGCAGTGGATCGCGCGCATGCCGAAACAGTTGTGATCCATCTTTTCCGGGAAGCGATCCTCGCGCGGCAGCATCCGCAGCGGGCCACTGCTGTCGAACACCCAGCCATGGAACCGGCAGGTCAGGCTGTGGCCGCGGGCGCGTCCGAAGGTCTCGTTGCCGGTTTCGGGCAGGATCTTGTTGCCCCGGTGCGGGCAGATGTTGTGGAAGGCGCGCACCACGCCGTCCTTTCCTCGGCTCAGGATGGCGGCGGTATTGGCGACATCCAGCCGCTTGATCTTGTAATCGCCGGCGGCGGGAATTTCCTCGACACGCCCGACCTTCAGCCACATGCGGCCGAACACCTGGGTGCGCTCCTGCTCGTAGATTTCCGGCGAGGTCAGTGCCTCGGCCGACACCGGACCGGTGCCAATGCGCTGGTAAATGGCCTCAAGGCCGATGGCGGCTTCCTGTTGCATGTTCGTCTCCACCTGAAACACAGGAGGAGGGGTAACAGGCGGACCGGGAGCGCGCGATCTCACCAGCGCAGGCGCTAGCCCGTGCGAGCGGGCACGCTCGTCAGCGGTCGCAGCGCCGCCGTGTGGCGGACGGATTTTCGCCGAAGCGGCGTGTATAGTCGCGGGCGAATTTGCTCAGGTGCATGAACCCGCAGCTGAAGGCGACCTCGGTGACACTGAGGCTGCGCTCGTAGGCGTTTTCCAGTTCTGTACGGGCCAGATCGAGGCGATAGGCCTTGAGATAGCCCATCGGCGTGGTGTTGCGGAAGCGCCGGAAACCGAGGTGCAGCGAACGGGCGGAGACACCCGAGACCTCGACCAGCTCCGTCATGCCGATCGGTTCGCCGGCATTCTGGCGGATATAATCCTCGACGCGACGCACATAATAGGGTGCCGGGCCGGCGCTAGGCGAGTCGAGGTCACGGGAAAAGTTGTGCGGCACGCTGGCCAGCAGCAGTTGCAGCACACTGTCCTCGATGGTCTTGCCCATGCGCGGATGGGTGAAGGCCGGCGTATCGCTGTTCAGGTCGTCGCAGATGGCGTCCATCAGCCGGGCTATACCCAGCAAGCCGCCGCTCAGCGGCAGCGGCGTGAAGGAGAAACACAGCGCACTGTCCGGCCGATAGCCCAGTTGCAGTGTCAGGGCTTCTTCAAGCGCCTGATAGGGGATCCGCATGGTGAAGTGCTTGTAGCCCGACGACAGGGTCTCGCTGAGCGCGCTGTTGGGGCTGATGACGCACATATGCCCATTGGGCACGGCGATCTGCCGCCGGCCCATGCGGATTTCACAACTACCTTTGAGGGAAAACTGAACCAGGAAGCAATCGTGAATCTCAGGAACTGAGACAGTCACGTCGCCGTAGGGCAGGCCGTAGTCGATAGCGTTGAGCGATACCTGGCGCAGCAGCGCCTGATTATGGGTGAAAGCGATCGGCGGTCGGCCGCTGGTGCGGATGTGGTGCGGCATGAACACCCCGCTCATATGGTCGCGGATCTGCTCCAGATCCTGGCTGACCAGTTGCGGGCGGCGCCACAACGGCAGACTGCCCCCGAACGCGTTGATTCCGCCCATGTTTGCAGCGGAATCGCTGCCAGCGCCGGGCAAGGTAGACGAGGCGGAAATGTTCAACGCGGTCCTCCTCCGTAGGGGCCTGGCACCGCCTGCCTGGGGCGGCCGCCGGGCTGTCCCGGCCTGGTTTTGGCCGACGACGACCGCACGGGCTGGGCGGTGATCGTCGGGCGTTCGTCGCCCTCAAGAATGAGGACAACATAAGTCATGTTTCAAGCAAATTGCGTGTCCCGGCCGTCGCCGGTGCTGTTCGCGCCATGCGGGTAAAGCCGGCGCTGGATTTCCAGAGCGGCGTGCTCCAGCGCGTGGCGGGCTGTGATGATCACCTCCGGCGTCATCTGCTCGGCCGTGCCCGATAGTGAGATGGCGGCCAGAACGCGTCCAGATGGCGCGCGCAGTGGCACGGCAAGACAACGCAGCCCCTCGATGACTTCCTCGTCGTCGATGGCGCAGCCGGTGGCACGCACCCCCGCCAGATGATCGCGCAGCCGGTCGGGATAGGTGATTGTCCGGGCGGTCAGCGGCACCAGTGGGCCGTCGTTGAGATAGTGGTCGAGGACCTCGGGATCGAGACTGGCGAGCAGCACTTTGCCGAGGCTCGAACAGTAAGCCTCCAGCTGGCAGCCGACGACAGTGGGAATATGAAAATGCCGCCGGGGCAATTCCTTGGCGAGATAGCGGACCATGCGGTTGTCGTCGAGCACGCCCAGATGGGCGGTCATGCCCTGCGTCTGGGCCATGTGACGCAGGGACGGCCGGGCCATGGTGCGCAGCAGGGCCTGCTGGTCAACCGTGGCGCCGAGCTCAACCAGCGCCAGGCCGAGGCGATAGCCGCCGGTGGGGTCGCGCGCCAGCAGGCCGATATGTTCCAATGTGCGCGATAGCCGGTGGGTGGTGGAGACATTCATCCCCGCATGCTGTGCCAGCGCGGAAATCGAGACATGGCCACCCAGCTCCGCGACTGAGGAGAGGACGGAAAAGGCCTTCTGCACCGAACGGTTGGTGGGTGTCGACATGGGCGTCCCTGATGCTGGGCCGGTGTTGGTTGCCGGCTCTCGTGCTGTCATGTCGCCGAGCCTATTCCGCGCTGTGAGACGAGGCGCGCCCGTGAGCGCAAAGGCGCTGCATTTTCGGGCTAACTTATTAAAAAATAAGTTTTATTTAGGAGTCCCCCTTTGACGTCCCCTTATAATGGCGGAATAATTCGGCGCAACGGTCACGCGGATCCGCATGGCGGACACGCGGGGCTGTTGGGACAAAAAACAGATCAAGTGCAGGGCGGAAACAGGCGTCGCGATGCGCGCGCCGCGCAACGCGCATCTCGCGCGGCATCGCGGTGGTGGCGGCGAGTGGCCGGGGCGGTGCGGGAGAACCGGCCCCCAGAGGCGATGCGAGACTTCCTTCCTGCTGCCGATCGCCAGGACCGGTGACGGCTGTCGACGCTGCCGGACAACACAAGGCGCGCCGTCCGCCTCACGCCGAACAAGGGCAATCAAGCCCGGTAATGTAGGGAAGGGAAACACAATGACATATCGCAACCTATGCCTGGGCGGCTGTGCCTGGGCGGTGCTGGCCGGGTTGACCTCGCCGGTGCTGGCGCAGCAGGCCCCGGCAGGCGAGGCAACGGAATCCGTCGGCCTGGAGGAAATCCTGGTGACGGCGCGCAAGCGCGAGGAACGGCTGCAGGACACGCCGATCGCCATTTCCGCGTTCAGCGCCGAAGGCATCGAGCAGCGCGCGTTGAGCCGCGTCACCGACATCGGCGATTTCACGCCCAACGTGAAGTTCAATTCCGCCGTGCCAGTGTCGGCGAGCAATGCGACCGCCGCCATCTTCATTCGCGGCATCGGTCAGAATGACTACCAGCTCTCCGCCGATCCCGGCGTCGGCCTCTATCTCGACGGCGTCTATATCTCGCGCGGCGTTGGCAACGTGCTGGACGTGCTTAACATCGAGCGCATCGAGGTGCTGCGCGGCCCGCAGGGGACGCTGTTCGGCCGCAACACCATCGGTGGCGCGGTCAACGTCGTCACCAAGAAGCCGGCCGAAGAGTTCGGCGGCAATCTGGAGCTGACCACCGGCCGCTTCAACCGTATGCAGGCGAAGATGGTGCTGGATACGCCGATCGCGGACGGCCTCTATGCCAGCTTCTCGGGCTTCTATCACAAGCGCGACGGCTATGTGAAAGGCGTGATCGCTGACGCGCCGGACCTCGGCGACAACGACACTGCCGCAGGCCGTGCCGCGCTGCGTTGGGTGGCCTCGGACAAGATCGAGATCAATCTGGCGGTCGATGGTACCCGGTCGCGGGAAAATTCGGCGCCCAACGTGATGATCGCGGTGAACGAGAATGCCGACGCGGCGGCTTACTGGAACGCCGCCTATTCCGGTGCCGCGGCGATCTGCACCGATGCGTCCAATCCGGCCCGCCTCACCAACCCGGGCTGCTTCAACAGCCAGTGGGCGCTGGCGCCCTACAAGCATGGCGGCACCTTCTCCGACAGCACGCTGGCGGCGTTCGACGAATTCGGCGGCAAGCGCTACCGTTCGGCCTCCGACCTCGACATCTGGGGCATTTCCGGCACCATCGACTGGGAGATTTCCGAAAGCGTGTCGCTGAAGTCGATCACCGCCTATCGCAAGGTCACCGGCTTCTGGACCCGCGATTCGGACCACAGCCCGGCCTCGATCGTCCAGACCAAGAACATCTGGACGCAGGATCAGTTTTCGCAGGAACTCCAGCTGCAGGGAACCGCCTTCGGCGAGAGCCTGAAGTGGATTCTCGGCGGCTATTATTCCGATGAAGCGGGTAATCACAAGGACGTGGTGCAGATCGTCGATGCCGCCTTCCTGTCCGGCGCGACGCTGGACGGCGAAAGCACGGCCTTCTTCGGACAGGCGACCTACGAATTCACCGATGCCCTCAGCCTCACCGCCGGTATCCGCTGGACCGAGGACAAGAAGACCTTCGGCAACGCCAATCAGTACGTTATCGCGGCCGGCTTCCTGACGGGCGCGCCGCTCAATCCGGACGGCTCGGGGCTGCAGGACGGCGATCCGCTGATGGGTCCGGTGGGCGAATATGCCACCATCAAGGACAAGGCGTGGACGCCGATGGTCAGCCTGTCCTACCGGTGGAACCCGTCGCTGATGACCTATGCGTCCTACTCGAAGGGCTTCAAGGGCGGCGGCTTCACCCAGCGCGTGTTCCCGCCGTTCGCCAATATTCCGTCGTTCAAGCCGGAATATTCCGAGACCTACGAGATCGGCTTCAAGTCTGACCTGCTGGAAAACAGCGTCCGCCTGAACGGCGCGGTGTTCCAGAACAACTACAAGGACCTGCAGATCACGGTCAACGACCCGACGCTGGGCTTCGCGCCGATCATCCAGAATGCGGCCAAGGCACGCATACGGGGCTTCGAGCTGGAAGTGCAGGCCCGCCCGGTGGCGGCGCTGCGAGTCGACGCTGGTATCGGCTATCTCGATGCCGAGTATCGCAGTGTCGACATCCGCGCTCTCGATGCCGGCGTGACCAAGGACAGCCACCTGCAGAACGCGCCGAAATGGACGTTGAGCTCGGGCGTCTCCTACGAGTTCGACATGGGCGAGGCCGGTCTGCTGACGCCGCGTCTCGACTGGTCGTATCGCTCGAAGGTGTATAACGACGCGGTCAATTCGGTGGCGCTGATCCAGAAGGGCTACCACCTGCTGAACGCCTCGCTGAATTACGCGGCGGCGAAGTCGGGCTGGACCGCTAACCTGGGCGTGAAGAACCTCACCAAGGAGAAATATCTGGTGGCCGGTTACATCGACTCCTTCGGCGGCATCACCGAGGGCGTCTATGGTCGGCCGCGCGAATGGTATCTGACGGTGAAATACGCCTTCTGACCGTTCGCTCAGCGAACAAATCTGACCGTTCGCTCAGCGAACAGAAAAGGGCCGGGGTATAATTTGACCCCGCGGCCTTCTCTTTGTCCGACCGCCTGGTTACTGCGCGGTGTAGCCGCCGTCGATCACCAGTTCCGAGCCGGTCATGAAGCTGGATTCATCGGACGCCAGGAACACCACGCCGGCGGCAATCTCCGGCGGGTTGCCGACCCGGCCGATCGGGTGCAGCGCGGCAAAGGCTTTCAGTGCATCCTCTTCTTCCAGGCCGGTCGCCATCTTGGTGACGTCGATGGCCGAGGCGGCCTTGATCAGGCCGGGATGAATGCTGTTGACACGGATGTTGTAGCCGCGCTGGCCGCAATGCAGGGCGACGCACTTGGAGAGCAGCTTGACCCCGGCCTTGGCGGCGGAATAGGCGGGCAGGGGCGCGGTGCCGACCAGGCC
>CAUJIW010000075.1 GCA_963205175.1 Pseudomonadota bacterium
GCCGGGATGAATGCTGTTGACACGGATGTTGTAGCCGCGCTGGCCGCAATGCAGGGCGACGCACTTGGAGAGCAGCTTGACCCCGGCCTTGGCGGCGGAATAGGCGGGCAGGGGCGCGGTGCCGACCAGGCCGCCCACCGAGGGCACATTGATGATCGAGCCGCCGCTGGCATTGTTGACCAGAACGTCGAGCCGGCCGTGGGCGTCCAGCACTTCGGTGAGTACGCATGCACCCTCCGCCGCCAGCGTTCGAGCCATGGCCAACCCCAGCCCCTAGGCCGCGCCCGTCACCATCCCACCTTGTCCTGTACCCGGCCCAAAACGCAAGGCCACCGTCCTTGGGGATGGTGGCCTTGCGTTTTGGGTCGGGGGGGCAAGAGCGGAAAGGGAGATGCCGTCAGTCGCCCGTCCACACCAGGGTGACGGTGCCATCGACGATTTCTAGCGGGTAGGTGGCGATCGGGTCGATGCAGGGCGCGGCCACGGCGGCGCCGGTGCGGACGCAGAAGGAACCCAGGTGGTAAGGGCAGAGGATGTTGTCATCCTCCAGCTCGCCGTCGGCGAGAGAGGCATCGCCATGGGAGCAGAGATCGGCGGTGGCATAGAAGCCATCGGCCAGCCGATAGACGGCGGCGGCGCCGGAGGGCAGCTCGACACGGCGGATGTCGCCGACTTTCATATCGTCGGCCGGGCAAACAGGGATTCGCTGGGACAAGGTGGGCCTTTCTAGTCGTCGAGAGTGACCTTGCCCGTCCAGGGCAGGTCGTTGGGGCTGACCAGGCGCAGGTCGAGGCGCACATGGCTGAAGCACCAGCCCTGGGCGGTGCGTCGCAGGCTGCTGTCGTACCAGCCGCCAAGCCAGGTATCGCGGCTGACGCCGGCCTCGTCGCGCATGGCGCACAACTCCCACAGATACCAGTGGCAGCGGGCGCTCTCGCCGTCCTCGGCGAGCGTGATGTGCGGCGACACCATGTAATGCAGCGACCAGGTGATCTGGTCGCGCGCGATGGCGCTGATGCCCTCGGCGATGGCGTCGCCGCCGTCAAAGCGGGAGAAGCCGGCGGCCTCCCACACGGCATCGTCGGCGAACAGCGGCCGCATGATGGCGGGATCGTTGCGCCGGTCCGCGCCCTGGGCATAGGTGGCGACGAGCCGGCGGATCGCCTCGATGGACTCGAGGCGATCCAGTCGCACCGCCAGTGCCGCGAGCTCGCTCACCGGCGGCCGCCGGCATTCTCGCCGCGCCAGGTTTCGTCGTTGCCATGCGCGGCGACGAAACGCTGTTCCTCGAACGCATAGGGCACGCCCGGCGCACCGCCATAGAGTTCGATATGCGGGGCGACTTCGGCCATCGACAACGCCATGTTGTACAGCGGTTGCAGTTCGGCCGGCAGGCTGCCCAGCGCGTGCTGGTCACACAGGGTGAGGATTTCCTCCAGGCGCGGCAGTGTGGCGTCGTAGAAGGCGCGCAGCGCCTCGCGGGACGATGACAGCCGCTTGAACTGCCGGGCGTCGGCGGTCGGCAGCGCCCAGTCGGCGAACGGTTGCAGATCGGCGAACGCCGTCGGCAGGGTGGGGGACGTCATGATGAAACTCCGATGCGCGAGAGATCAGGCGGCGACGTAGCGCTCGACCGAGACGATGCCGTGGCGGATGAGGATTTCCTCATCCTGCAGGTGCTGCACCGTCTTGGCGCCGGATTCCATCGCCCGATGGGTGTCTTCCATCGTCGCGGTGTCTTCCAGCCAGGCGTTGCGCTGCAGGGTCATGGCATGTTCCAGCGCCCAGCGTTCGCTGTAGGTGCCCGGCGCCTGGACATAATATTTACCCTCCCACAGCGTCTTGTTATGGGCGATCGGCCAGAACTGGTGGGTGAACCAGATGCCTTCGGACACATGCAGCAGCAGGTTGGGGAAGGTGACGCTGAGCTCGAAGGCGAAATCGCTGCGGCGGTCCGGGTTGATGGTCGGCGGCAGCATCGAGGAGCCGCCGCTGGTCACCAGTGAGCCGCGTGCCAGCTTGTTGGCCAGCGTGCCCACCGGGCTGGGCGGCATCGCCGCGAGGTTGAGGCAGACGCCGCAAGTGCGGTGCGGGCCAAACAGCTGGACGTTGGCCAGCCCGGTCGAGAAAACGTTGGGGAAGGAGCCGGCGTGAATGGTGTCGACGTGGTAGGCCTCGGCGAAGGCGTCGTGGGCGACCTTCCAGTTGCAGTCGAGGTAGGTGTGGTAGGTGAAGCCGAAATCCATCTTGTCATAGGGGAAGCCGGCGAAATGACGGCCATAGTCGCCGAGATAGTCGACCAGCGGCTGCACCGTGCCGGGGTCGACATTGACGAAGATGAAGCCTTCCCAGATGTCGCAATGCACCGAGGTCAGGCCATTCTCGGCCTTGTCGAAACAACTGTAGAAACGCTCTTCCTGCGGCACGCTGACCAGCCGGCCGTCGGCGCCATACACCCAGCCATGGAAGCGGCAGGTCATCACCGCCGCGCGGCTTGAGCCATAGGTCTCCTCGCCGCTCTCGGTGACGACCGTGTTGCCACGGTGCGAGCACATGTTGTGAAAAGCGCGAACCTTGCCGTCCTTGGCGCGGGTGATGATCACCGAGGTGCCGCAGGCGTGCAGCTTCTTCACCTTGTAATCGCCGGGGTTCGGCAGCTCCTCGACACGGGCGACATAGAGCCAGACTTTTTTGAAGATCTTCTCCCGTTCCTGCTCGAAATAGCTCGGCGAGATATAGGGCTCGATCGGCAGCGGCTCGGTGCCCAACTCGGGGTACTGGGCCAGCCAGCGATGCTGTGCAGTGGCAGACATACGATACTCCTGGAAATTGAAGCGGACGAGGCGCGCTCAGCCCTGGAAGATGTCCAGCGGCAGCACCGCCGAGACGACGAAATTGGGCACGTCCACCAGCTGGCCGATGCGCAGATCGACGGCGGCGGCCGCCACCACATAGGCCTGTTCGGGAGTCAGGCCCTTCTCGCGCACCATCCACTCGATGATGTTGAGCAGCGCGTCCCGGGTGGCCATGGTCAGATCTTCCGACAGGTTGGTCAGCGCGGCGACCTTGGGGCTGTCGAGATAGGCCAGATGCGGCGGCACTTCGCCCTTCTTCTTCATCGGCATGCCGGTGACGGCATAGAAGCGGCTGGGCTCGGTCTGCCTGAGCTGGGAACCGCCCTCGACGTGCGGGTAACGGATGTTGACACCGGCCCCCTTGCGCAGCTCGCACGTCAGGGTAACGCGGGCGGCCATCTCGATGGCGGTGCCGCACACCTCGCCGTCGCCCTGGGCGTAGTGGATGTCGCCGGTCCACAGGCCGGCGCCGTCCTCCAGCACCGGGAACAGGATGGTGGTGCCGACCTGCATTGCCTTGACGTCCATGTTGCCGCCGTTCTCGCGCGGCGGCACGGTGCGCAGGCCTTCGGCGGCATAGGGTGCGCCGGCGCCGAACATCCGGGTCGGCAGGGCGTTGGTGGGGTCTGGCATCAGCACGAAGCCGCCGGCGGCGGCCAGCGCGCCTTCGCGCTCCAGCGCGGCGGCCGTTTCCGGCTTGCCCGGCAGCACGCCGATCGAGCCCGGGAAGGCGCACATCGGCACCCGGATGCCGGGCAGCTGTTCCGAGACGGCGTGCAGGCGATCGAGCTTCCAGTTGGCGATGTAGGGGCCGGTGATGACATCACGGAGGAAGCCGAAGCCCGGGGCGATGGCGGTGTAGCCATATTCGGTCGGTTCGATGTCGACCACCGTCACCGCCAGGGCGTCGCCGCGCTCGGCGCCCTCGATATAGACCGGGCCGGTCATCGGGTGGACGCGGCTGAGGTCGCACTTGGCCACATGCTCCGGCGTCGCGTCGTGCGGGAACTGGCTGTCGAAGGCGTCGCGGGTCTCATAGACGATGTAGTCGCCAGGGCGGGCGTGGGCCACCGGCTCCAGCGCCCAGTGCAGCCGGTTGAAGCAGTTGGGATCCTCGGCGGCGGTGGCGCCCTTGCGTTCGATCAGGACAGTGCGTGACATGGAGCGTTTCCCTGGAATCTGGTTATGAAAACTTATCCGTGGTGCCGGCAGGTCAGAGGGCGTCGCCCATTGACCCAGCATCCCCGCCACTGTCGTCCGGACACGGCGTGACTGACTATCCCCGCCCTGACCGGGTTAGCCTGATGATGCAATTTGTCGGCCGGCGGCCTGCCATTCGGGGCAGGGCGGGCTATCGCAAAGAAAGCCGGTCCGGTGGCGCATAATTGCGCTGGCAGGCCCGCCTCGGCGGCGGCGGGCTAGTTGCCGGCCGTGGCCGCCGCGTAGCTTGGCGGCGTCGGATGGAACAGCACGACAGGTGACGGGACGGCATGGGTGGCGACGATGGCGAGCATCGGCTGGTTGTCGAGACCGGCGATGGCGCCCGGATCGAACTGGTGTGCCGGCCGGGCGAAACCCTGCTGGCCGGCCTGCGGCGGCAGGGCTGCCGGACGGTGCCGGTGGGGTGCCGCAGCGGTGGCTGCGGCGTTTGCCGGGTGCGGGTGATCGCCGGTGCCGTGGTGGTGGCGCGGCCGATGAGCGCGACCCACGTCAGCGCCGTCGCGCGCCAGCAGGGTCATGTGCTGGCCTGCTGTGTCCAGCCCGACGCGGGACGGTTTGACTGAACAAGGGGTCGGGCTGGCGATCGGTGGCGCACACCAGGCCGGCGCGCGGACTCGCAGGATCAAGAGAGGCCGACAGGCCGTACAGGGGAGGTTTTCGTGGCAGTCGTTGATGTCTTGCGACCCGGTTTCGTGCAGTTGCGCGTGATGGACATGGCGCAATCGCTTACCCATTACCGGGATCGGATCGGCCTTGATGTGGTGGCGACCGGTGCCGACGGTCGGGTCTATCTCAAGGCCGACGATGAGTTCGATCACCACAGCATCGTGTTGCGCCCGGCCGACACGGCCGGCATGGACGTGTGCGCGTTCAAGGTGCTGGATGATGCCGCGCTCGACCGGCTGACCGACCGGCTGCACGCTCATGGCGTCGTCACCCAGGCCATTCCGGCCGGCGAGCAGCTTGGCGTGGGGCGGCGCGTGCGCTTCACCGCGCCCACCGGCCATGTGTTCGATCTCTATGCCGACATCGAGCGCGCGCCGGCCGGTCCGATGACCGACAATCCGCACGTCTGGCGCCACGAACCACGCGGCATGGCGCCGATCCGCTTCGATCATGTGCTGCTCTATGGCGACGACATCGATGGCGCGGCCGATCTGTTCACCCAGTGCCTCGGCTTTCGCCGCGTCGAGGAGGTCGAGACTCCCGATGGCACCGTGCTGGCGACCTTCCTGAGCTGCTCGACGAAGTCGCACGACATCGCCTTCGTGCGCCACGCCGAGAAGGGCAAGTTCCACCACTGCTCCTTCCTGCTGGAGGACTGGAACGCCATCGGGCGCGCCGCCGACCTGATGACCCGTTACGAGATTCCCATCGACATCGGACCGACACGCCACGGCATCAGCCGGGGACGGACGATTTACTTCTTCGACCCGTCGGGCAACCGCAACGAGGTGTTCGCCGGCTCCTACGATCATTACCCGGACCATCCGCGCCGGGTGTGGAGCGCCGACCAGGTGGGGCGGGCGATCTTCTATTACGAAGGCGAGCTCAACGATCGCTTCATGGGCGTGGTGACCTGAGGGCGGGCCCGTCGTCCCACGTTCTGTTTCGCGTACACAGGAGAGAGCATGTCCGCATCCACGCCGCCGCGCGCCATCCAGCATTTCATCGACGGGCGCTACGTGCCGTCGGCCAACGGCGCCACGTTCGAGAAATTCTCGCCCGTCGATGGCACCTTGATGGCCCATGTCTCGGAAGCCGGCGAGGCGGACGTCGATGCGGCGGTGAGTGCCGCGCGCGCCGCCCTGCGCGGCCCGTGGGGGCGCATGGGCGTCGACGAGCGGCTGGCGCTGATCAACCGCATCGCCGACGAGATCGAACGGCGTTTCGACGACTTTCTCGATGCGGAATGCGCCGACACCGGCAAGCCGAAGTCGCTGGCGCGCCGGCTCGACATTCCACGCGGATCGGCGAATTTTCGGGCGTTCACGGAAATCGTCAAGACCCACCATGGTCAGGTCTATTTCAAGAACACGCCGTCCTATGGCGTGCTGAACTACACGCTGTCGAAGCCGCGCGGTGTCATCGCCATCATCGCGCCGTGGAACCTGCCGCTGCTGCTTACCACCTGGAAGCTGGCGCCAGCGCTGGCCACCGGTAACGCGGTGGTGGTGAAACCGTCGGAGGAGACGCCGAGCACCACGGCACTGCTGGGCGAGGTGATGAACGCGGTCGACGTGCCCGCCGGCGTGTTCAACGTGGTGCATGGCCTCGGTCCCAACTCGGCGGGCGAA
This sequence comes from Pseudomonadota bacterium, assembly GCA_963205175.1. GTDB lineage: Bacteria > Pseudomonadota > Alphaproteobacteria > Sphingomonadales > Sphingomonadaceae > CAUJIW01. Next base: position 6,374 of record CAUJIW010000075.1, read on the forward strand.
TTCCTGACCCGCCACCCCGGTGTCAACGGCATTACCTTCACCGGCGAGACCGGCACCGGCGAGGCGATCATGCGCCAGGCGGCCACCGGCACCCGGCCGGTATCGTTCGAGATGGGCGGCAAGAATCCGGCGCTGGTGTTCGCTGACGCCAATCTCGACAAGGCGATCCCCGAGCTGCTGCGATCATGCTTCCTCAACTCAGGTCAGGTCTGCCTCGGCACCGAGCGGGCCTATGTCCATCGCACGATCTTCGACGAGGTGGTCGAGCGGCTGTCGGCCGGCGCGGCGAAGATGAAGATCGCCCCGCCGTCCGACCCCGATGCCGCGCTCGGGCCGCTGATCAGCCAGGGCCATCGGGACAAGGTGCTGGGCTATTACCGCCAGGCCAAGGCGGCCGGTGCCACCGTCGTGCTCGGCGGCGGCGTGCCGGCGATGGAAGGCGCGCTCGCCAACGGCAGCTGGGTCGAGCCGACCATCTGGACCGGCCTGCCGGAGGACGCCTCGGTGATCCGCGAGGAAGTGTTCGGCCCCTGCGTCCACCTGCGCCCGTTCGACGACGAGGATGAGGCCATCCAGCTTGGCAACGACACGCCCTATGGCCTGACCGCCAGCATCTGGACCCAGGACGTCTCGCGCGCCCACCGTGTCGCCGGCGCCATGGATGTCGGCCTGTGCTGGATCAATTCCTGGTTCCTGCGTGACCTGCGCACGCCGTTCGGTGGCGCCAAGCGCTCCGGCATCGGCCGCGAAGGCGGCAACTATTCCCTTGAATTCTACACCGAGATGAAAAATGTCTGCATCGACATCTGATACCACCCTGCTCACCGACGACGAGCTGCAGAGCCTGGCGGTCGAACTGGACGGCGCCCGCAAGGCGGCGACGGCGATCCCGCAGGTCTCCACCCACACGACGCTTACGCTGCCGCAGGCCTATGACGTGCAACGCCGGTCGGTCGCCCACCGCATCGCGGCGGAGCAGGATCGTCAGGTCGGCGTCAAGATGGGCTTCACCAGTCACGCCAAGATGCAACAGATGGGCCTGAGCGAGGTGATCTGGGGCCGACTGACCGCCGGCATGGCCGTGGCAGCCGACGGCACGATCAATCTCGCCGGTTATGTCCACCCGCGCGTGGAGGCGGAGATCGCCTTCATCCTCAAGGCGCCGCTGGCCGGCGTCGTCACCGCCGCGCAGGCGATGGCCTGCGTCGAGGCGGTGGCTCCGGCGCTGGAGATCATCGATTCCCGCTACAGGAACTTCAAGTTCTCGCTCTCCGACGTGATCGCCGACAATGCCTCCTCGTCGGGTTTCGTCATGGGGGCGTTGCACGCACCCGACGTCGACATTGCTGATCTGGCGATGACGTTGTCGATCAATGGCACGGTGGCGGCCACCGCCAGTTCGGCGGACATTCTCGGCCATCCGGTGCAGTCGCTGATGGAGGCTTCCCGCCTCGTCGGCGCGGCCGGCGAGACCCTGCCGGCCGGAGCCATCATCCTCGCCGGCGGCGCCACGGCGGCGGTGCCGCTGACGGCGGGGGCGTCAGTGGTGCTGGAGGTCGCGACGCTGGGCCGTACCGGCTTCAGGGTGCTGTGAGGCAGGCGCGCGATGGCCACGCCGGTTGACGTCACCGTCTATTTCAACTTCCGCAGCCCCTATTGCTATCTGGCGTCCAAGACGATGTTCGACCTGTTCGACCGCTTCCACGCCCGGCTGGTATTCAAGCCACTGGGCGGGTGGGACGGTCGTTCGGCGCCCGACCGGGTGAAGCGCAAGATCACCATGGTCCGCCAGGACGTCGGCCGGTTCGCCCGCCGCCTGGGTATTGCGTTCAACCCGCCACCGGTCACCACCGACCCGACCCGTGCCGGACTGATCTCGCTGCGGGCCGAGGCGCTGGGCTGCCTGCGGTCCTACATCGTCGAGACCATGCGGGCGGAGTGGGCGGAAGGCCAGGATATCGGCGATCTGGATGTGCTGCGGGCGGTCTGTGGTCGCGTCGGCCTGCCGTGGGAGGCCGCCGAGGCCGCGCTTGCCGACCCGCAAGCGGCGGCGACGCTGGAACGCAACTGGCACGAGGCGGAAGCCCGGGGCGTGTTCGGCGTGCCGACCTTCATTGTCGGCGAGGACATCTTCTGGGGCCAGGATCGCCTGGATTTCGTGGCCGAGCATCTGCGCGACCTGCGGCTGGCCCGGCTGTAGCGCCGCCGTCTCACGAAATGGCCCATGGAAGCCGCCCGCCTTGCGCTCACGGGCTAGACAGGGGGCGCCAACCTCATAGTCTGTCGTCAAACAGATAAGCCGGGCTCAAGCCCGGTGAAGGGAAGGGGTACGATGCTGCACCCGTTATCCATCGATGCAGGGTTTGACGACTCGTTTTCCGGCATCCTGGCCGGCGTCGCCGCGCACCGTGGTGGCCTCTACCAGTCACACGATGTCTCGGCGGTGCGCCAGCGCATGGACGATGTGTTCCTGCCGCACCGGATGCAGCCGCGCGATGCCAGCCAGCCGTTCGAATGCCTGCATGCCCGGCTGCCCTTCTCCAGCTTCAGTCTGGAAATGGTGCGCTACAATCAGGAAGTGGTGGTGGAGACACCGCCGTTCGAGAACTTCTACGGCTTCCAGCTGACGCTGGCCGGCGAGTGCGAGGTCGGTCAGGCCTCGCGCTCCTATACCATGAACGCGCAGCGCTTGTTCGCCGTGCGGCCGCAGCATGGCTTCCGCCAGCGACTGCTGCCGGGCTATGTCCAGCTGATGATCCGGGTCGAGCGGGAGGCGCTGGAGCGTACCTTGTGGTCGCAGATCGGCGTGCAGCGCCAGCGACTGATCGACTTCACCGGCGAACCGGTGATGCTGGATGCCGAGGCGGCCAATATCGCCTGCGCCATCAACGCGCTGGTGGGCGAGCTGGCGGCGCCGGGCAACCGGCTGGCCAACCCGGTGGTGCGGCGTGGCATCGAGGAGAGCTTCCTCGCTACGCTGCTGGCTTATGTGCCCAACAGCCACCAGCTTGATTATGTGCGCTCCGACGAGCGGGCGCTGCCCTATTATGTCCGACGGGCGCAACATTATCTCGCCGAGCATTTCGACGAGGATATCAGCCTTGATGATCTGGTGCCTGTCTGCGGTGTCAGCCGGCGCAGCCTGCATGGCGGCTTTCGCGATCATCTCGGCACCACGCCGATGGCCTATCTCAAGACGCTGCGGCTGCGCGCGGCGCACGAGGCGTTGCGGGCGGCGGCCCGAACGGGCCGGTCGGTGACCGATATCGCCCTGGCCTGCGGCTTCTCCCACCTGAGCAAGTTCGCGCGGGACTACCAGCTGATGTTCGGCCAGACCCCGTCGACGACGCTGCGTGGCGGCCACTGAGCCCCCCACACACAAAAGCAAAGCCGGGGGGCTGGAGGTAATCGTGCGCGATCTAATATCCTTGTCGGCAGGCCGAGAATGGCCGGGCGTGCCTGCGACAGGGAGTGAATATGTTGACGTTTCATCATCTCAGGGTGTCGCAATCCGACCGCACCGTATGGCCGTGCGAGGCGCTGGAGCTTCCCTGCGAACTAGTGCTGCATCAGCGTAACCCCATCACGCCGACGGCGGCCGAGGCCTATCGTCAGCTCCATCCCTCGGGCACCGCGCCGGTGATCACCGACGGCGCGCTGGTGCTGACTGAGATCGGCGCGATCGTCGAATATCTGTTGGCCCGCGAGGGGGTCATGGCGGGTTGGTGGTGACGCCGGGCTATCAGCTGTTTCAGACGGCCAACAATACAGCCGGGCCAGCGCCGCGCTGTCGGTGCCGGCGGGGCACGGTTGCAGGAGCACTTAACCTGTCGCGCAACATCGGTTTGATCGCGGGCGCCTGGCTCTTGAGCGCCCTGTTTGCCCTGGGCGTGGGGACGGACGAGTTCGTCCGCGCATCTGAAGTCGCCATCGCGGCCGGGATGCGGTTAACCTTCCTCCTGGCGGGCGGCTTGATGTTTGGCGTAGTCGGTGTTGTGCTTGTCGGTCAGGTCCGCGGTGCGCGAGCGCGTTGCCCCCCGTCCACGTCTGTTGCCGGTCTGAATGACCCCGGATAGGTGCATTCGGGACGGACATTGCGGCACAATGCCCGCCTGGTCCCATGGTGTAGGCTGTCAGATGACCATAACGGTCAGCATCAGCGGGGAGTTCACGTTGCCAGAGATGGTCGAGCGGGATCGAGGTCCCCAAACGAAAGGCCTTCGGCGACAATGTCTGCCGGGCACGGTTCGCATCTGATCCTGCTGGCAAGCAGACGTGCCAATGCAGGCGCGGTTTGAATGCCATAGCCGCCCTGGCCGGCACACCAGAAAAAGGCCGGCAGCTCGGGATCTGGACCAGCGATGGGGGTCCGGTCCGGCGAGAAGCTTCGCAGTCCTGCCCAGGCGTGTCGGACGCGTTGGACCTTAAGCGAGGTGGCATTCATCAGGCGATCGATGGCAACGGCGATATCCCACTCCTCCGGCTGGGCATCGCAAGGATCGGAGGGCGTTTCATCTGCCGGTGAGACCAGCAGCAAGCCGGCGTCCGGCTTGAAATAAAACTCTTCGTCAATGTCGATCACGAGGGGAAAGGTCTCGATGGCGGTACCGGGTGGAACATCGACCAGTACCGCTGTACGCCGCATCGGCTGAACCAATGAACGTGCCTGGCCGGCCAGGGCGGCAATGTGATCGGCCCATGCTCCGGCTGCGTTGACGACAATGCGACACCGCACGGTCTCTTGAGGTAAAGTGAGCTGCCATGTGTCGCTTTGGCGTGTCATTCCCATCACTTGCGCGCGAGTGAGGAAAAGACCGCCCGTTAGCGTCCGCGCTCGTGGTGTAATTTCCGGTGTAGGCGATGGTGTATTCCGGGGTGGGGCATGCCCCACCCCGGAATGCGGCGTCGCTGGTGGCCACCGGGTTCATCGTTATGGTGGAGTTTGCACACTTCAACCGT
>CAUJIW010000076.1 GCA_963205175.1 Pseudomonadota bacterium
ACGGTTGAAGTGTGCAAACTCCACCATAACGATGAACCCGGTGGCCACCAGCGACGCCGCATTCCGGGGTGGGGCATGCCCCACCCCGGAATACACCATCGCCTACACCGGAAATTACACCACGAGCGCGGACGCTAACGATTTCGGAGCACCGAACATCCCGGTCGCCACTGACGTTTGCTAGGGCGAAGATCGCGCACAACCATGCCGTGCGAGCGGAGCAATTACCCCCGGAACTCGATCCAGATTGGAGTTAAATCTTAACAGTTTAGCGGGCGCTGACAGCCGAGCAGATGAGCGTAGCCAACCTCAGTCATCCACCGCGCGCGGGCCAAGTGAGAGTCGTGCATCGTCTTCGCGCGATCCGGCTCGGCGGTCGTGTCGATGCCGAAGATCAGCCTCGCAGCCTCGCGCCAATCGGCCCCATCGGCGTCGGCGTCGAGCAAGCGCAGATAATCTGCCAGATGACCTTCGTCATAGCTGGTGAGTTGTGGTGAATCGGGCGCCCGATCATCGAATCTCATCTTGACCACCATGCCCTTGGCTTCCCGTCCGCGTTAACCAATAGGACAATGCCGAGCATTTTCGACGTGCTTGCCAGGCATAATTGCGCGCGGAATCTGCATTGCCTACTGCACACTCACAGGGGCTGCTGGTTTGCGGTGCGCCCCCGCAAACAGCTCCTGAACCCTGATCGGGGAGTTGGAAAACCGCGTTTAGACGGTTCCTGTGACCTTTAGCACCGGAGCGCCTGGACATACGTCACAGGCTCCCCGACCGCGTGGTCAAGGATTGCGGCACCGTTACGGCCGGTGCCGAACCGCTAAACGTGGGGTTTCCACACCCCAGGCTGCCGCGTAGCAGCCCATCGCCCTTTTAAGGCAGCGCTGGGGATTTTACCACTACCCACCGCGAGCCGGGCGCCAGCCCGGTGAGCGCGCCCATGCGGCCGCGCGGACCTTTGGGACGCGCGGCCGCTGCCGATCCGGCGCCGCGGATCGGCGCGCAAGCGGCAAAACCGCAGGGCCGGAACTCCGGCCCAGCGGCGGGGAACAGTCAGGCGGCCGTGAGGCGCTGCATCCCCTCAGCCAGCGTCCAGAGCGCGCGATTAAGCGTCACGTTCTGGTCGATGCCGTTGATGGCGCGGGTTTGCACGCGGCGGATACGGCCCTCCGCATTGCGCTTGCGGCCATGCAACCCGCCACGAACGACATTCTCCTGAATGACGTTGAATGTGGTCCACAGGCTGCGGTCTACATCCTCGCGGCGGCGCGGCTCAATGATCTGCTCGGGCCGAATCGGGCTTTCGTCGTCGCCATAGCGAGCAACAAGGCTAACCTCGCCGAGCAAGCGCTGCTCATCCGGCGAAAGCTGGATCGCCTTCATCGACTCGCTGGCGTCGATCAGCCGGGGGAAGTCCTCGGCGACGGTGTAAACGCCTTCGATGATATCGTGCTCGATGTTGCCCTTATGGGGAACGCGCACCTCCTCAAACCGCTCGCCCGCGATCATGCTGTTGGTGCAGACGAAACGCAGCATCCCGGCGAACATCTGATAGGCACTGGTCCCGTCATGGCTGTTCACGATGATGACTTCTGCGGCCTCGGGCTTGCCGATGCCGTCATCCCGGCGCAGGCGCAGCATGTGCTTGGCGTGGCCGTGGCGGCTGCCGTCGCGCGGAACGGACTGGACCGCGAAGAACGGCGACCATCCTTCCCGACGCAGCCCCTCTACGATGTCGATGGTGGGGACATAGACATAGCGATCCGAACGGCTGTCGTGCGCCTCGCGGGCGAAGATTGACGGGACGTGCCGATACAGCGCCTCGTTATCGAGCGGCTCCCGGCCGCTGATCTGATGGGCGTTGCGACCGAACCGAGTGGCAAGCTGGTAGTGCATTTTGGCCTCCTTTGGGCTTGGGTTTCCGCGCAGCGGAGCGCCGCGCTGAAACCCTGCCCGTCGGCGAGACCGGGGGTGCAACCGGAGTGGGCGGCTTCGCGGGGAACCGGCTGCACGGAACGCGCTCGCGCGTGGAGGAAGCTGGGCGGAAGCCGCTCCGAAGGGCGCTGGGGGCAGCGCCCCAAGCACCTCACAGACGATGCCGGGCCTCCAGCCCGTCCGTCTCTCATGGCCCAGAAGAGGCATGACAAGGCGCCCCCGCTCAGGTGGAGCGGGGGCGCCGTTGGGGGTCAGCGAGACCAGATGAGCGCGTATTCGCCAGCGGTGTCGGTCTCGGACAGGGTGGCGTAGATCGGCGCCGGGAAGGTCGGATCGTCGAACTTGACCGAGATGTAGTCGCGCTCTTGGCGGCTGGTCTTCTTCCAACCTGCGCCGCATTCGACCGTCCCGACCAGGAGTCGGTAGTTGGGCGCCTTGTCGCCTTCGATGTCGATGGGGCGGAGAGTCGCCTTGAGTTTGAGAGTCGCGGAGGTGATGGTGCCGGTGAAGGTGCCGTTGTCCGCCTGGGTGAAGGTGCCGATGATCGCCATGTCGAAGTTCCTTTCGCTTTCGGACCGCGACTGCCGCGGCCTCGATGGCGATCGGTGAAGCGGGGATGATCGGACGCGCACCGCTTGCGGCCGGAGCACAGCGGAGGATGGCGACGCGCGGCTTTTTTGTTTCGCGATGCAAAGCCGAAGGCGGCGGAAAAAAGCCGCGCGGCGGCGTTGCGCCAGGCCGAGCAAGGCGAAGCCGGCCCCGGTTAGATCAAGCCAATCGAGAGGCCATGCGGTCGCGCCGATGCGAGGATGGAATGCTGTGGCGACCCCGCACTGCCAAACCCATGCCGCCTATCCGGCCGGACCAGCTCAAACCGTGTCCGCTCTCATCGCCTGAACTCTGCCACACTGACATGATGCGGCAGTCCGGCAGCGCGCCGCCCTAGATGGACGGCGGGGCATGTCAGCGCCACGGTGGAAGATCCCGGCCGCTTGGTGCGTGCTTATCGCCAACGGCGACCCTGCTCACGGGATCGGTAAACACCTGTTGAACCGGCATGGTGCGACGCCCTCTCTTGACACGCCTCCAAGCGCCCCCGCTCTGCCCGAGCGGCGGGCGCACCGGAGCCGACACCAAGCGGCCGCGCCCGATCAGGGGCGCGGCCGCAATTTTTTTTGGTCGTTCCGAAGAAAGCCGGGACCGCTCGCACGGCCCCGGCCCAAGTGCCGCTATTCGGCAGCGACGGCGTAGATGCCTTCCTCGTCCGCGTCCTGCGGCGCGCTCGCACTGGCCTCGGCGGGCTGCTCCGCTTCCGGCTGCGGGGTCCGCAGCACTGCGGGAAGCCAGCCGGTCCCGGCCAGAAGCTGCTCGGCGGCTTGCGCCATCTCCGGCTTCTTCATGTCCGCGATACAGCGCGCGGCATCCTCCGAAACGCCCTCGGTCACGGCCTCCACGATATGCGCCTTGGTAACGCGGCCAAGGTAGCTGTCCACGGTGGGCGTCCAGTCCTTCGCCACGTCCAGCGCCAGCGCGCTCGCCAGCCGGTCGGCGGTTTGCAGCGTCCGAGGCTTGCGGTCCCACGGCAGCCGCAGGGCGTTGACGGTGCGGGCCGCGCAATGCGCCAGCAACGCCAACCGCTTCTCGTCGTCCAGATTGACGATGAAGCTCCACAGGTCGGCCACGTCGCGCGGCATCCGCTCGGCCCACGCTTCATGCGCCTCGCTAGCCCGCGCCGCCAAGGGAGTGTTCTCGATCCCGTCCGCGTGGCTCCCCAAAGGGGTCACGGTCGGACGGACCTCAAGGCAACCCGCCTCCGCATAGCTGTAGAACAGTTGCGCGGTGAGCGTGTGGGTCAGCGCGATCAACGCCGTATCCGGCTGGTCGGCCAAGGCCACGCGAAGCGCCAGCGTCCGATAGGCGGACAGGTCGCGAGTGAGGCTGTCGGAAATGGGCTTGCCCGGTTCCTCGTCCTCCTCGATCTCCTGCGCGTCCTCGTCGCCGTCCTCCGGCTGCTCGCGCTCCCCGGTCTGCGGGTCGGTGGCATCGCCCTCGGCTTCCTGCTCGGGCTGGGGGTCCGCCAGCGCCTCATCCTCGGCCCGAACGAAACCGCGCTCGATCCGAACGCTGCCGTCATGGTGCAGCACGACGAACGCGCCGCCATGCGCGATCACATTGGCGTCGTAGGCCGAACGCCTCTCGGAAATGGCGTCGATCTCGTCGGACACCGCCTCCAGCTTGGCCGCCACGTCCTCGGGCATTTCGTCATAGGACGAATAGCCTTCGGCAAGCTCGTCATGCTCGGCGGACAGCGCCTCCAACCGCGCCTCGTCCTCGTCGGACAGCGGAACGGTTTGCGGATAGAAGCGCCGCATCCCGTGGGCGTGGGGGTAGTCGATATGAGCCTCGGCCCATTTCCAACCCTCGGCCTCGACCTCACCTGCGACCTCGCGCAGCTTCTCGATGGCGAGCATGTCGAGCAAGCCTGCATCCTCGAAGAACCCGCCCCGGTCCTCGCTGAACAGGTCGCGGAGGATGTTGCCGCCCGCCTCGACATAGGCGTCGGCTCCGACGAACACCGCGCGCCGGTCGGTCGCCGGGACGTTGGCAGCGGTCATGTCGCGCCGGATGATCCACGGTTCGCGGTTGTGATGCAGACCCTCGAAAACCTGTTCCTGCCGAGCATGGTCCTCGGTGATGGCGAAGGCCATAAGCTGATCGAGCGTAAGGCCGTCCTCGCGATAGACCTGCAACAGCTTCGGGGAGACGGCGCCAAGGCGAAGGCGTTGCTTCACCACGCCCGCCGACACGCCGAACCGCGCGCCGATTTCCTCCGCGCCCCAGCCCTTGCCGTCCGCAAGCTCGCGGAACCGCTCGAACTGATCGGCGGGGTGCATCGGGGTCCGGGTCACATTCTCGTCCAGACTGATCTCGGACGGGTCATTGGCGGTATCGAGCCAGCAGCGCACCGGCTCGGATTTCTTGATCTGCTTGCGCTTGGCGCGCAGCAGCATCGCCAGCCTGCGGCCCTCGCCTGCGGTGACGAGGTAATAGCCGGTCGGCGTCCCGTCCTCCTTGGTCTCGGGCTCCACGACAAGGTTCTGGATCAGCCCCTTGTGCTGGATCGAAGCGGCCAGCGCCTCGATAGCGGCCTCCCCATGCGGCACCTTGCGGGCATTGCGCGGGGACTTCTTGAGCTTGGCGAGCGGCACGAAAATCTCGACGCCCGACACAGGCTCGGCGGCTACGGTTTCGGTAACAGCGTTCATCACATTTCTCCTTCAAACCGCACTCACCCCGGAATGGGGTGGGCGGCGAAGGAGCGGACCGGCAGGCCCGCCGGCGGAGCCGGGGCGCACCCGAAGGGCCGGAACGCAGAGGAGGTAAGCGCGGCTTACCGCGCGTTGCGGCCCGGCGCGGCGGGCCTAAAGGGAAGCGTCGCCCACCCCACCGACGGGGAGAGCTACAAACAATGCGATCGGGCCGGCGCAGCCCTGGCCCGATCTCCGCACCTCAGAACAGTTACAATCCGCAGGGGCGGATTGACCGACCGGCGCGCCAGCGCCGCCTCGCCATGCTGATCGTCACCCGGCAGGGCCGAAACCCTTCAGGGGTTCGGTCGAAGCGCAGCGAAGATAGAGCGGCGGTCCCGAAGGGAGGCGCCAACCCATCTTGCAATTTTCACCTTCATCGACTAATATGAAGTCAGTGACTTATGGAGGTGCATATGGCGGTGATGACGATCCGAAACATCGACGATGCGATCAAGAAGCGCCTTCGCGTGCGCGCGGCCGTCAATGGCCGTTCGATGGAAGACGAGGCGCGGGACATCCTGCGCTCGGCGCTCTCCACTGACGATCCTCGCCCTCGCAATCTTGGTCAGGCAATCCACGAACGCTTCGGCCCGCTGGGCGGCGTCGATCTGCCTGACGTGCCGCGCGAAGCGATCCGCGAGCCGGTGGACTTCGGCTGATGATCGTCCTCGACACCAACGTCATTTCCGAGCTGATGCGGCGCGAACCTGACCCGAAGGTCATGGCGTGGATCGCCGAGCAACCGATGGCGGGGGTGTTCACGACGACCTTGACCCAGGCGGAAATCTTCTACGGATTGGCGCTGCTCCCCGAGGGACGCCGCCGCGATGATCTGCTGGCGGCCGCGCGTCCGATGTTCGATGTCGATCTGGCGGGGCGCGTCCTGCCGTTCGATACCGATGCCGCCGCGGCCTATCCCGAGATCGCCGCCGGTCGGAAACACGGTGGCAAACCGATCAGCCAGATCGACGCGCAGATTGCCGCCATCGTGCGCTCGCGCGGCGCGCGGCTGGCGACTCGCAACGTCCGCGATTTCGCCGACTGCGGGATCACGGTCGTCGATCCGTGGGGCGCAGCATGACGCCCGCCGCAGCGCGCCCCTATCTGCGCTACGCCGCCACAGAGGCTTTGCACGCGGCGCGGTCGCGTCGCAGCGTGTCGGGATGGCCCTTCCTCGCAAGCTCCGCCGCCGCACGCCTCGTCGCTGGGCCGAAAGCCCGGATGACTTGCACGACTACACCAATCGCGCCGCGCCGCGCCGGGCTTCGCGCCGGTCGCGCGAAGATGATGGGCCAATCGTCGTCACCGATGACTGGCCGGAGCAAGTTCCGATCGGCGACGCCGAACTGCGCGCGATCGAAGGCCATATGCGGCAAGAGCTGGACAAGCTGTTCGGGCCGCTGCCGTGAAGTGAGGAGTGAAGCGTCATGACCAGCGCCGCCGTGCGACGAAATGAGGATGAGGCGCCAGTCGTGGCGACCGCTCGCGCGGCGCTCTACCTGCGCGTCTCGACGGGTCGGCAGGCCGATAGCGATCTGTCGATTCCCGACCAGCGCCGCCAGATCGAAGGCTACTGCCTGTCGCGCGGCTGGGAGGTCGCCGCGGAGTTCGTCGAGCCGGGCAACACCGCGACCGATGATCGTCGCCCAGCTTTCCAGGCGATGATCGACGCGGCGATGGTGAAGCCGCCGACGTTCAACGTCATTCTCGTCCACAGCTTCTCGCGGTTCTTTCGCGACCAGTTCCAGTTCGAGTTCTACGTTCGCAAGCTGGCGAAGAACGGTGTGCGGCTGATCTCCATCACACAGGATTTGGGCGACGATCCGATGAGCGTGATGATGCGTCAGATCATGACGCTGTTCGATGAGTATCAGTCGAAGGAGAACGGCAAGCACACGTTGCGAGCGATGAAGGAGAACGCCCGACAAGGCTTCTGGAACGGCGCGCGGGCGCCCATCGGTTATCGCGTGGTCGCGGCCGGCGAGCGCGGCGCGAAGATCAAGAAGAAGCTGGAGATCGACCCGATCCAGGCCGAGACGGTGCGGCGCATCTACCGGATGGCATTGAACGGCGTCGATAACAAAGGGCCGATGGGCCTCAAGTCGATCGCGACCTGGCTCAACGAGAACAACATCCGCACCCGCGACGGCGGTCGGTGGGGCTTGGGCGCGGTGCATCAGGTGCTCACCCGCACGACCTATATCGGCCAGCACCGCTTCAACACCCGCGATCACAAGACGAAGACGCCGAAGCCGGAGAGCGAGCACGCCGTCATGGAAGTGCCGGCGATCGTGTCGGAAGCCCAGTTCGAGGCCGTGCAGCGCTCGCTCAAGGCGCGCAGCCCGAAGATGATGGCGCCGATGGCAGTGGGCGGCCCGACGCTGCTCACCGGCATCTGCTTCTGCGCGTGCTGCGGCGGCGCGATGACGCTGCGCACGGGCACCAGCAGTGTCGGGAGGGAGTATCGCTATTACACCTGCTCGACGAAGGCGCGGCAGGGCGCGACCGGCTGCCCCGGCATCACGGTGCCGATGGACCGGCTCAATGAGGCCGTGGTCGATCATCTCGAGGCACGGCTGCTTGATCCTACGCGGCTCGAAGCTCTGATGGATCAGATCCTCGAACGGCGCGACGAGTGGGTGAACCAGCGCCGCGAGCATGTCGCCGATCTTGAACGGCGCGCGACCGAGGCCGAAGCGAAGCTCAAGCGCCTCTATGACGCGATCGAGAACGGCGTGATCGACGTGAACGATCCATCGCTCAAGGATCGCATCACCGAGCTGACCGCGACGCGCGACCAGGCCAAGGGCGATTCCGAACGCGCCTTGGCGCATATCGTAAAGATCGGCCCAGCGATCACGCCGGAAACCCTCCGGGCGTTTGCGGCGGCCCTGCGCAAGAAGCTGCGGAACGGCGATGGGACGTTCGCTCGCGATCAGGTTCGCGCGGTCGCGCAGCGGGTTGAAGTGGTGAGCCGGAAGGAGGTCCGCATCCGTGGACTGCGGAGCGAACTGCTCCGAACCCTAACCGCCGCCTCTGGCGTAGAGGCGGCGGTGCTAGGCGTTCGTGCCTTTGAACCGAAATGGCGCACCCGACACGATTCGAACGTGTGGCCTTTGCCTTCGGAGGGCAACGCTCTATCCAGCTGAGCTACGGGTGCGCGCTCACGGTCGGGCATGGGTTATCAGATCAGCCGGGCAAAGGCCAAGCGGAAAGTGCAGCGGCCAGCACAGTTTGCCGGCCGCACGCCACCTGAGCACCAGGGCCGGCCCCCACCGGGCGCCCTGGCGGTCGCGCGCTTAGTGGTGGTCCTTGTGGGCCTCGGCGGCCGGGGCATCCTTGCCGTCCTTCGTCTTGCCCGCCTTCTCGCCCTTGGGCGGCGGGGTATAGGCCTCGAACGTGCCCAGACCGCAGGTGGCGCCTTCCATGATGCCGCCGCCGGTGTGCAGCACGGTGATCATGTCGACGTTGCAGATACGGCCGATCGACGTCTTGTACTTGAACGCCTTCTCGAAGCCGAGCTGCGGGCACCTGTAGGGCAGCGTGTTCTTCCAGATCTTCCGGTTCTTCATGTGGAACAGGATGGTCTGGTCGTCGAGCACCTGGGTGCGGTCGATCTGGATCAGGTCGAGGCAGTCGACCGTCTTGGGGGCCTCGGCCTTGGGCGCCGGGGCGGCGGCCGGTTCGGCGGCCTGCACCAGGCTGGCGCCCAGCAGCAGCGACGCGGTAGTGGCAAGGATCAGTCTGGTCATGGCGCAACTCCCGTTCTGGTCGCCCCCGGCAGGGCGAGGCGACAGTCTAGCAGCAGCGAGGCTAGGCAGAAGGGGCTGAACCGCGGCTGAATGGCCAGCGCGTCACCGGCGGCTGACCCACCCGCTCAGGCCCCGTACCCGCTCAGGCCAGCACCTTGGCGGTGTAGCCGCACAGATCGGCGATCGGGCAGACGGGGCAGGCCGGCGCGCGGGCCTTGCAGATGTAGCGCCCGTGCAGGATCAGCCAGTGGTGGGCATGGCGGCGGTAGGCCTTGGGCAGCACCTTCTCCAGCGCCAGTTCCACCGCCAGCGGCGTCTTTCCGGGCGCCAGGCCGAGGCGGTTGGCGACGCGGAAGATGTGGGTGTCGACCGCGCAGGTCTCCTCGCCGAACGCGATGTTGAGCACGACGTTGGCGGTCTTGCGCCCCACCCCCGGCAGCGCCTCCAGCGCCGCCCGGTCGCGCGGCACCGCGCCGCCATGCTGGCGCACCAGTATCTCGGACAGCGCGATGACGTTCTTCGCCTTGGGGTTGAACAGGCCGATGGTCTTGATGTGCGCCTTCAGCCCGTCGAGCCCGAGGTCGAGCATCTGCTGCGGCGTCTGCACCTGCGCGAACAGCGCCCGGGTCGCCTTGTTGACACCGGCGTCGGTCGCCTGGGCCGACAGCACCACCGCGACCAGCAGGGTGTAGACGTTGACATACTCCAGCTCGGACCTGGGCTCCGGGTTGGCGGCGGCCAGGCGGGCGAACAGTTCCTCGATGCGCGCACGGCTCAGCGTGGCCGGCTTGGTGGACTGTTTGGCGGACGGCTTGCGGGCCTTGAGCCCGGCGGCCTTCCCGGCGGCGTTCCTGGAGGCGGGCGTTTTGGGCGGTGGGGCCATGCGGGCGATCCCTGCGGGCGGGGTTGTTGTGGGAGGCGCCGGCCCCCTGCGGCACGACAGCACGGCCGGCCGGCCGGCAGCGCGCGCCCTGTTGGCTTGCCGTGGCAACCGGATTAGTCTGCGCGCCATGCACGGTCAAACCCTGTTCCTCAACCTGCGCCTGCGGCCGCACCGCTCGCTCGACGCGCGCCAGTTCCGCTGGCTGATGGTCGGCACGTCGATCATCTGCCTGCTGGCCGGCCTGCGCTTCCTGGCGCTGGGCGCCTGGCCGGTGATGGCCTTCATGGTGCTGGACGTGGCGGTGCTCTACTGGGCGTTTCGCGCCAGTTACCGCGCCGCCGAGCGGTTCGAGGACATCCGCCTCGACGAGGCCGCCTTCACCGTCCACGAGGTGCTGCACACCGGGGCCGCGCGCACCACCAGCTTCCAGGCCGGCTGGCTGAAGGTGCATCTGGAGCAGCTCAACGAGGACGAGAACCGCCTGCTGGTGCGCAGCCACGGCCGCTCGATGACGCTGGGCAGCTTCCTGTCGCCGGCCGAACGGGTGGAGGTGGGCCAGGAGATCGAGGCCGGGCTCGCCCGACGGCTCGACGCCCTGCGCGGCGGCTGAGCCCGGCGGGGCGAAGCAAGGCGGGACCGGTCGCGGCCGGCCGGGTTCAACCCGGCGCGGCGGGCGCCGGAACGGGGCGCGCCTTAAAGATCCAGCACATCCGCCATCGAATAGCGACCGGCGGGCCGGCCGGCCAGCCACAGCGCTGCCGCCACCGCGCCGCGCGCGAAGATCGCCCGCGACTGGGCGAAGTGGCTGAGCTCCAGCCGCTCGTTGTCGGCGGCGAAGATCACCGTATGGTCGCCGGGCACCGAGCCGCCGCGCAGGGTGGCAAAGCCGATGTCGCCGGCGGTGCGGGCGCCGGTGATGCCGTCGCGCACCCGCACCGAGCGGGCCTCAAGGTCGATGCCGCGACCCTCGGCGGCGGCGCGGCCGAGCAGCAACGCGGTGCCCGACGGCGCGTCCACCTTGTGGCGGTGGTGCATTTCCAGCACCTCGATGTCCCAGTCCTCGCCCAGCCGGGCGGCGGCCTGACGCACCAGGCTGGCCAGCAGATTGACGCCGAGGCTCATGTTGGCCGACTGCAGCACCGCCTGGCGCTGGCTGGCGGCATCGATAGCGGCATGGTCGGCGGCTTCCAGCCCGGTGGTGCCCACCACCAGCGGCACGCCGAGCGCCAGATTGGCCGCCAGCGCCCGGGGGCTGGAGAAATCGATCAGCACGTCGCTGACCGCCGCCAGCGCCGCCGCATCGTCGCCCAGCGTCAAGGTGACGCCCGAGGCCATCCCTTGTCCGGTCAGCGGCTGGCCGGTCAGGGGGTGGCCGGGGCGATCGACGCCACCGGCGAGCGCGGCGCGCGGCTCCGCCGTCACCGCCTCGACCAGCGCCTGGCCCATGCGGCCGGCCGCGCCGACGAGACCGATGCGGACCCTGCCGACCCGCGGGGTCCCGTTCTCCGCCGTCCCGACCTGTGCCGTCATGCCCACGCGCTCCCTTCAAAATCCGTCGCGGCCAGTTAAAAGAGCCGTATGGCAAAGTACAGATCGATCGTCATCCTCACCGGCGCCGGCATCTCGGCGGAGTCCGGCGTGCCGACCTTCCGCGGCCCCGACGGCCTGTGGGAGGGCCACCGGGTGGAGGACGTGGCGACGCCGGAGGCGTTCGCCCGCGACCCCGCGCTGGTGCAGCAGTTCTACAACCAGCGCCGCGCCGGGCTGGCCAGGGTCGCGCCCAACCCGGCCCATGTGGCGCTGGCCCGGCTCGACGCGGCGTTCGACGGCGAGCTGCTGATCGTCACGCAGAATGTCGACGATCTGCACGAGCGCGGCGGCGCCCGCCGGCTGCTGCACATGCACGGCGAGCTGAACAAGGCGTGGTGTCTGGCGTGCGACGCGCGCAGCGGCTGGACCGCCGACCTCGACGACGACAGCCGCTGCCCGTCGTGCGGCCGCGCCGGCCACCTGCGGCCGGACATCGTGTGGTTCGGCGAGATGCCCTACGGCATGGAGACCATCGAGGCGGCGCTGGCGCGCTGCGACCTGTTCGTCTCCATCGGCACCTCGGGCAACGTGTACCCCGCCGCCGGCTTCATCTCGACGGTACGCTACCATGGCCGCGCCCACAGCCTGGAGCTCAACCTCGAACCCTCCGGCGGCACCGGCTGGTTCCGCGAGGCCCGCCACGGCCCCGCCAGCCAGCTGGTGCCGGCGTGGGTCGACGAGGTGCTGGACTGACCGGCGCCCCGGACACCATCCGCCCCGGCGGTTGAAACCCGGCCGTCGCCGCGCTAGCCTCGGGCCCATGAGCAGGAAGAAGAAAAACCGGCCGACCCTGGGGACCGACAAGCGGCTGCTGGTGCTGGGCGGGCTGGCGCTTGCCGTCATCATCACCCTGTTCGTGCTCGCCGACCTCAATTACTGACCCCCCCGGCCAGGCCAACGCCCCCATCCCTCCCGATCGCTCTTTCCCTCCCTGCCGCCCGGGGTGGCGCCAGATGCCGTTCGTCCTGAGCTTGTCGAAGGGCGGACGGCGGCCCCTTCTCCGTCATGGCCGGGCGTGTCCCGGCCATCCACGCGAACACCGCCCTCGCCGGACAGCCCGCCGCCGGTGGAACCGCCGCCCGTGGATGCCAGGGAACACGCCCGGACATGACGACTGTTGAATGCGGGGCGACAAGGGTCGGCTGGCGCGACGCGACTCAAGCGCCGTAGGGCTTTTTCAGTACCTCGAAAGCGGCGCGATGATATTTTTGCGATGCCGGCACCAGCGGCGTCTCGAAAACAGGGACGGCCAGCCCCGAGGCAACGATGGCATCCCGCAGCTGCGGTGAAATAAACCGCCTGCCGATCAAGCCCGTTATGCCGAACAGGTGGTCGCTGACCGACGGCACGGTCAGGCAAAGGCGCTGCCAATGCCTGAAAATTTTCCGTTGTCCATCGATGCTCCAGCGAAAGTCCGAGACCGAGCGCTCGATGTCGTAAATGTCGAGGCGGTTCCAGTGGTGCACCCACCAGTAACCCTCCAGGTGCTCGCCCGAACCATCATCCGGCGAACCGTCGTCCGGGCGGGCCGGGATG
>CAUJIW010000077.1 GCA_963205175.1 Pseudomonadota bacterium
AAGCTGACCTGGCCTGCGCCCCTGAACGAGGCGACCAGCGGCGTCTCGCCATTCTCGATCCGGTGGTAGACGTTCTCCAGCACGACGATGGCGTCGTCGACAACAAGGCCGATGGCCAGCACCAGCGCCAGCAGGGTCAGCAGGTTGATGGAATAGCCCAGGGCCGCCAGCACGATGAAGGCGCCAACGAGGCTGATCGGCACCGCGAGCGCCGGCATCAAGGTGGCGCGCACCGACCCCAGGAACAGGAAGATGACCACAACCACGAGTACCGCGGCCTCGGCCAGCGTGTGGTAGACCTTCTTGATCGACTCGTCGATGAACACCGAGGAATCGAAATTGACGCTGATTTCCATGCCTTCCGGCAGGGTGCGGTTGACTTCGGGGATCAGCGCCCGCACCGCGTGGGCGACCGCCACCGTGTTGGCGTTGGACTGGCGAACAATGCCAAGACCGACCATTGCCTGGCCGTTGCCGCGGAAGCCGGTGTAGGGATTTTCGGCGCTGACCTCGACCCGGCCGACATCGCCCAGACGGACCAGATAGCCGTTGGTGCCGCGGCCGATCACCAGCTGGGCGAATTCCTCAGGCGTGGTGTAGGGGCGGGCGACACGCACCGTCAGGTTGACATCGCGGGACTCGATGCGCCCCGCCGGCAGCTCGACATTCTGCCGCCGCAGCGCCGCTTCGACATCCACCGTCGTCATGCCGAAGGCGGTGAGGCGCTGGCGGTCAAGCCAAACCCTCATTGAGGGGCGGGCCTGACCGAAGATGCGCACCTGGGCAACGCCGCTCAGCGCGCTGAAGCGGTCGACGATATACCGGTCGGCATAGTCGGTCAGTTCGAGCTGATTGTGCTTCGAGCTGAAGAAGCCAACAAACATGATCGGCTGGGCGTCGGCGTCGACCTTGCTGACCTCGGGAGGGTCGGCTTCCTCCGGCAGGTTGTCGAGCACGCCCGACACCCGGTCGCGCACGTCATTGGCGGCATCGTCGATGTCGCGGTTGATGTCGAACTCAATGCTGATATCCGAGCGGCCGTCGCGGCTCGACGACGTGATCGCCTTCACGCCCTCGATGCCGGACAGGCGATCCTCGATCACCTGGGTGATGCGACTTTCGATCACGGCGGCCGCGGCGCCGGTGTAGGTCACGTCCACCGAGACGATGGGCACGTCGATGTTGGGATATTCGCGCAGCGGCAGCTGCAGGAAGGACAAGGCGCCGAAGGCGACAATCAGCAGGCTGAGAACGGCGGCGGCGACGGGGCGGCGAACGGCGATGTCGGAAAGACGCATGACGCGGCCTCAGCTCGCGCGGCCGGGCACGCCCGGTTCGGCGCTCACCGTTTTCAGTACGGTCACCGGCGATCCGTCCCGCATCTTGACCGTGCCTTCGGCGACGATCAGCGCGCCCCTGCCGACACCGGAGGTGACCTCGACGAAACCCGGCTCGCGTTCGCCGGTGAGGATGCGCGTCTTGGCCACCTTCTTGGTCTGCGGGTCGATGACATAGACGAACTTGCGGTCCTGTTCGCCGATTACCGCCAGTTCCGGCACCGCCAGTGCCCGCCGGGTCTGACGTACGATGTCCACCGTCAGCAGCATGCCCGGTTTGAGTTTGAAGTCGGGGTTGGGGATGATGGCGCGCACGCTGATGGCACGGGTCACGGCATCGACCTGCGGGTCGATCGCCTCGATCCGGCCCGTGAACGGCTGGTTGTTGAATGCTGCCGCCCGGGCCCGTACTTCCTGACCGACTCGAACGACGCTGAGGTAACTCTCCGGAATGGTGAAATCGAGTTTCACCTGGGCGATGTCGCTGACCTGCACGATCGGCGTGCCGGCCGTGACAATCAGGCCGGGGGAGACCCGGCGCAGCCCGGCAATACCGGTGAACGGCGCACGGATCACCCGGTCAGCGATACGGGCCTGAATGGCATCGATGGTGCCGCGCGCGGCATCGCGCTCGGCGATCTGCGTGTCGAGGCGGGCGCTGGTGGCGAAGCCGCGCGTCTGGAGCTGCTGGATGCGCTCCAGTTGCAGTTGCGCCTCGCGCAGCCGGGCGCGGGCCTCGACAAGGGCGCCTTGCTCCTCGGCGTGATCCAGTTCCGCCAGCACCTGTCCCTTGCGCACAAGCACGCCGTCGTCGAAATGCAGCGTCTTCACCCGCTCGGTAACGTTGGCGGAAATGACCACCGACTCACGGGCATAAGCGGTGCCGATGGCCTCGATGCGATCCACGAAATCATGATCGGCGATGGTGGTGGCGATCACTGCCGTTGGCGGCATGCCGCCGCCATTGCCGCCGCCGCGCGATTTGCCGGCGTCACCCTCGCTGCAACCGGCAAGGGTGGCGAGCGACGCCATCAGGAGGGCAAGGGTTGCAGCACGACGCATGGACACCGCCAGAACAGGGACATTATGATAAAGGGAAAACAGCCGCCGCGAAGCGCGCCGGCTCAACCCTAGTGCTTACTGATAGTGTGTTGCAAGGGCGTCCCGCGAGTGCAAAAAACTCTCCTGGTCCGATATCGGACCCGGTTCGTCGTCTGGTGATCAGTCGGGCCGCCGTGGCGCATGTGCCGGGGGTGATGGCGCCGCAGCGGAACCAGGCTCCTCGCAACATTCCCTCTTTACTGTGAAATAAAATTATAGCAGTATTGCTGCCATAAATCGGCAGGGAGGAAGCCATGACATCAACCGGCAAGGTGGTCTCGCTCGACGACAAATACACCCGGGAATCGGGCACGGTGTTCATGAGCGGTTTGCAGGCGCTGGTGCGTCTGCCGCTGATCCAGATTGCCCGCGACAAGGCCGCCGGGCTGAAGACCGGCGCGTTCATTTCCGGCTATCGGGGCTCGCCGCTGGGCAACTACGACCAGGAACTGTGGCGCGCCGGCAAGTTGCTGGAGGCCAGCAACATCGTCTTTCGTCCGGGCGTCAATGAAGAGCTGGGCATGACCGCGGTCTGGGGCAGCCAGCAGGTCGGCCTGCGCCCTGGCGCCACCGTCGATGGCGTGTTCGGCATCTGGTACGGCAAGGGACCGGGCCTCGACCGCGCGATGGACGTGCTGAAGCATGCCAATGCCGCCGGCACCGCGCCGCATGGTGGCGTGCTGGCCATCGTCGGCGATGACCATGGCGCCAAGTCCTCGACCCTGCCGCACCAGTCGGACCATAATTTCAAGGCGGCCTTCGTGCCGTTCCTCTACCCCGCCAGCGTCCACGAGTTCGTCGAATACGGCCTGCTCGGCATCGCCATGTCCCGCTATTCCGGCTGCTGGGTCGGCCTCAAGGTGACGTCCGATACCGTCGAGTCCTCCGCCACCGTTGATCTGGCGGTGGAGCAGCGCGAGATCAGGGTGCCCAATTTCGAACTGCCCCAGGGGGGCGTGCACATCCGCCTGTCCGACAGCTGGCGCGAGGAGGATTCCCGGCTGCAGTTCTACAAGGGCTTCGCGGCGCTGGCCTTTGCCAAGGCCAACAAGATCGACCGGGTGATCTGGGACAGCCCGAGGCCGCGCATCGGCATCATTTCCGCCGGCAAGTCCTACGCCGATACGCTGCAGGCGCTGGCCGAGCTGGGCATCGACGAGCAGGTGGCCGCCGACATCGGCTTGAAGCTCTACAAGGTCGGCATGCCCTGGCCGCTGGAACCCGATGGCGTGCGCCAGTTCTGCGAAGGCCTGGAGGAAGTGCTGGTCATCGAGGAAAAGCGCGAGTTCATCGAGCACCAGCTGAAGTGGCAGCTCTACAATTGGGACGAAAAGGTACGCCCGCGCGTGGTCGGCAAGCAGGACGAGGCCGGCGACTGGCTGCTGCACCCGGACAACGAGCTGACGCTGGGCGAGATCGCGCATGTCATCGCCCGGCGGCTGGCGCGCATTCATTCCTCCGAACGCATTGTCGAGCGGCTGGCATTCTTCAACGCCCGCGACAAGGCCCGCAAGGCGGTGGCGCCACCGGTGGTGCGCAAGCCCTATTTCTGCTCCGGCTGCCCGCACAACAGTTCGACCAAGGTGCCGGCGGGCAGTCGCGCCTTCGCGGGCATCGGCTGCCACATCATGGCGCTGTGGATGGATCGCAACACCGACACCTTCACGCAGATGGGCGGCGAGGGCGTGACCTGGGTCGGCGAGGCGCCGTTCACCACCGACAAGCACGTGTTCTGCAATCTGGGCGATGGCACCTATTTCCATTCCGGCATTCTCGCCATCCGCCAGGCGGTCGCCGCCGGGGTCAATGTCACCTACAAGATTCTCTACAACGATGCCGTGGCGATGACCGGCGGCCAGCATGTCGACGGCGAGCTGACGGTGCCGGAAATCGCCCAGCAGCTGGTGGGCGAGAGCGTGCGCAAGATCGCCGTCGTCACAGAGGATCTGTCGCGCTACACCGGCGTCAAGCTGCCCGATGGCGTCGAGCTGCACGAGCGGGCGGTGATGGACCGGCTGCAGCGCGAGTTCCGCGAGCTGCCGGGCTGCACCGTCATCATCTACGACCAGACCTGTGCCGCCGAGAAGCGCCGCCGGCGCAAACGCGGCCAGTTCCCCGATCCCGACCAGCGGGTGATGATCAATCCGCTGGTGTGCGAGGGCTGCGGTGACTGTTCGGTGCAGTCCAACTGCGTGTCGGTGGAGCCGCTGGAAACCGAGTTCGGTCGCAAGCGCACCATCAACCAGTCGAGCTGCAACAAGGACTTCTCCTGTCTCAAGGGCTTCTGCCCCAGCTTCGTGACCGTGGAAGGGCCGCAGATCGCCAGGCCGGCGCTGCCCAGGGACACCGATTTCGCCGCCGGCGTGCCGCTGCCGGCGCTGCCGCCGCTGGAGCGCGACTACAACATCTTCGTCACCGGCATCGGTGGTACCGGTGTGCTCACCGTCTCGGCGCTGCTCGGCATGGCGGCGCACATCGACGGCAAGGCCTCGACCACCGCCGACATGGCCGGTCTCGCCCAGAAGGGCGGGGCGGTCTATTCCCACGTCCGGCTGGGTGCCAGCAACGATGACCTGCTGAGCCCGCGCATCATCGCCGCCGGCTGCGATCTGCTGCTGGCTTGCGACGCGGTGACGGCGACGTCACCGGCCGCCCAGGACCTGCTGGACCCGCAACGGACCGCGGCAGTGGTCAACAGCGCCATCGCGCCGGTCGCGGATTTCGTCCGCAACCGCGACTTCGACTTCAAGGCGGCCCAGGTGGAAAAGGCGATTGCCAGCGCGACCAATCCGGCGGCGTCGGATTTCGTCGCCGCCGAGAAGGTTGCCGTAGCGGTCATGGGTGACGCCATCGCCACCAACATGATGATGCTGGGCTATGCCTGGCAGCGCGGCCGCGTGCCGCTGAGCTTCGAGAGCCTTGACCAGGCAATCGTGCTCAACGGCGTGGCAATTCCGTCCAATCGGCGTGCCTTCGCGCTTGGGCGCCTGCTGGCGCACGATCCGGCGGCGGTCAGCCGACTGATCGAGCAGGCTCATGGCCGGGCGCCGGCGCCGGTCGCCACCACGCTCGACGAGGTGGTCGCCCGCCGGGTCGAGGAACTGACGGCCTACCAGAACGCGGCCTATGCCGGGCGCTACGCTGCCCTGGTGGCGCGCGTGCGCGCCGCCGAGCAGGCGGTGGCGCCGGGGTCGCAAGCGCTGGCGCTGACGGTGGCCCACAACGCCTTCAAGCTGATGGCCTACAAGGACGAGTATGAGGTGGCGCGGCTCTATACCGATGGCCGCTTTGCCGAGACACTGCAGGCGCAGTTCGCTGCCCACAAGGGACTCAAGCTGCATCTGTCGCCGCCGCTGCTGACGCGGCTCGATCCCAACACCGGCCGGCCGCGCAAGATCGCGGTGGGCGGCTGGGCGCTCGGCTCCTTCCGGCTGCTGGCCCGGCTCAAGGGGCTGCGCGGCACCGCCTTCGATCCGTTCGGCTACACGGCGGAGCGTCGGCGTGAACGGGCGTGGATCGCGACTTACGAGGCGCTGGTGGACGAACTGCTGGCCGGTCTCGACGCCGACCGGCTGGCGCTGGCGGTGGAGATCGCCGGCCTGCCGGACCAGATCCGCGGCTTCGGCCCGGTGAAGGAAGCCAGCATGGACGAGGCCGAGGCACGCAAGGCAGCGCTGCTGGCCCGCTGGCATGCGCCGGCGCAGGTGGTGCACGACGCCGCCTAGACATCGGTAACGCCGGCTTCTAAATCGACAGCATGAGCACCCCGTCCAGCACCCTTCGTTCGTTCGTCAAGATGCACGGACTCGGCAACGATTTCGTGATCTTCGACGCGCGCGAGCAACCGCTGGCGCTGACCACCGACATGGTGCGGCGCCTGAGCCATCGCCAGACCGGCATCGGCTGCGACCAGCTGATCGTCATGGAGGCCGCGCCCGACGACGGGTCGAAGGCGGACGTGTTCATGCGCATCTACAATGCCGACGGCAGCGAGGTTGCCGCCTGCGGCAACGCCACCCGCTGTGTCGCCTCCCTGGTGGGCCGCGAGGCGGTGCGCATCCGCACCAAGGCTGACCTGCTGACCGCCTCGCTGGAGGCGGGAACGGCGACCGTCGACATGGGGGTGCCGCGCTTCGACTGGCAGGATATTCCGCTGTCGATGCCGATGGATACGCTGACCATGCCGGTGGGCTGGGAGCTGCTTGGCGCGCCCTCGGCGGCCAATGTCGGCAACCCGCATGTGATCTTTTTCGTCGAGGACGTGACCAAGGTCGATCTCGCCCGGCTGGGGCCGCTGATCGAGCGCGACCCACTGTTCCCGGAGCGGGTCAACGTCAATGTCGCCCAGATCGTCGATCGCAACGAGCTGAAGCTGCGGGTGTGGGAACGCGGCGCCGGCCTCACCCTGTCGTGCGGCACCGGCGCCTGCGCCACCGTGGCGGCGGCGGTGCGCCGCAGGCTCACCGAACGGCGGGTGACGGTGCACCTGCCCGGCGGCGTGCTCAACATCGAGATCACCGGGGCCAACCGCATCCTGATGGGCGGCCCGGTGGCGACGGCCTTCACCGGCACGGTCGATCTCGCCGCCTACGTCTGAGGCCGCCGCCCGCGCACCATGTCCCGGCAAGGGGCGGGGGCAAAGGGGTAGGCGGGCGAAGGGGGCGCGGCGGTCGACAGCGCCGGGTGGGCGGGCCGCGCAAGGCCCGCGGTATCCGCCGTGCGGACGATATCATCGTTGCGATCCAATTGGATAACCATGTTTTAACCGGCTGGTGCAACCATGGCCGCCAAGAGTGGTTTGGCGTCCCGTGTCGGTATCCTGACAGCCGTGGACGCGTGCTGATAAGGGATTTGCCGGGATGACGTCCGCTGACCATCGAGCCATGCGTAGCTACCGCAACGAGAGCGATGCGGACATCCTTGGGCGGCTGGAATATCTGGGTCTTGATGACATGTCGTGCGCCGCGCTGCGGCGGGTCGCGCCGCTGTTGACGGCCGCGATCCCCGGCATCCTCGATCGTTTCTATGACCACAACCGGCGTTTCGCCGAGATTGCGCCAATGCTGCGCGGCGACGGCAAGGTCGAGATGCTCAAGCGGGCGCAGGTCGGCCACTGGCAGCGCATGCTCTCGGGCAATTATGACGCCGGCTACCAGCAGGCCGTGGACGGTTAGCGTCCGCGCTCGTGGTGTAATTTCCGGTGTAGGCGATGGTGTATTCCGGGGTGGGGCATGCCCCACCCCGGAATGCGGCGTCGCTGGTGGCCACCGGGTTCATCGTTATGGTGGAGTTTGCACACTTCAACCGT
>CAUJIW010000078.1 GCA_963205175.1 Pseudomonadota bacterium
CAAGCCGCCGGCGCCGGAGGTCTTCATCCCGGCATTCGCGCGGGCGGCCCTGCAACCCCAACCAGCGATGCCGCCCGCGCTGGCGCCACGACCATCATTGCACTAACAATCAAATTGGACCCGTCCGTGGGGGCCGATCACAGCCCGGCGGCGGCGAGCTTGCGGTGTAGCTCCGGGAAGTGATTGTCAGGTGATGTGGCGAAGGCTTGCTTGTGGGCGTCGGAGAAGTGCTCCGTCAGAAAATGGCGGGTGCGCGCGGTCCAGACATCCGCCTCTGCATGCTGGGTGAAGCTCATCGACACCGGCTCTATCGGTGTCATGGCCGACAGCGGTGCGGTGAGCGCGCGATCGGGATCGTCTGCGGCCAGAAGCAGCGCACGCGCGCTGCGGTAAAGGCCTGGCAGGGGAGAGTCTTCGCTGACCCCATAGCCGCCGAAGGTGCGGATTGCGGCCTTGATCGCCGGTACGCAGGCGCGCGCTGACCACCAGAAGGCCTGGGCGTCGAGCCGTGCGGCACCCGCCAAGCCTTCCGCGCGCGCAGCGATGGCGCGCCAGATCAGCAAACGGGTGCCGTCGACCTCCGTCGCAGCGTTGGCCAATGTGTGCGCGATCCCCTGATATTCACCGATCGGCCGGCCAAAGACAATGCGCTCACGCGCATAGGCGGAGGCTTCGTCAAGCGCGCGCTGCGCCATGCCGACACAGGCTGCGGCGATCAGAATGCGCTCGCCGGCCGGATATGCAACGACGCCTTCGCGACCCGCCGCCTCTGCGACCAGCGCCGCGTCGAGCAGGTTGCCACCGTGCTCAAGCAGTGCGTCCACGCCCAGTTCTGCCAGGATCGCATCGGCGGTGCGCTCACCTCGTGAGGCCAGCGCACCGCCGACACTGTCGACCATGGCCTGTTGCTCGCTGGAGAGTTCGAGACAGACCATGATCGCAACTCCTACGCAGCAGGTATTTCAGGCAGCCAGCGTCGCGCTGGTTTGAACGTCGGGCGCGATGCGGAACAGTCGCGCGGCGTTGAGGCCAAGGACGTCGAGGCGGGTTTGTTCGCTGACGTTCAGCCCGTGGAACAGATCGTCGACGATGCGGCGGCTGATCGGGAACGTGCCCTCGGCATGCGGGTAGTCAGATCCCCACATCACGTTCTTGGCGCCGGGCAGGCCGGCATTGGCCGCCAGGATGCAGCTGCGATCATGCTGGAAGCTGGCCCAGACCTGATCATCGATGATCTGGCTGCAACGGCGCGAGAGCTTGGGGTGGACGAAATTGGCATGAGCTTCCTCCACCTCGTCCATGCGTTCGGCTAGCGCGACGAGCCAGCTGGCGCCGCTCTCGATGAAGGCAACCTTCGCGGCGGGATTGCGGTCGAGTACGCCGCCGGCGACAAGGTATTGCACCGAGTTCTGCGCATCCATCGCCTGCTTGGTGTAGTTGATGATGCCGGCTCCCGGTCCACGCTCGTGAACCACGGTTTCAAGGCCGGTGCCGGTGTGCATCACGAACACGATGCCAAGCGTTGCCGCCCGGGCGAAGACGGGATCCCATTTGGCGTCATTGTACTTGGGCAGGTGCGGCGGCGTCACTGCTGGCAGCATGGCCGCGGTGAAACCCTTGGCGGCGAGATAGTCGAGTTCGGCCAGCGTGTTCGAGAATTCGAGCACGGGCAGCATGCCGCAACGCACGAAGCGCGTCGGGTGCCCCGAGAGAAACTCATTGTTCCAGTCGTTGTAGAGACGGGCGGATGCCGCCTCGGCGTCGGCGTTGTCGAGGCAATAGAGCCACAGGCCAAGGCTTGGAAAACAGATTTCCGCGTCGATACCTTCCAGTTCCATGTCTTCCAGGCGACCGGGGATCTCCCGGATGCCCCTGCGCTGGTTGTCTCCCAGTTCCTTTTCGCGGTGCTGGCCAACGCGCAGGCGATAGATGATCTTGTCCGCCGTGCCGGTGATCAGGAAGTCGCCTTCCTTGCGCGAATGGATGGCGTGGTTCTTCAGGCTCGCGGGCAGGCCGTCGAGAAAGATGGTCGCCGGTTCCATGATATGGCTGTCAGCACTGAAAACGAAGGGCTTCATGTGAACTCTCCCGATTCGGTCCATTTTCATAAGGATACCTAGTTATATAAGTCAATGCAAGGGTTGTGCTGGACGGTGTCGAAAATTGGTCGTAAACAGTTATCTGTAAGGAGGCGGCATGGAACAGATTGGACATTCGGAGACGCTGGTTGCGCGTACGGCGCGTGCGTTGGCCAAGCTTAGTCTGGAGCATGAGGCGGGGGCGTTTATTGGTGGCGAGGATGATCTGCTGCATCGTCTCGGGGTCAGCCGTCCGACGCTTCGTCAGGCCGCCAAGATCGCCGAGAACGATCGCCTCATCAGCGTGCGGCGGGGCATTCGCGGCGGCTTTTACGCCAGCCGTCCGGACGCCAGCGACGCGATTCGGACACTCGCCCGGTATCTGCGCCTCAAGGGTGCCACGCTACTTGACATCATGGCGGTCAGTCGCCTCGTTTCCGAAGAGGCGGCGGCACTGGCTTGTGCGTGTGAAGATCGAGGCTTGCGGGAGATGCTGGAGCAATTTGACGCCGACATAGATCAGGCTGACAGCGTGGCGGCGATGATCGCGGCAGAGGCTGAGCTGGCGCGGTTGGTGGCGCTGATGAGCGGGAATCCGGCGATCGAGCTGGTGATGGCGATCGGGTATTCATTTGGCATGGAGGAGCAGGGCACGGGGCTCTATCGTGATCCCGAACAGCGCGCGGAAGCCCGGAAGCTGCAGCATGGCCTGTGCCGGGCCATTCTCGACCACGACGCTGATATCGCCCGACTGATGATGCGGAGGCGCTCCGGGGCGATGGCGGCATGGATCGCGGGAGAAAAATCGTGAGCGCGGTTGAGGTAACGCATTTTCGCGGGTTTGGAGGGGTTCGTCTGGAGGCGGAGATCGCCGGTGACCCGAATGATCCGGCAATTCTGCTGCTTCACGGTGCCGGCCAGACGCGTGCAGTCTGGCATGACGTAGCGGCGGCGCTGGTCCAGTCCGGCCGGCGAGTGATCAGCCTCGACCTGCGTGGTCATGGTGGTAGCGAGTGGCCCGTTGATGGCGCCTACTCGTTTGAGGCGCACGTTGAGGATCTGCGCGCGGTGTTGGCGCAAGCGGCGACAAGGCCGGTGGTGGTGGCGGCAACACTGGGCGGGTGGGTCGCCGTGGCGGCGCTCGCCAGCGACGCCACGAATCTGGCGGCAGGGCTGGTGCTGGTCGACATGCCCGTCAATGCCGATCCGGCGGTTGCGAGCGACATAGCGGACCGGTTACGTCAACGCCACGCCGAGGGCGAGAAGCGTTGGGATGTCCGTACGCTGGGCGCTTTTCCGCTCGACGGTGTCGCCAATGAGCTACTGGGGGCTGCACCACGACTGGCCTTGCCGACACTGGTGATGCGCGGTGGCTTGTCCTGGATACGGCGCTCGGCGCTCAACGATACGTTTGACTCCGCGTTGCCCAACGCCGAGGTCGTGGACGTTGCCGACGCCGACCTGCTGGTGGTTACTGACCGTACCGAGGCCTTTCTTGGCGTGCTGCTCGATTTTCTGGAGCGCAAACAGCCGCGCGCAGCGAGCGAGTTCCGCGCCGGTTCCGACGCGCGTACCCTGCGTGACGCGATGGGTTGCTTTGCCACCGGGATCACCGTGGTGACCGGTTGTACAGAGAGCGGTACCCCGGTTGGTCTGACCGCCAACAGTTTTACATCGGTCTCCCTTGATCCGCCGTTGCTGCTGGTCTGTATCGCCAATAGCGCGGGCAGCGCCCCGGTG
Organism: Pseudomonadota bacterium; assembly: GCA_963205175.1. Lineage (GTDB taxonomy): Bacteria > Pseudomonadota > Alphaproteobacteria > Sphingomonadales > Sphingomonadaceae > CAUJIW01. Next base: position 3,819 of record CAUJIW010000078.1, read on the forward strand.
CTGCGTGAGGCTGACCACTTCGGGGTCAATGTGCTTCAGGTAAGCCAGCAGCCAACGTCCAACCGCTTCGCCGGCAAGGGGGAGGATCGTTTTGCCGCGACACCCTGGTCGGCGGGAGAATCAGGGGTGCCGCTACTCGATGGCTCGCTCGTCTCGTTTGAATGCCGCCGTCATGCGATTCATGAGGGCGGGGACCATTTCATCCTGGTTGGCGAGGTGCTGCGGGCACAATTCGAACCACGTCGCGATCCGCTACTCTACTTCCGCGGCAAATATCGGCGGCTGCATTTTACCTGACCGCTGGACAAGCCTGCACGGCTGGCATATCTCACTTAGTTGAATAAGTGTAAGTGGGAGAGGTGAACGGTGGCCTGGGCACATCAGGACAAGACGGCAATCGTGGGTGTGGGGGCGACGGACTATTATGTCCGCGGCAAAAGCTGGCCACGTACCATTAACGATATGGCGGGCGAGGCGATCCTCAAGGCCTGCGCGGACGCTGGCATCTCGATCAAGGATGTCGACGGTTTCTCCTATTATTCCACGGCCGGCGCCGGCTACCTCGACAAGTTCGACACAGCCTCGCTGATGGAAACACTGGGCATGCCCCATGTTTCCTTTTCCGCGACGCTGACGTCGGGTGGTGGTGGCTGTGTTGGGGCGATCGGCCTGGCGACCGCGGGGCTGATGAACGAGGACTGCAAGTACGCCGTTACCGTGATGGCGCTGCAGCAGTTGCCTCAGCATCGCCTTGGCGTGGTGTTCGGCGCGGCGGCACCCAGCCCGGAGAACAGCTTCCTGCAGCCGTCGGGACTGGTCGGTCCGGGACATCTGATGAGCGTGCTCGCCCGGCGCCACATGCACCTCTATGGCACCACGCAGGACGCCTTTGGTGAGATCGTCATGGCGACGCGCGCCAACACCCACAATCGGCCCAAGGCCGTGCGCAAGGCGCCGTTGACGCGGGAGGAATATGAGACGTCGCCGATGCTGGCTGACCCGCTGCGCAGGTTGGATTTCTGTCTGGAGACCGATGGCGCGGTCGCGGTGATTACCACCACCATGGATCGAGCGAAGGATTGCCGGCACAAGCCGGCGATCGTGCACGCCTGCGCCCATGGCGGTCAGCGGGAGTGGGGTCGTGCGTTTGCCTGGATGGGGATGCCGGACCCGCATTTCGCCAGCTCCGGCCACAAGTTCACGGCGGATCGCATCTGGGCGCAGTCGGGTCTTTCCGCCAAGGATATGGACGTGGCGCTGCTTTACGACCATTTCAGCCCGATGGTGCTCATGCAGCTGGAGGACTATGGCTTCTGCGAAAAAGGCGAGGGCAACGACTATGTGCTCGGCGGCAAGATTCGCTACGATGCCGCCACCGGCCGCGGCGTGAACGGCGGCGTGCCGGTCAACACCCATGGCGGCAACCTCAACGAAGCCTACATCATCGGCATGACCCACGTGGTCGAAGCGGTTGAACAGGTGCGGGGCACGGCAATCAATCAGGTCACCGATTGCGAGTTCGCGCTGGCATCCGGTGGTCCGGCATCACTGCCAGTCTCCAGTCTGATCCTGAGGAACGCCTGACATGAGCAAGACCATCAGCTATGGGCCGGCGCGCCTGCTGCCGGGTGAGCAGATTCGCATTTCCACCAACCCGGATACGGAACCCTTCTGGCAGGCCGCCAAGGAGCATCGTCTGACCGCCTGCCAGTGCGCCCGCTGTGGGCATTTCCGGATGCCGCCAACGCCTTATTGCCCGGAGTGTTCAAGCACCGAGAAAGTCTGGCCGACGCTGCCTGGCACCGGCACGGTGTTCAGCTATGTTGTCTGCAACAAGAATCCGAAGAACGGCGAGGACTTCATCTACGTGCCGGTGGTCGTCGATCTTGACGGCGCGCCGGGGGCTCGGCTGAACGCCAACGTCACCGGCTGCGATGCCGAAGACGTTCATATCGGCATGAAGGTCACGGTTGAATGGACGGACATCCAGGATGGCTGGGTGCTGCCGAATTTCCGCAAGGTGTGAACATGCTGGGCGCGCTACGGATTGTCGAGATTGGCGAGGGCCAGGCGGTTCAGGTCGCCGGCCTGATGTTGGCGGCACTGGGCGCGGACGTGCTCAAGATCGAGCGGCCGGGCGGCGATCCGGCGCGAGGGCAGGCACGCTTCGCCAACTGGAACCGTGGCAAACGCAGCCTGGAGCTTGACCTGTCGACGCCTGATGGACTTGGTGAGCTTAACAGGCGTCTTGCCGGTGCCGATGTGCTGCTGCACCAGTTCACGCCGGCGCGCGCCAGGGCGCTCGGGCTCGATGACGAGACTCTTGTCGGCACGCATCCACGTCTTGTCATCTGCGGCATTACGGGCAGCCCCTATAATCATCCCGATGTCGAGCGCTCGGATGACGAGTTGCTGGTCGCCGCCCGGTTCGGCGCGCTCTACGAGAATGACGGCTATCGACCGGGTCCGATCGTCTGGCGGTTCAATGCCGGCAGCTGGGCCGCCGCACACCTGGCGGCCGCGGGCATTCTCGCGCGTCTGGTGGCCCGCTTGCAGTCGGGGCACGGCGGGGCGGCCCATACGTCGATCTTCCAAGGCTACATGGCGATGCTGCCGTTGATCTGGGCGCGCAACTCCAAGGGGCCGATGCCGAACAACCCGCCGCACCCGCTGGCGGCTCGCCCCATTGGTCAGCAACTATACCAATGTCAGGGTGGCGACTGGCTGCAGATCATGGATCCTGCTCGGCAGTTCGACTACGCGACCATGCCCACCATGTGGGACGTGCTGGCGGAAGGGGCGGAGATCGACACGGAGGAGGGCAAGATCGATGCCTTCAGGCGCCGGCCACTGGAGGCATGGCTCGCCGATCTGCGCGCCGCTGACATTGCGGCCGAGCCTGCCTACCCGCTTGGTGAAATGCTCAGGCACCCGGAAGTTCGCGCCAATGCCTATGCGGTGGAGGTCAACGATCCCGAACTGGGGCTGACGGTTCAGCCGAATGTGCCGTTCCACACCGACGCGCCATTGCCGCCGGTACGGCCGGCGCCACGCCTGGGCGAAGGGGGCGGGAAGGACTGGGCGCCGCCGCCCGCACCGATCGGCAGCGATGGCGAGCCGGAGGAGCTGCTGGAAGGTGTCCGGGTGCTTGACCTCGGCATGTTCCTCGCGGGTCCAATGGGGCCCTCGATGATGGGCGACATGGGCGCTGACGTCATCAAGGTCGAGGCGCTGACAGGCGACCGCATTCGTTTCATGCACCGCTATTACCAGGCCGCCGCGCGGTCGAAGCGGTCGATCGCGCTTGACCTTACCAAGCCGGCGGCACAGCCGATCCTGGCACGGCTGATCCAGTGGGCGGAGGCGGTGCATCACAACATGCGCTTCAAGGGCGCGGCCAAGCTCGGCTTGTCGGAGGAGGGGGTTCGCCAGCACAATCCTGATGTCGCGTTCAACTACAGCAGCGCCTATGGCCAGCGCGGCGAGCGCGGCAATTGGCCGGGCTATGACTCGATCTTCAACGCCATTGCCGGTTGGGAGTTCGAGAATGCGGGCGAGGGCAACAAGCCGATGTTCAACCGGCCCGGCACCATGGACGTAGCCACCGCGATGAGCTGTCTGGTCGAGCTGATGGCCTCGATCTATGCCCGACGCGCGGGCCAGCGCGGCTATACCACCCAGACGTCGCTGCTCGGCATCTCCGCCTTCACCCAGGGCGAGACGCTGATACTCCCCGACGGTTCGCTGGCGCCGACGTATCATCTGAGCAGCGACCAGACCGGATTCTCGCCTTACCATCGGATCTTTCAGTGTCGGGATGGCAACTGGATCGCGGTCGCCGCGCACACCGAGGCGCGCCGCAAGGCGGTGCGGGATGTGCTGGGCGATGATGAGACGGGTTTCGTGATAGCTGCCGCCGCGCGTGAATCTGATGAGCTGATCGCGGCACTGGAGGCGGCGGGCGTACCTTGCGATCACGTTACCTTCGAGGATGCGCAAAACCGCTTCTTCGACAATCCGCTCAACCGTAAACTGAACCTCATCTCGGTACTGGAGCAGCCGATGTACGGCACTGTTGAGCAGCCGGGTGCCTTCTGGTGCTTTGGTGATGTGCCAGTGCGGTTTAAGCGCGCTTGCCCGAATATTGGCGAACACACGGACGAGATCATGCGTGAGATGGGTTTCTCGGACGCGGAGATCGCCGGCTATCGTGAACAGAAGGTTATCGGCTGACCGCCTCCCCGTTAGGGGAGGCGACGGCACGATCATTTTTCCCGCTTGGGCAGCCAGGTGCGCACAGGTTCGAACACCGGCATCCGCAGGCTGCGACGCAGCCAGTTGGCACCGTCCAGCACGAAGGTGTGACCGGAGCAGAAGGCGGCGTAGTCGGAGCACAGATAGGCCGCAGCCCAGCCAAGTTCGTGCACCTCGCCGGTGCGCAGCGCCGGCTGGCGGTTGGACAGATCATCGCCATCGGCAAACCGCAAGTGCGCCGCGCGGTCGGCATGAGGGAAGAGGCCGGGTGCGATGCAGTTGACGCGAATGTCGTAGGGCGCCCACTCGACCGCCAGCGATTGGGTGAGGTTGGTCACCCCGGCTTTCGCGGCGGCTGACGGGCTGGTGCCGGGCCCGCCGGTCCAGCTGTAGGTGGCGCCGATGTTGAGGATCGCACCACCAATGCCGTCGGCGATGCGTCGCCGGGCGAATTCGGTCGAGCAGATCCAGGTGCCGTCCAGCACGATGCCGGTCACCGCCCGCCAGGCGTTGAGGCTGAAATCCTCCGACGCTCCGGCAAGGTTGCCGGCGGCATTGTTGACGAGCTGGGTAACGGGTCCGAGTGCCGATTCCACTTCGTCAAAGCAGGCCTTGACGGCTTCCGGATCACGGACATCGAGTTGTACGCCGATCGCGCGGCCGCCGGCCTCCTCGACTGCCGCGACACCGCGGGCCCGCTTTTCCGGGTTGCGGCTGGCGATGGCGACGGCGCCACCCAACCGGCCGAATTCGGCGGCAATCCCCTTGCCAATGCCCGAGCCACCGCCGGTGATGATTGCCACGTCATTGGCGAAGGTGCCTTCGGGCAGCATCCGCGCGCCGGCGCCGGGCGCTCGGCGCAGACCCTTGTAGTCGTCAGTCATGTCACTTCCCCTTGTAGATCGGCGTGCGCTTCTCTCGGATGGCGGCGCGCGCTTCAGCATAGTCCTCGGTCTTGAACAGGGCGGTCTGCGCCAGCAACTCCTGGGCGATACCGTTGCGCACCGCACCGGCATGGGCCTGATCGATCATGGTCTTGGCCATGGCGAGACAGATGGGGGGCTTGGCGGCAATCTTCTTCGCGATCTCCAGCGCCCTGGCATCAAGCTCCTCCGGGGAAACGACGAAGTCGACAGCACCCCATTCCAGCGCCGTCCTGGCATCAATGCGCTCGCCGGTCATGACCATATATTTTGTCCGGGCAGGGCCGATCAGCGTGGTCATGATCTGGGTGCCACCGGTGTCGGGCAGGATACCGTAATTGATCTCCGGCAGTGCCATCTTGAGGTCGGTTGACGACACGCGAATGTCGCATGAAAGCGCCATCTCGCAACCACCGCCAATCACAGCGCCCTTCAAGGCGGCGACAAACGGCTTGGGGCTGTCCATCACCTTGAGCCGGCCCTGCTGGTGGCGGAGAACGAAGTGATAATCACTCTCGTCGCGCGCCCGATGGCCAAGCATGGTGGTGTCACGCCCTGAACAGAAGGATTTTCCAGCCCCCCGCATCAGAATGGCGCGGACCGCGTCATCATTCAACGCGCGGTCAAGCATTTCCTTGTAGAGTGCCGCCGCCTCGTCATCCATGGCGTTGTGGACGTCAGGCCGGTTGAGCGAGATCACGCCCACCCCGTTGACGACTTCGTACAGGACTTTGTCGCTCATGCGGCATCTCCAAGGATCACCTCGCGCCTTGAGGGGAAATATCGTTGTCATTGAACTGAATTGCTGGCGCTCTTGCTGCAATATGTATATCACCTAGTTATATATGTTAAGGGGCAAATTGATTGAGGCCGGTCAATGTCGATTGCGCCACTGACAGACGAGGAAGCGCTCCCGGAAGCGCCGGCCGAGCGGCTGCCGCTGGTCGTGTCGCCGGGTATCCTTGAGGATAAGGCGAGCTGGCGTGCGGCACTGAACCCGCTCGATCACGATGTTGTGGTGATTCCCAATGAAGGCCCGACGGTAGCGGAGATGGCGCATGTACTTCTCGACAAGGCGCCGGTGCGTTTTGTCCTGCTGGGCCATTCGCTGGGAGGGTATGTCGCGATGGCGGCGACGCTCGCGGCCCCGGCAAGGGTGGCGGGGCTGGTGTTGGTCTCAACCACGGCGCAGCCTGAAACCGAAGCGATGACCGGGAAGCGGATGGCACTCGTCGAGGCGGCGCGTGATGACTTTCCGGCGGTCCTGCGCCGTCTGGCCCGCGCGTCACTGGCCCGAGATCATCGGGCGATGCAGCAGGCGCCACTGGAAGCCGCAATGCTGGCGGCAGGCCCCGCGCGCTTCGCCCGTGAACAGATGGCGGCCGCCAGTCGTCCGGCGTTCGCGGCCGGGCTGGCGACGATACACTGTCCGGTATTGGTGATAGCCGGCGTTGAAGATGTGGTTATCGACCACGCTGCATCGGTGTCGCTTGCAGACGCGGTGCCGGGCGCGACACTGGTATCGCTACCGGGGTGCGGGCACATGCCCCATCTGGAGGTGCCGGACATATTCGTCGGGGCTTTGCGTGACTGGCTGGCACGGCAATCGTCGATGCCAGGCGCCGTTAAGGGTGATCCCAGCCGGCACGTCGGCCAACGCCGCGATTGACGACGTCGATCATGCCTGTGTCGATTGGCGGGAACATGGCCACGAGCGCCCGGCTCTGGGGGTGGGGCAGGATCGTTTCCGTGCCGGCGAGCAACCCCGCGATGGCCTCACCGGCGACGGCATCGATCACATCCTGCCCATGAGCGGCCTGACTAGGGACGTCGAGCTGGTCAGCCAGTCGGGTGTCGAGCGCGGGCGGAAACAGCTCGAATACTCGCACCGGCGTGTCCTTGAGGTGACGCCGCAGCGATAGCGTGAACATATGAAGCCCGGCCTTGGTGGCGCTGTAGAGCGGGTTGGCGTCCAGCGGGAACAGGGCGCCTGGCGTGCTGACATTGAGGATCGCGCCGGGTGTGCTCACACGGCCATGGCGGGACAGCAGGAACAGGCGCGCCAGGTCGATCGGGGCCGCGAAGTTGGTATCGATCTCGGCCGCCGCACGGTCCTCGCTCAGCGTGAAGGGATTGGTGTAATCGTGGGCGCGGACGATGGCGGCATTGTTGACCAGAAGGTCCAGCGGCCGCCCGGCCCGCCGTTCGACCTCGGCGAAAAGCCGCTGGCGATCCTCGGCGTGCGTGACATCGGCATGGAGGGCCAGAAGCCGCGGTTCGCGAGCCGTGGCGGCGTCAAGGTCCGTCCGGGTGCGGGCGCAAACGAAGACCGAGAAGCCATGGTCGGCCAGCGTTCGTGCCATGGCGAAGCCGAGGCCGGTCGAGCCGCCGGTCACCAGCGCCAGCGGTGTATGCGGCAATCCCTGCAGCAACCAGCTTGTCCCGGACATGTCCATCTCCCCCAGTGCGACTTGATTTATTTTACCTAGTTATATAAGTGATGCGGGCAAGGGTCAAATCCCGCTGGGAGAAAGGGAGTCCGATGGCTGAGGCCTATATCATCGACGCCGTGCGCACGCCGCGTGGCATCGGCAAGGTTGGCAAGGGCTCGCTTGCCCATCTGCATCCGCAGGTTCTGGGGGCGACGGTGCTGAGGGCACTCGCCGAGCGAAACCGCCTTGAAACCGGCGAGGTGGGCGACATTGTCTGGGGCACGGCGGTGCAGCGCGGCAAGCAGGGTTCCAATCTCGGTCGCTACTCGGCACTGCTGGCCGGGTATGACGTGCGGGCCAGCAGCATGACTCTTGACCGCGCCTGCGGCAGTTCGATCACCTCGGTTGCGCTGGCGGCGGCACAGATCATCTCGGGCTTCGAGGACTGCGCCATTGGCGGCGGCACTGACATGATGAGCCTGCACACCGCGATTTTTCAGGAAGAGATGGCGGCGGGGCTGGCGCTAGGCCCGGGGGCGGGCAATCCGGATGTCGTCGCCTTGCACCCGATCAGCCATCAAGGGGTGTGCGCTGACGCCATCGCGGCGATGGAGGGCATTACGCGGGCCGACGTTGACGCTCTGGCGCTGGAAAGTCAGCGTCGGGCGCAAGTGGCCCTGAAAGAGGGGCGATTCAGCCGCAGCGTCGTGCCAGTGCTGAACGCCGATGGTAGCGTGGCACTAGACCATGACGAGTTTCCGCGCCCGGAAACGACAGCCGAGGGACTGGCGCAACTCAAGCCAAGTTTCGATGGTATCGCCGACATGCCGGCGCAGGCGGATGGCACCACCTACCGGCAGATGATCCAGCGTCGTTATGGTGATGTCGACTGGCGCGGCATCCACCATGCCGGCAACAGCTCGGGCGTGGTCGACGGGTCGGCGGCCGTTTTGCTGGCATCGGCTGATTACGCCGCGGAGCAGGGGTGGACGCCGCGGGCCCGTATCGTCGCGGCGGTCAACCAGGGTGACTGCCCGACCCTGATGCTGAACGCGCCGGTACCGGCGGCAAGGCGGGTTCTGGAGCGTGCCGGCCTGAGTGTTGGCGACATCGACGTCTGGGAAATCAACGAAGCCTTTGCCGTGGTTGCCGAAAAATTCCAGCGCGACCTCGGGATGGATCGTGACAGGGTCAACATCAACGGCGGCGCCATCGCGTTGGGGCACCCCATCGGCGCGACCGGCGCGCTGTTGATCGGCACCGCGCTTGATGAACTGGAACGGAGTGGCGGCCGCTACGGTCTGGTCACCATGTGCGCCGCCGGTGGTATGGCGCCAGCCATCATCATCGAGCGCCTGTGAACACGTTGTCGGCGGTTTTCCGGCCGCCGCCGGAAGGGGCGCGATAACAGCGATCGCGTTCATGCCGTGGTTTCGGGAGACAGCATATGTCGGTGCCAAGCCATCATGTTGTGCTGCGGCCGCCTCCCTTCGATCAGCCGCCTTACCCGGCTGACACCTTCGCCGGCCAGACTGTGCTGGTGACGGGCGGTGGGTCCGGCATGGGTCTGGCGATGGCGCTCGCCTTTGCTCAGGGCGGTGCCCGGGTGGCGATCATGGGGCGCAGTATCGAACGGGCGGAAGATGGTGCGGCGAAGGTCGCGGCGACTGGTGCCGAGGTTCATGCCATCAGCGGTGACGTGCGCCAGCCGGACCATGTCGCCTCGGCCTTTGACGAGGCCGAACGGGTACTCGGACCTGTCAGCCTGCTCGCCAACAATGCCGGCGCCAATTTTCCGGTGCTGGCGGAGAATATTTCCGTCAATGCCTGGAACGCCGTCACCCGGATCGCGATCGATGGCACTTTCCTGTGCTCGTGCGAACTTGCACGTCGGCTGATCGCGCGCGGCGAGGGCGGCGCGATCGTCAACAACGCCGCTCAGTATATTTGGACGGGTTTTCCCGGTGACGCGCATTCCGCCGCCGCCAAGACCGCCCAGGCGACGATGACTCGGAAGCTGGCGCGTGAATGGGCGCCGTTTGGCCTCCGTGTCAATGCGGTGGCCGCCGGGTTCTTTCCCCATGATTCCTCGGTGAGTGGTGGCCGCGGAGGCGGGATTGAGCCGTTGCAGGCGATGATCCCGGCGGGGCGCACCGGCTCGACCTGGGAGTTCGGCTGGCTCGCGGCGATGACCTGCACGCCGATGCTGGAGGGCCTGACGGGGCAGATCATTGTTCAGGACGGTGGCGAGAGCCTGCGGCGTTCGCTGCTGATGCCCGACTTCGTTCCACCACGCGAGCGTGTTGATGGCCCGTGGGGGTGGCGATGAGCGGCTGGCTGGCCGGCAAAACGGTACGCCTGGTGGGCGAGAGCGACGCCATCTGTCGTGCCCTGACCACGCAGGGGGCGCATCTGGTCGACGTTGACGACTGCGACGTGCTGATCCTGGTTGTGCCGTCACCGGTGAAACAGCTGGCGCATGAGATCGACCATGATGGTTGGCGGGCCGTGCTTGATGCCGGTCTCGACCGGTGCTTCCTCGCAGCCAGGGACTTTGCCTCCAGCCGTCGTACCATCGGCCGGGGCGGCGTGATTATCTTTGTAGCGGCTCCTGAACAGGCGCTAGGTGCCGACCATGCGGCCGCGATCGGGGGGCTTGGCAATCTCACCAAGACGCTGGGCGTTGAATGGGCGCGCGACGGTATCAGGGTCAACAGCGTGCAGACCTTCAACACTGGCGATGTGCTGGGCAGTCTCGTCGCATATCTGGCGAGTGACTATGCCGCCTATGTCACCGGCGCGAACGTCGGCATTGGTCTGGAGGACGGCTAACGCCGGTTGGCGAAGGCGGGTTGATGGATGACGTGTGGGGTGGATTGCAGGAGTACACGTCATATTGTAGGCAACTTGTTTATATGTTTGCCGGTGATGTGGCCGGACCATGATATTGCTTGCCCGTGATACAGGCTGGTTGCCCTGGCCTGACGGGGGGAGTGACACTCTGAAGGAGAAGATGTTGGCCTATCATCGGTCAGCCGAGCAGCAAATTCGGATACCCAAGACTGCCGAGATCGTCGCCGCACGCATCCGCAACGCGATCATCCGGGGCACCTTGAAGGATGGGGATACGCTGCCCGCTGAAGCCCAGCTCATCGCTGACTTCGATGTATCCCGGCCGACGATCCGCGAAGCGATCCGCATCCTGGAGTCGGAAAAGCTGATCAGCGTTTCGCGTGGTGCCCGAGGCGGCGCCCGGGTCAACCAGCCGACCTATGAGATGGTGGCGCGGGCCGCCGGCATTGCGTTGCAGGCCAATGGGGCGACGCTCGGCGACGTCTATGAACTGCGCACAATCATCGAACCGGCGGCGGCGCGCATGGTTGCCGAGCGTAACGCCAAGGCGGGGGCAGCGGCGTTGCGCGCGCAGTTGGAGACCGAGAAGGAACTGCTGAAGGCGTCCAAGGACATCGCGCGGCAACTCGCTGATTTTCACCGGATCCTGATCGACCTGTCGGGTAATATCACATTGATGATGGTCGGCCATGCGCTGCATGGAATCGTCGACAAGCACCAGGCGCTGGCCCAGCGCCATGCGCAAGCCCGTACCGATCTTGAGACGCGACTGAAACTCGCTCGTTCAGGTTTGCGCTCTCAGGCCAAGCTGATCGAGCTGATCGAGGCCGGCGACGGCGCGGCGGCTCAGGCGCACTGGCTGCATCATATGAATGCCGCCGGCATATTCTGGCTTCAGGATCTGGCGCCCACCGCGGTGGTCGATCTCCTCGATTGAGCACGGACGGTGCCCGGCGGCTGGACTTTCCATGCCGCCGGGTGGCCGGGCTCAGGCGTCGCGGAAGCCCTTGCCCGAGGCTGCCAGTTGTTCCAGCAATGCCGCCGGCTTGAAGGCGGCGCCGTAACGGCTCTCCAGTTCCTTCAGCTTGGCGACAATGTTGGCCAGGCCGACGGTTTCCGCCCAGAACATTGGACCACCGGTGTAAACCGGCCAATTATAGCCCATCATGAGGGCGACATCGATATCGCTGGCACGGATGGCGATACCCTCCTCCAGAATCTTGGCACCTTCGTTGACGACCGGATAGAGCAACCGGGCGAGGATTTCCGCGTCATCGGCGGTGCGCGGTGCGATACCTTTCTCGGCAGCCACTTCACGAATTACCTCGGTTGCGACAGGCGAGGGCGTCGGGCGACGGTTTTCATCGTAGTCGTAATAGCCGCCGCCCTGCTTCTGGCCGAGGCGGCCGCGCTTGACCAGTTCCGAGCGCACCGTTTTCTCGGTCGAATCCCGGCCAATGACGTCGAGGCCGACAAGGTCCGTCATCTGGAACGGCCCCATGGCGAAGCCGTAGGCATAGATCACCCGGTCGATATCGGCCGGCGCCACGCCTTCCAGCACCAGCGCGTCTGCTTGCACGCCGCGGGTCCGCATCGCCCGGTTTGCAATGAAGCCGTCGCAGACTCCGGCCAGCACCGGTACCTTTCCAATCTTCTTGGCCAACTGCATTGCGGTGTTGATGACCGCCGGCGCGGTTTTCTGGCCACGCACCACTTCCAGCAGGCGCATCACGTTTGCGGGCGAGAAGAAATGCAGGCCGATGACGTTTTCGGGTCGGCTGGTCGTGGCGGCAATCTCGTCGAGATCGAGGAACGAGGTATTGGAGGCGAGAATGGCGCCGGGTTTGGCGATCTTGTCGAGGCGGGCGAAGACTTCCTTCTTGATCGCCATGCTTTCGAACACCGCCTCGATGACGAGATCGGCACCGGCGAGGGCGGCGTAATCGAGGCTGGGAGTGATCAGCGCCATGCGCTTCTCCACCTGTTCGTTGGTTAGCTTGCCTTTCCGGGCGCTGGTCTCATAATTGCGGCGGATGACGCCGATGCCACGATCAAGCGCTTCCTGGCTGGCCTCGACCAGGGTCACCGGCATGCCGATATTGAGGAAGTTCATGGTGATGCCGCCACCCATGGTGCCGGCGCCGATCACGCCGACCGAGGTGACGGGCAGCACCGGGGTGTCCTTGGGCAGGCCCGGCACCTTGGCGGTCTCGCGCTCGGCGAAGAAGGCATAGCGCTGGGCCGCCGACTCCTTGGAGTCGCGCAGTTCGACGAACAGCTCGCGCTCGCGCTGGATGCCCTGATCGAACGGCAGGTCGGCCGCGGCCTGGATCGCCTTGATGATGTTTTCCGGCGCCTTGAAGCCGCGGAAGCCGCGGGCGTGCTGGCGGCGGAAGTCATCATAGATCTCGGGCTTGTTGCGATAGGGGGCCACCTTGTCATCGCGGTCACGCACGCGGGTCAGGGTGGCGCCTTCATCGAGCAGGCGACGGGCATAGGCGACGGCGTCGTCGCGCAACTTGCCCTCCTCTGCCAGAGCGTCGATCACCCCCACCGACAGTGCTTCCCTGGCGCCGATCGGGCGACCACTGGTCATCAGATCCAGTGCAGCGGGCACACCGACGATGCGCGGCAGCCGCTGGGTGCCGCCCGCGCCTGGCAGCAGGCCCAGATGCACTTCCGGCAAGCCCAGTTTGGCCGACGGTACGGCGATGCGGTAATGGCAGTGCAGCGCCAGTTCGAGGCCACCGCCCAGCGCGTTGCCGTGGATCGCCGCGATGGTGAGCTTGCTACCATTCTCGATGCCATCCAGAACGCTGAGCAGGTCCGGCCCTTGCAGCGGCTTGCCGAACTCGGAAATGTCGGCGCCGGCGAAGAAGGTGCGTCCGCCGCAGATGAGCACGATCGCCTGCACGTCGTCACGCGCCCAGGCCTGCTGGAAACCGTCGGTGATGCCCTGGCGCACAGCCTGGCTCAAGGCATTCACCGGGGGTGAATCGATGGTGACAATGGCAATGCCGTTTTCAACTTCGAAGTGCATGACGTCAGACATGAACATCCCTATGGAATTGGTGGTGACCTGCGTTTGGGGCACCTGCTTGAAAGATTATCATCTAACCAGGTTAGATGGAAATTGCCAGTTGTAATCGCGCCGCGCTGGCGGTTGAAGAGACTCTTGGCGACGCGTCAGCATGCCGCCGCAGCGCCGGACTTTCCCTGCCAGTATCGGTCTCGAACCAGTCGCTTGTAGAGCTTGCCATTGTCCATTCTCGGCAGGGCGAGGTCGAAGTCCACCGAGCGTGGACACTTGAGGGGTGATAGGTTTGCCCTGCAGAACGCGATCAATTCCTCGGCGAACGCTGGCGTGGCATCGGCGGGATCGAGTGGCTGTACCACCGCCTTAACCGCCTCGCCGAACTCCGGATGGGGCACCCCGATCACCGCCGCGTCGGCGACGCGCGGATGGGTAATCAGCAGGTTCTCGACTTCCTGCGGATAGATGTTCACGCCGCCGGAAATGATCATGTAGCTCTTGCGGTCGGTCAGGAACAGGTAGCCGTCGGCATCGACATAGCCGATGTCGCCCAGCGTCGACCAGTTCGGGTGGCGAGGATTGCGGCTATCGCGGGTCTTTTCGGCATCACCGTGATACTGGAAATTCCAGCCGCCCTCGAAATAGACGATGCCCTCGCGCCCCGGCGGTAATTCTTCGCCATCCTCGTCGCAGATGTGCAGCGTGCCCCAGGTCGCCCTTCCGACGGAACCGGGCTTGTGCAGCCACTCTTCCGACGTGATGCCGGTCGAGCCATTGCCTTCCGAACCGCCATAATATTCGTAGAGGATGGGACCGAGCCAGTCGATCATCTGCCGTTTGACGGGTACCGGACAGGGCGCGGCTGCGTGGATCACAAGACGTAACGATGACAGGTCATGCGCGCGGCGTGCTGCTTCGGGCAGCTTCAGCATCCGCACGAACATCGTTGGTACCATCTGGGTGGCGGTGATGCGGTGCGTGGCGATGGCCGCTATCGCGGCCTCGGCCTCGAACTTCGGCATCTGCACGACGGTCGCGCCAAGGCGATGGCAGGCCGTGGTGTAGGCGAGAGGCGCGGTGTGATAGAGTGGGGCGGGGGAGAGGTAGATATCGTTCTCGCCCAGTCCGTAGCGGCCCTGAATCTGTATTGCGATCAGGTAAGGATCGGTGACCCCGCCCTCCGGCAGTGGCAGGCGCACCCCTTTTGGCCGTCCTGTGGTGCCGCTGGAATAGACCATATGGAAGCCGGGTGCCTCGTCGTCGATCGGTGTTGCGAGCTGGTCATCGAGTGCGGCGCGCCATTGCTCGATCGACAAGATCGTGACGTCTGGCGGGTGCGATAGATCAGCCATCCCCGGGATCGCGCTGGAGGCGACCAGCAGCCGTGTGCCGGAGTTCTCGATGATATAGGCGGCTTCGGCGCCAGTAAGCGGGGTGGCGATGGGTGTGACATAGAGACCGGCGCGCTGGCCAGCCCAATAGACCTCGAACACTTCCGGGCAGTTGGGCAGCCAGAATGCGATGCTGTCGCCGCGGTTGATGCCGAGCCTGCGTAACAGTTGGGCTCCGCGGTTGGCGCGCTCCTCCAGCGCGCCGTAGGTCAGGATGGCCGAACCATCGCTCATGATGACGGCTGGCTTGTCGGGATGGATTGTGGCGTACAGGCGAGGGTGGGTCATCGCGTCCCTCGTGCGTCAGCCTGTACGCCTGCGCGCGGCGGCTTCCGTCAGCGGCCCAGTGAGTTCCTTCTTCAAGATCTTGCCGTTGGGATTGAGCGGCATCTCCGGCAGCACCAGTAGGGTGCGCGGCACTTTGTTGTCGGCCAGATGCTGGCGGCAGAAGGACAGGATGTCGTCCGGTCGCGCCTGGGCGCCGGGGCGCAGAGTCACGGCGGCCGCGACGTCTTCGCCCAGCACGTCGTGCGGCACCCCGACGACCGCTGCCTGCTGGACCGCTGGATGCTGGTGCAGCACCGTCTCGATTTCCAGTGGCGTGATGTTGTAGCCCCCCCGAATGATCAGCTCCTTCGAGCGGCCGGCCATGATGAGGTCGCCGTCATCGTCGACGTAGCCAAGGTCGCCTGTCTTGGTCCAGCCGTCGCGAAAGCTGGCGGCGGTGGCGTCGGGGTCATTCCAGTAGCGGCGGGGGTGCCGCTGTTTGCCGTAAATCTCACCGATGACATTGGGCTCGGTGATGACCTGGCCGGATTCGTCGCGGAGCTGCATATGGGCGGGTAGCTTGCCGACGCACCCAGGTTTCAATACCTGTTCCTTGCTGGTGGTGGCGATGCCGATGCCGCCCTCTGACATGCCGTAGCTGTTGCGGATGCGCAGGTGTGGCCACAGCTGTGCGGCCCGTTTGACGGAATCGTGCGGCAATGGTGCGGTGCCGGTCATCAGATACTTCACACCCGCAAGCGGGTATTGGCTGACGTCGGGGTGGTCGAGCACCAGCCGCAGCATTGAGGGCACGAGATAGATCAGGTCAGGTTGCTTTTCGCTGGCCAGTTCAAGGAAACCCTTGGGGTCGAACTTGGGCTGGGTGATGGCGGTGGCGCCACCGCGCACAGGCAGCATGACGATGCCGAGATTGCCGCCGGACCCGGTCAAGGGCAGCGCATGGAGTGTTGAATTCGACCTGTCCCTGTGCGTGGGGTTGAGACCAGTCATCAGGTCCGGATGGGAGATCACCACGCCTTTGATCTTGCCCGTCGTGCCAGACGTGCCGAGAATTTCCGCGTCGCCGTTGGCGTCGAGGCTGGCTTGATCCGGCAGGGCGGCGATGTCGCGCGGCATGGCATCGACCGACCAGCAACCCGCAAGGTCGAGGCTGGCTACCGTCTCTGGCACATCGGTGATACAAAAGCGCGGCGTGGTCAGTGCGGCGAAATCGCGGATCTCCGCGGGGCTGAGACGGGTGTTGATCGGACAGGCGATGCCGCCGGCGCGGAACACGGCGAACACGGTAATCGCCATCTCGACCGCATGGCGATTGCTGATTGGCAGAAACACCCGATCGCCGGGGGCGAGCCCGGCGGCGGCAAGGCCACCGGCGACTTCGTCCGCTTCGCGGTCCCACTCGGCGAACGTCAGCTGGCGCCGTGTATCATCATGAGCGATGTCGTCAGCCTGATGCTGCGCTCGTACTTTCAGCGCATCGCTGATTCTACGCACTTGTACCATTCAAGGGTCTACCTTCTTCTGCTATCGCTCTATTACCTAGTTATATAACTTGACGCAAGCGTAACGCGGCTCGGGCGGATGAATGACGAGATGGCGGTATTGTTAGGCCTTGGCCGCTGGCTGACGGCGATCGGACAAGTGGCCTGGTGCCACGAAGATCGTCTGCAGGCCGCGGGCGTAGATGCCTAGAGCGTCCGCGAAGGTGCTGCGCGCCGTGCCGTGTCCGTTGCCGGCCATGTGTGTCTCGGCATCAATCAGCAGCCACTCGCCCGCCGGCATCCGCAGGAACTGCAGGCTGATGTCCAGGTTGGCGTAGCTCCACTCGCTGGCTGGAGTGGCGTTGCCGAAACCGTTGCCGAAGTCGGCGAACATTGCCGCCTTGACGAACGGTGAAGGGGTGACGTCGGCGACGATCTGGCCGTTCATGGCCAGCCAGGCAATGCCCCGGCCGGGTTGCCCCGGGCCGCCTAGGATTGGGCGATGCAGGATGGCGCCAGCCATCCGGGCTGGCCCCGCGCCAGTGGTAAGCCTGACCGCCTCGGGCGCAGGATAGTCATGCGGCGGATCAAAAGCCGGCGTTGTTGCGCGGCGCACACGCAGTACGTGGGCCTGGGCGACTATGCGACCGTCAGCGAGGATGACGGTGCGGTGCAGCTTGGTCTGGCGGCCATCTCGCAGGGTTTCGGTGTCGAGGCGCAGCGGCTGGTGTGGCACTTTCCCCAGGATGTCGACCGTCAGGCGCGCGATTTCAAAGTCGGCGTCAAGGCTGCTGTCCTCGGCGCCGGTGGCGAGGAGGGCACTGACGGGGCCGCCCGCGATGGCGCGCCGATCCCAGGGGCTGCGCGCCAGTCCAGATGGCTGATACAGGCCGTCGGCTGCGCTGAAATAATAGGGCGGCCATGGCCGCTCCTCAGGTGGGCTCATTGAGGTGATCCCGTGTGACAGATGGCATACTTGGTGCTATAGGTATGCTGTCGGGCCGCGAGACCGCAAGGGCGAGAATCATGTTTCGTCCGCTGAAGGTGCGCGAGCTGGCCGACTCCGGCACCGTAGGGCGCAAATAGATGTGCTCAACGTACATCGTGCAATAGACGCTTGGGGGTGCCTCCCGATTGCTACAGTCTCGTATCTTTTTCCTTTAGTTGTGAAAGTAGGTTCACTATCTTGCCGAGATGTTTCGCAATGCACTGACAATGGAGGTCCCCGCGATGTTTCTCGGCATGGATGATGACGACAGCGCCCCGCAGCGCATCCATGTGCCGAAAACCAGCGAGATCGTGGCCGACAAGATCCGTGCGCAAGTTATTCGGGGTGAACTGAACGAGGGGGACGCGCTGCCGCCCGAGGGGCAGCTGATGGAGAGTCTGGGCATTTCCCGGCCAACCCTGCGCGAGGCTTTTCGTATCCTGGAGGCCGAGGGCCTGATCAGCGTTGTCAGGGGGTCGCGCACGGGCGCCAAGGTGCACAAGCCGGCCGTCGAACTCGTGTCGCGCTATGCGGGCTATGTGCTGGAGTCCCAGGGCACGACCATTGCCGATCTCTACCAGGCGCGTCTCGCCATCGAACCGACGGTTGTGCGGTGGCTGGCGACGGCCAAGGGACAGACGCCGGGCATGGCCACGGTCAAGCGCGTGCTGGCCAACCTGTCAGATCTGCACAGCAGGGATCTCTACGACGAATTCATCGATTCGGTGGCGCTGTTTCATCAGCTTCTGGTGGAGGCGACCGGCAACAAGACGCTCAGCTTCATGAATCGCATGCTGCTCAATCTCGCGCGCAAGCATCAGAACGATTTTCAACGTCGCCACCCGCGTAGTCATGAGGACCGGATGAAGAGCACGCGCGCCGGCTTGCGTTCATACGAGAAGCTGGTGTCGCTGATCGAGGCGGGCAAGGTGGAGGAAGCCGTCGCGCACTGGCGGCTGCACTTGCGCAATGCCCACGAAACCTGGACGGCGGGCGACGAGGGCGCCCGCATCGTCGACTCTCTCTCCAGCTTGCGCTGAAGCGCTCACGGAGCCTGCATGGAGCGGACCGGGTGTTCCCGGTCCGACACTGAAACTGGTGTCTATGCGTTGGCGCCGGTCGTCGGCTCATGCCTGTGTTGATCTCGCCAACCGTGCCCCCTCCCGCGACGTCGGAGCGGGTGGATTTTGACGTTGCTTTTGGGTCGCCCCTTCGATAAATTGACACATCATCAATTTTAGAGTCGCGTAATCAAGCGGCCAGGATGGGGAGAGCGCCATGCGCATGGAAGACATGGTCATTATCAGCGTCGACGATCATGCGATCGAGCCGCCGGAAGCGTTCGTGCGCCACTACCCCGATGGCAAGAAGGACCGGGCGCCGCACATCATCCATGCTGACGGCAAGGATGTCTGGCAGTGGAATGGCCAACGCTTTCCCACCATTGGCCTGAATGCCGTGGTTGGTCGTCCGCGCAGCGAATATGGCATGGAGCCAACCGCGTACGCGCAGCTGCGGCCTGGTACTTTTGATCCCAAATGCCGCATCGACGACATGAACGCCAATGGGCTGCTGGCGTCGCTGAACTTCCCGACCATGCCAGGTTTTGCCGGTGGCGTGTTCGTCGGCATGGCCAAGGCTGCCCCGGAGGAGGCGTTGCAGGCCGTTCGCGCGTGGAATGACTGGCATGTCCTGGAGTGGTGTGCCTCGGCGCCGGGCCGGTTCATCCCCATGTGCCTGATTCCAGCCTGGGACATGGATGAGACGCTCAACGAGATGAAGCGCATGAGCGCGCTGGGCGTCCATGCGGTGTCATTCTCCGACAATCCCGCCAATATCGGCCTGCCGAGCATCCACAATGATTATTGGGAGCCGTTCTGGAGGGCCTGCGTCGACTACAAGATGGTGATCAACTGCCATATCGGTACCGGCGCCCGGGCATTGCATGCGTCGGACGAAAGCCCGATCGACGCCTGGATCACCGCGATGCCGATCTCGATCGCCAATTCGGCGGCCGACTGGACGTTTGCCAGCTTCTGGAAGCGCTATCCGGATCTGCGCATGGCGCTGTCCGAAGGTGGTATCGGCTGGGTGCCCTATTTCCTGGAGCGTGCCGATTTTACCTACGAGCATCACCATGAGTGGACGTTCAGTGATTTCGCCGGCGAGAGGCCGTCGGATGTGTTCAAGCGGCATGTCATCTGCTGTTTCATCGATGACCAGTTCGGCTTGAAAAATCTCGAGTACATGAACGAGAATATGGTCGCTTACGAGTGCGATTACCCCCACTCGGACACCGTCTGGCCGAACGTGCCGGAATTCCTCTGGGCCGCGGCCAATGGACTGGCGCCTGCCACGATCGACAAGATTACCCATCTCAACGTCATGCGGGAATATCATTTCGACGCCTATGCGCTCAACGGCGGGCGGGAGAAGTGCACGGTGGGCCATCTGCGCGAACTCGGCAAGCATGTCGATGTTTCGCCGCGCCATAATCTTGGCGGCCTGAAAACCGACAGCATGGACCTGGTGGGGCGGGCGCGGCGGCCGGTGACATCGGGCGAGATCCAGCGCATGTTTGCCTCGGCCTGAGCGCATACCATGGCTGCACCTGTCATGACCTCCATCGCCCGGGGGACGGAGCCGTTGCTGCTTCCCGCGGGATTGCCGGCGCCGGATCATGTTCCCGCCGACCGGGTACTCGATCTGCGCTTCGCCATGGGCTATGTCCCCAACGATCTGGCCGACCCCTATGTCTTCGCCCAGCGACTGCGGGCACCCGGCGTACCAAGGCTGCTCTGGTATCCATATCCCTTCACCACCTTCACCTGTGGTGCCTGGACGGTCTCCCATTATGAGGACATCCAGCGGGTTTATGAGGACAACGAGTGTTTCTCGGCGGTCGGCGTCGCCCAGTTCCAGGTGCTGGCCGGCGAGACTTTCCCGTCGCTGCCGCTTGGCAGTGATCCGCCCGACCATGGCCGCTATCGGCGGTTCCTGACGCCGTTCTTCACGCCCAAGGCGCTCAACGACATGATTCCCTACATCCGGTCGGTTGTCACCGAGATGATCGATGGCGTCGCCGACGAGGGCACGGTCGATATCGCCTATGATTTTGGGCGCATTTATCCGGTGCGGATCTTCCTCAACCTGATGAAGCTGCCGTTCTCGATGTTCGAGCAGTTTCTCGCCTGGGAATGGGAGATCCTGCACAGCGGCGACCCCAGGAGGGTGGGGACCGCCGTCGCGCAAGTGCTGGCCTACCTGCGCGGCTTCATCGCCGAGAAGCAGAAAAATCCGGACGATGGCGTGGCGAGCTATATCGCCAATGGCGTCATCGATGGTCGCCCGCTTACCGACGACGAACGGATCGGCATGACCTGGTTCCTCTGGCTGGGCGGGCTCGACACCGTTGCGTCCACCATCAGCCAGATGTTCCGTCGCCTGGCCATGGACCCGACGCTGCAGCAACGGCTGAGAGCGCATCCCGAACTCATTAACACCGCCGTCGAGGAGTTCCTGCGCACGCAGCCACTGGTCAATTCTCACCGCCAGGCAAAAAAGGATTTCGAGTGGCACGGCGTGACAGTGAAGAAAGGTGACTGGGTCATCTGCCTGAACAGTGCCGGCAATTTTGACGATAAGCAGTTCGCCTGCCCGCACCAGTTTGATCCGGCGCGCCCGGTCAATCGTCACTATACCTTTGCCGGCGGCATCCACGCCTGTCTCGGCGCGCATCTGGCGCGGCGCGAACTGCGGGTGCTGCTGGAGGAATTCCTGCGGCGAGTGCCACCGTTTCGGGTCGCGCCGGGGGCGGATACCACGGTCACCCCCGGCCTGCTTTCCATTCGCAACCTGCCTCTCGTCTGGGACGGCGCGGTACAATCCTGACAGGAAACCTCATGGCCTATCTCCAACACCCCGATGCCATCTACGTCGGTGGCGAATGGCAACCGACCAGCGTTCGCGAACCGGTCATCAACCCGGCCGACGAAAGCCTGCTGATCGAAGCGCCGGTGGGCAGTGCGTCCCAGGTCGAGGCGGCGATCGCCGCCGCCCGTCGCGCTTTCGATACCGGCGACTGGCCGCGCCTGCCGGACAGCGAGCGGCAGGCGGTGATGACCCGCTTCCTCAATGCCGTCGAGGCCCGCAAGGCGGCGATTGTCGACATGATCGTCGCCGAGGCTGGCGCGACGCGGATGCTGGCGGAGTTTCTGCAATACGGCATTCCGATGAAACATGCCCGCCGCACGGTGGAGATCGCGGGGCGCCCGGCGGTGACGTCGCTACCGGTGGAGCTGACGCCGAACGCCCAGGGCGGCAAGACGCTCGGCACCGGCGTCGTCAGCCGCGAGCCGATCGGCGTGGTTGGCGCCATTTCCCCCTATAATTTCCCGTTCTTCCTCAATATCGGCAAGGTGGTGCCGGCGATGGTTGCTGGCTGCACGGTGGTCCTGAAGCCATCGCCCTATACGCCGATGGAAGCCTTGATCCTCGGCGAGATTGCCGATGAGGTTGGTCTGCCGAAGGGCGTTCTCAGCATCGTCACTGGCGATGTGGAGGCCGGCAAGTTGCTTACAACCGACCCGCGCGTCGATCTTGTCCATTTCACGGGGTCGGACAAGGTCGGCGCCATGATCCAGGCTCAGTCCGCGCCGACGCTCAAACGCATCGTCATGGAACTGGGCGGCAAGTCGGCGCTGATCGTACGGGCGGACGCTGACATTCAGCAGGCGGCGATGGCGGGGCTGGCGGGATTCACTGTTCATTGCGGCCAGGGCTGCGCGCTTACCACTCGACATCTTGTCCACAACAGCATTCGTCCACAGTTCGTCGCCGCGGTGCAGGCGATGCTGGGTCATCTCAAGATGGGCAATCCCGCCGATCCCACCGTCACCTATGGACCGCTCATCCGTGAGGTGGCGCGCAAGCGCACCGAGGACTATGTGGCGATCGCCCTTGATGAGGGGGCCACCCTGGTCGCT
>CAUJIW010000079.1 GCA_963205175.1 Pseudomonadota bacterium
GCAGGGCAACCTCGCCCATTATGTACCGGTGCCGCTGCCGGGGCCGCGGCTGCCGCACGACATGACCTTCACCGCCAACCACGCCATTCTCAACGACCTGCCGATGTTCTGGGAACCGTCGCTGCTGGCCAAGGGCATCCACGCCGCCCGGCTGCACCCGGAACTGCCCAGCCGCTTCGCCATCCTGCCGCGTTACGGCCAGACCGACGACATCCGCTGGTTCGAGGCCGACCCCACCTACATCCTGCACTTCCTCAATGCCTATGAGGATGGCGACGAGATCATCATGGATGGCTATTTCCAGGAAAACCCGTCGCCGGCGCCGCTGGCCGACGCGCCGGGCGGCTTCGGCCAGATGATGGCCTTCGTCGACGAGCATTCCTTCCGGCCCAAGCTGCACCGCTGGCACTTCAACCTCAAGACCGGCAAGACGCGGGAATATCACCTCGACGACCGCATTCTCGAATTCGGCATGTTCAACCAGCGCTACGCCGGCAAGCCGTATCGCTACGCCTATTCGACCTGGACCCAGCCGGGCTGGTTCCTGTTCAAGGGCTTCGTCAAGCACGACCTGGTGACCGGCGAGTCCTGGTCGGTCGGCCTGCCCGAGGGCCGCTACGCCAGCGAGGCGCCGTTCGCGCCGCGCATCAACGCACGCGACGAGGACGACGGTTATCTGGTCAGCTTCATCATCGACGAGAATAACCAGAGCTCCGAGTGCGTGCTGATCGACTGCAAGCGCTTCGCCGACGGGCCGGTGGCGCGCATCGCCCTGCCGCACAAGATCTCCAGCGGCACCCACAGCGTGTGGGCCGACCGCGCCTTCATCCGGGACGGGATGCTTGCCGGCTGATGCCGGCGGCGGGAGAATGGCCGGCTGATGCCGGTGGGGGCGACAACGAGACCAAAAAACGGGAGGGCAGGATGACAGGCGAGGACATGCGCGACTTCGCGCGGCGCTTCATGGCCGCGATCCAGGCCGGCGACGCCGAGACGCTGCGCGGGCTTTATCACCCGGACGCGACGATCTGGCACAACACCGATGGCATCGAGCAGAGCGTGGAGCAGAACCTCAGGCTGATGGCCTGGATGCAGCGCACCTTGCCCGACCGCACCTACCGGGTGCAGCGGGTCGAGGCCCTGCCGGATGGCTTCGTGCAGCAGCATGCGCTGGAAGCGACACTGCCCAACGGCCAGCCGTGGCGGCTGGATGCCTGCGCCATCGTCCGCGTCACCGACGGCCGGGTGACGCGGCTCGACGAATATCTCGACTCCGGCCAGGCCAACCAGCTCAGCGCCGCGCTGGCCGGCCAGGGGCGGCCATGACCGACGCCACAACTGGCCACCGCGCGACACTGCGGGCGATCATCGCCGCCTGGCAGGCCAAGGACATCGACGGCGTGCTCGCCCATGTGGCCGACGACATCGTCTGGCACTACGCCGCCCCCGGCCTGCCGCCGGTGCACGGCAAGGCGGCAATGGCCCGGCTGCTGCAACGGTTTCTGGCAGACATGCACAACATCCGCTGGCAACTGTTCGCCATTGCCGAGGCCGGCGACCGGCTGCTGCTGGAAGGCGTCGACGCCTACGACACCAGCGATGGCCGCCCGGTCGCGGTGCCCTATGCCGGCGTGCTGGAGTTCCGCGACGGCCGGGTGACCGGCTGGCGCGACTATGTCGACCTCGGCGTGATCGCCGCCCAGCGCCAGGGCGAGGCCGCCACACCCCACCTGCGCGCCCTGCTGGCACGGGAGGCCGTGCTGTGACATCCGCGCCGATCCTCCATCGCCGCGCCGTGCTGGCCAGCGCCCTGGCGGTCACGACAACCGCCGTCCCCACGCCCGTTCATGCGGCCACACCGGCCCCGCGTCTGTTGCCGGTGTTGCAGGCGCTGATCAGCGCCTGGCACCGCCTCGATGTCGAAGGCGTGCTGGCGCTCGTCACCGACGACATCGTCTGGCAGAACAGCGGCGGCTATGCGCCGGCCATCGAGGGCAAGCCCGCCATGCGCGAAGCCTTGCAGGGCATGGCCAGGGTCATCCGGTCGAACCACTGGCGGCTGTTCGACGTGGCGGAAGCCGGTGACCGGCTGTTCATGGAAGGCGTCGACGAGTTTCACCTCGTCTCCGGCCAGCACATCGCCCTGCCCTATGCCGGCGTGCTGGAGTTCCGTGCCGCGCGCATCCGCCGCTGGCGGGAATATTACGACGGCCGGCTGGCGGCGGCGATGAAGGCCGGCGGCCCCATCCCCGCTGCCGTGCGCCAGCTCATCGACCGCCCGGCGCTGGGCTGACGGACGCTGGACTGACTGGCACGCCGACAGCCGCGCGGCCCGGCGGCACCAGAACGCCCCGGAACGGCGTCGCCAGCGGCCGCGTGTGCAGCCCCGGCGGGGCGGCACAGACCACGGGAATGCTGTTCACCACCATCGCCGCCACCGCCAGCTGCTCGGCGGAGGTGGTGGCGGTGTCGGCGGCGTTCCTGACCAGATCGACGCGGATCGCCACGTCCGGCTGGCCGGTGATCTTCACCTGCCACAGCGAGGGTTCCGCGCCGCCCAGATGCGCGTGCTCCATGTACCAGTGGATCGACATGGTGAGCCGGGGCTGGCCCGCCACCACGCCATGCCAGCGCCAGTTGATGTGACTGACCGTACCCCGGGCGATGGTGCCGGCGCCGATGACCAGATCGTCGGTGGCGGCGAACACCCGGTGATCGGTGTCGACGCGCTCCAGCGTCAGGTTGAGGTGACGCGCCATGGCCGACAGCACCTCGGTGTACATGCCGTTGAGCGACGAGGCCGGACCCCACGCCGGATCGTTGGCGTCCACCCGCGCCGGGTCGGCGCCGAAGCCCAGCACCTTGAACACATAGTCGGGCTGGCGCACGGCGCGACAGTCGACGCTCTCCACCACCTCCACATGCTCCAAGGCGGAACACAGGCCGGAGGCCACCACGGCGAGTTGTTCGGCGGCGAAGCCGGGGTTGAGCCCGGCGGCCATCAGGGTGGTGCCGCCAGTGGCGCAGGCGGCCGCCAGCGCCTCGGCGCGCGTGCCCTGCCAGTAGGCGGGGTCGGAATAGCCGTTGATGCTGATGACGTTCTTGCCGCTGGCCAGCAGCCTGAGAATATCGGCATCATGCGAGCCATAGGGCGGCGCGATACGGGCACAGTGGATCACCACGTCCGCCTCCAGCGCCAGAATCGCCTCGACATCGCGGGTGGCGATGACGCCGGTGGGCGCCCGGCGGGCAATGTCGCCGGCGTCACGGCCTTCCTTTTTCTCGCCATAGACATACAGGCCGACCAGCTCCATCGCCGGATGGTCGATCACCGCCTGCAGGCAGGAGCGGCCCATGGCGCCGGTGGCCCATTGAATCACGCGGTAGGTCATGGTCTTGCTTTCCCCTGCTGGCGACGAAAAATGCCGGTCATGGTTTGGTTGCGGCGACGCCCGCCGATCATGGTTTGGTTGCGGCGACGCCCGCCGGTCATGGTTTGGTTGCGGCGACCCCCGCCGCGAGGGACCGTTTCAGCGTATGCGGATCGCGGGCCAGAAAGGCGCGCACTGAAATCGCGTGCGGGTCGGTGTCGTGCTCGTCGATGTTATGTTTGGCCGCCAGCAGGCCGGCACGGGCGACCGCGCGCGGCGTGCTTTTCTCCACCCCCGTCACGTGGCTCGCCATGCGGGTATCCACCGAGCCGACGATCAGCGCCGCGACATGGGTGCCCTGCGGCGCCAGTTCGGCGCGCAGACAGTCGCTGGCGGCGCGGGCGGCGAATTTCGAGGGGCTGTAGCCGCCCATCTCCGGCACCGCGACGATGCCGCCGGCCGACAGCACGTTGAGGATGGCGCCACCGCCGTTGGCCTTGAGGATGGGTGCGAACGCCCGGCACATGGCGACCAGGCCGATATAATTGGTCTCGATCTCCTGGCGCAGGGCGCTCATGTCGGCCGCTCCCAGCAGGGTCTGCCGGTTGAAGGCGCCGGCGTTGTTGATCAGCAGGTTGACGTCGGGGCAGCGCGCGGCGGCCGCCTGCACGTCCTCGGGGCGCGTGACGTCGAGCTGCACCGCGACCAGCCGGTCAGGCGCGCGTGCCGCCACACCTTGGGCATCGGCAAGCGTGCGGGCCGCGACATAGACCCGGGCCGCCCCCTGCTCCAGCAGTTCCTCGACGAACCCCTCGCCGATACCGCGATTGCCGCCGGTCACCAGTGCCGTGCACCCTGCGATCTTCATGTCCAGCCTCCCCTGTTATTGTGCAGGTCGGGCTAGCATACAGAGTATGATAATGAAAGTGGTTTACCGATCCCCGCCGGAGCGACTGACCGAGTTCAGGCGGTCAGACCGTCGCTGTCGTCGCCGCGTCATGCGACCGGGCTTCATGCACCACCGCCGTGACGTCATCCGCCCGGATCGGCTGCCGGCAATGGCTGCACACCACCTGCGGGTCGAGCGGCTTGCCGCAGTGCTTGTGGGTGAGCCGCAGCGGCGGGCCTTCCGGCGCGCAGTAATATTTGTCACCCCAGCGCATCAGCATCAGCAGCACCGGGTAATAGTCGACGCCCTTGCGGGTCAGCCGATATTCGTCGCGCGGCGGGTTGGTGGCGTACTGGCGGGCGCGCAGCACGCCAAAGCCGATCAGCCAGTTCAGCCGGTCGGACAGGATATTGGTGGCGATCGCCGTATCCTGGCGGATTTCCTCGAAGCGATTGAGACCGGTGAACACCGAGCGCATGATCAGGCTGGCCCAGCGATCGCCCATCAACTGGGCGGCGTCCTCCATCAGCGAGGTGGCATCGCCGGCACTGGCACGCTGCTGCCGCCGGCGGCTGTAGACCGGGCGCATCAGGCCGACACCGGGGCCGGCGGTCCAGTCCACCTGGGTGGCGTCGATGGTCTCGCCGCAGCTGCCGCACGCCGGCGTCGGTTCGAACACATGGCCGCACGTCTTGTGGGTCAGCTCGATACGGATCTTGCCCTCGTGCGAGCCCCAGCGCTGTTCCCAGCGCAGCAGCATCAGCGAGGTCCAGTAAAGATCGCGACCCTTGGCGGTGAGCAGGTATTCGTAGCGGGGCGGCCGGGCGTTGTATTGCCGGGTTTCCAGCAGGCCGGCCTGGGTCAGCTGCTTCAGCCGGTCGCTCAGCAGCGCCTTGAGCAGGCCGGTACGCTCCTGCAAGGCGGAAAAGTGACGGGTACCCAGCCAGCAGGCTTCGAGAATCAGCAGGGTCGGCGTATCGCCCACGACTTCGAGCGCACGCCAGATCGAGCAGGTACGGATCATGTGGTCAAGCTGCATGGCGCCCGGCTAACCCCAGATTGCGGCACTGTTTGGGCGAGTCGGCTGTGCAAGGCACCGCCCGACAAGCGGCCTGCCTCGCCGGCGCGCGCCTGATATCCCGTGACGTCACCATGCCTGCCATCATCCCCCCGTCGGACGGCGCTCGCCCGACCGGGTTTCAGCATAAGGCCTCCGCGACGCTGAACCAAGCCGGCTTGTCGAGCCGGCCCGTGACGGATCGCGCAGCCGGCTGCCTGCGCCCTTGATTTATTACTTGCATAGAAATACCAACAAAGGATCGTCCCGGGGGACTCGCCAATCCGCCCGCGCCGCCATCGCCGACAAGGGCACGCAACGGACAAGACGGGCGCCGCCGCTGGCACCCGCGCATTGGGGGACAAACGCCGCATGACCGAAGCCTACATTCACGCCGCCTTGCGCACGCCACGCGGCAAGGCCCGCCCCGACGGCGCGCTGGCCGGCCTGACCCCGCCTGGCCTGGTGGCGGCACTGGTCGAGGCGCTTGCCGGTCGCGGCCACGACCCGCGCGGCCGGGCGGAACGGCTGGTACTGGGCTGCGTCGGCCAGGTTGGCGCCCAGGGCGGCCATCTGGCGATGGTGAGCAAGTTCCACGCCGGCCTGCCGGATAACGTGGCCACCCAGACGCTCAACAATTTCTGCGCCTCCGGGCTGTCCGCCATCGGCGCCGGGGCCGCCGCCATTGTCGCCGGTCAGGCCCGGTGGGTGCTGGCGGGCGGTGTCGAGATGATGAGCCGGGTGCCGTTCATGGCCGACAAGGCGGACTATTACACCGCCACCGACCTGCCGCCGCGCCAGCGCTACATTCAGGTCGCGCTCGCCGCCGACCTGCTGGCGACAACCGAGGGCATCAGCCGGGCGGAACTCGACGCCTGCGCGCTCGCCTCCCAGCAGCGCGCCGCCGCCGCCGAGAGCCAGCCGGCGCTGCTGGCCTCGCGCATCGCCGTCAACGGCCTGACGCGGGAGGAAACCGTGCGCCCGCCGCTCGATGCCGCGCGACTGGCGGCACTCGAACCCGCCTTTGCCGCGCTGGCCGAACCTTATGCCGAGGCGCTGGAGGGCGCGGCCCTCGATTTTCGTCACACCGTCGCCCACGCGCCGCCGATGGCCGATGGCGCCGGTCTGGCGTTGCTGGGCCCGCGCGACGGCGCCATTGCCCGCATCGTCGCCGTCGCCGAGGCCGGCGGCGACCCGCGCGCCTCGCTCACCGCAGGGTTCGCGGCGATGGACCAGGTGCTGGCCCGTGCCGGCCTGCCGCTCGCCGCGATGGACCGCATCGAGTTCATGGAAGCCTTCGCCGTCGTCATCGCCAAATTTCTGCGCGACCGCGCGCCAGACCCGGCGAGGGTCAACGTCGGTGGCGGCCACCTCGCCAAGGGCCACCCGATGGGCGCGACCGGCGCCATTCTGCTGTCCAGCCTGATCGACGCGCTGGCCGCCTGCGGCGGCCGCTACGGCTTGGTGGTGGCCACCGGCGCCCAGGGCGTCGGTACGGCGATGATCGTGGAGTATCTGCAATGAGCCAAAACACCGCACCCTCTGGCCTGACCAGTATCCGTGAACATCTGGCCCGCCTGCGGCTGCCGGTGGTGGCCGCACCGATGTTCCTGGTCTCCGGCCCGGAGCTGGTGATCGCGGCGGCGCGCGCCGGTATCGTTGGCGCCTTCCCCACCCCCAATTGCCGCACCACCGCCGACCTTGAGCGGTGGATGGCGACCATCACCGAGGCCTGCGCCGGCGCGCCCGGCCTGTGGGCGGCGAACCTCGTCACCCATTCGACCAACCCGCGCCTGGCCGACGACCTGGCGCTGATCGCCCGTTACCGGCCGCCGGTGGTGATCACCGCGCTCGGCAGCCCGCGCGCCGCGGTCGAGGTGGTGCACGCCTATGGCGGCATCGTGCTGGCCGACGTGATTTCCGTCGAGCTGGCGCGCAAGGCGGCGGCCGCCGGCGCCGACGGGCTGGTGTGCGTGTCGGCCGGTGCCGGCGGCCATACCGGCTTCCAGTCGCCGTTCGCCTTCGTCAGCGCGTTGCGCCGCGAGTTCGATGGCCTGATCTGCCTCAGCGGCGGCATCGCCGACGGCTTCGGCATCGCCGGCGCGGTCGCCGCCGGGGCCGACCTCGTGTACATGGGCACGCGCTTCCTCGCGGCGGATGAAAGCCGCGCCGTGCCCGCCTACAAGCAGATGGTGGTCGACGCGCGACTGGAGGATCTGGTGGTCAGCGCCGCCATCACCGGCACGCCGGCCTCGTGGCTGCTGCCGTCGCTGCGCGCCAACGGCTATGACCCAGACCAGCTCAAGACCGCCGCCGCCCGCGACTATGGCGGCGACGCCATGCGCTGGAAAGACCTGTGGGCGGCGGGCCAGGGCGTCGGCGCGGTCGACGCGCAGGAGCCGGTGGCAACCATTGTCGACCGGCTGGCAGACGAATTCCGCACCGCCAGCGCGGCACTCGCGGCCCGCGCGGCGATCTGATCGGCTCACGCGACGCCAAGCGTGAGGCCCTCAGCGGGCCGTCACGCCTTGCGCGGCGGAAGCGGCAGGAAGCCCGACGTGCGGCGGATATAATCGGCGTACTCGGGGCGGGTTTTCTTCATCTTGCCCTCGACCGTCGGCGCGCCGGACCATTTCATCAGCGTCCAGGTCAGCAGCAGCGGGCCGACGATCGCCCACCGGCCGGTCGCCGTCTCGGCGGCCACCAGATAGAGGCCCCACCAGGTCAGCGCATCGCCGAAGTAATTGGGGTGGCGGGTGTAGCGCCACAGGCCGCGATCCATCACCTTGCCGGCATTGGCCGGGTCGCGCTTGAAGCGCACCAGCTGGCCGTCCCCGATCGCCTCGAACAGGGTGCCGCCCACCGCCATCGCCGCGCCGATCCAGCCCAGCGTGCCGATGGCCGGCGCGGCGTCGAGTTGGCCCAGCTGCACCGGCAGGCAGACGATGAACAGCAACGGGGCCTGGGTGGCGAACACCAGCAGGCCGCTGGCCTTGGCGAAGCGCCAGCCCCTGTCCCGCTCGGCCTTGCCGAGCAGCGCCTGATAGCGCCGGTCCGGCCCATGATGGCGCCAGCGCCACAGCATGTAGCTGCCCAGCCGCGCCGCCCACAGGCCGACCAGCGCCAGCAGCAGAATTTGCCGCGGATGATGCGCGTCGAACTGCAGGAAGGTGGCCAGCGCCATCACCAGCATGCCCCAGGCCCAGAAGCTGTCGACCGGCGTCACGTCGCGCGTCGACAGGCAGACCAGCCACAGCAGCAGGAAACACCCCGCCAGGACTGCCGCGTTCACCAGCAGCACGGGTACGATCATGATGGCAACCTTCCCTTGTGTTTTGTTGTCTCAGGCCGGCAGCACGCGCACGTCCGGCCCCGGCGGGGTGGCGAACAACGCCTCGACCACGTCGGCGCGATTGTCGAGCACCGCCCGGCGATTGATGCTGCCCTTGTCGGAGAGCTCGTGGCGGGCCGGATCGGGCGGGCTGGCGAGCAGCGTCACCCGGGCGATGCGGGTGGACGCGCCGTGCTGGCCGGCGTTGAACCGGGCGAGCGCCTGCGCCACGGCGTCGAGCGACACGCCGGGCGCGGCCCAGGCCAGCATCCCCAGCACCGGCCGGCCGTCGTCCGCCAGCACCAGCTCGCGCACCGTGCCGGCCAGCGCCTTGAGCAGCGCCTCGCGCAACATGCCGCCCGGCACCCAGGTGCCGTTGGCGAGCTTGAACTCCTCGACCATGCGGCCAGCAAAGGCGAGCCCCTGCGCCGGGTGCTGCGGGTCGTGGAACACCGCCAGATCGCCGGTGCGGTAGAAGCCCTCGTCGTCGAACGCCGCGCGGTTCTTCGCCGGCTCGTCGAGATAGCCCGCCATCACCGACGGACCTTTCAGCCGCACCTCATAGCGCGCGCCGTTGGGCACCAGCTTCACCGCCAGCGCCGGCGGTGGCAGGCCGATGCCGACGCGGGTGTCGGGCCAGTGGATGGTCATGCAGCCGGACACCGTCTCGGTCATGCCGTAGCCGGTGGTCATGTGGACACGCCGGCCGGTGGTGGCGACGGCGAGTGCTTGCAGCCGGTCATACAAGGGCTGCGGCAGGCCGGCGCCGCCGTAGAGCATCAGGCGCAGCTTGCTGAAGAAAGTGGCGCGCAGGGCGGCGTCCGCCTCCAGCGCGTCGGCGAGCAGCGCGAAGCCGGCCGGCACGTTGTTGAAATAGCAGACGGCGCGATCGCGCAGATTGGCGATCGAGGCCTCGAACAGCCCCGGCAGCGGCTTGCCGGCGTCGATGTACAACGTGCCGCCGAGCACCAGACAGGCGCGCAGCACACTGGCGCCCGCCGCATGGTGCCAGGGCAGCCAGTCGAGCATGTCCTGATCCCAGCCGGCGGCGCGACCGATGGAGGCGACGCCTTGGGCCAGATTCGCCGCCAGCATCCGCAGGCTGTGCGGCACCACCTTGGGCAGACCGGTGGAGCCCGAGGTCAGCATATATTGCGCCGGCGCGTCGACATCGAGCCCGTCGATGAAGGCCTCGATGTCAGGGTCCGGTGTCTGTGCCCGCAGCGCGTCGAGCGGCATGCCGCCGCCCAGCCGGTCGGGCTGCTCGGCGATCACGGTGATGCCGGCCTCGCGCAGAAGCGCCGCGGCGGGCGCGAACGCTGGCCGGGAGTCGAGAAACGCCGCCGCCGGCCGCTGCTTGGCGAGCACATGGCGCAGCCGCTCGAACGGCGGGCCGACCAGCGCGACGCTCGGACCGACAGGGGCGGCGATCATGCCGGCGCTGAACGCCGCCACGGTCATCAGCGCCGCGGCCGGGCCATTTTCGGCGACGATCAGCACCGGGCTACGCGGCGGCAGGTGCTGGCGCAGCCAGGTGGCGGCGGCATCGACCTGCGCCTTGAAATCGCGGTAGGAGAGTGTCCGCCAGCCGCCATCGTCACCACGCCAGCCCAGCGCGGTCGCCGCGCCCTTGTCGCGGGCGCGCCGGGCGATGGCGCGCGCGAGGTTGGGATCATAATCCCCCAGCGGCAGCCGGCTGCGCAGCACCAGCGTGCCATCCTCCCGCCGCTCGACGTCGAGGTCGACCGGCATGAATTCCACCGGCACATGCGGGGCCTCCTGCACTAACGCCGGCGGGACACTTGAACTGTGGGGAGAGGTCATCCAATCACCTGGATTCTGGCAAAAGCGGGAACGGGTGAGACGGACGCCCGCGCCTGCCCGGCGGGTGGCCGGGCGCGACGGCACGGGCAGGCCAGGCGTTGCGGCCGCTCAGGCCGCCCGTTCGACGATGAAGCTGGCGCAGGTGGTGGTGGAGCCGCCGATGTTGAGTGTCTGCACCCGCCGGGCGCCCTCCACCTGGCAGCCCCCGGCCTGGCCGGCGACCTGGCGGGCGGCATCCAGCACCATGCGCACGCCGGTGGCGCCGACGGGATGGCCAAGCCCGATCAGGCCACCGGAGGGATTGATCGGCAGCCGGCCACCCTTCTCGATCACGCCGTCCTCCACCGCCTTCCAGCCCTCGCCGGGCGCGGTGATGCCCAGGTGATCAATCGCCATATATTCGGTCATGGCGAAGCAGTCGTGCAGCTCCACCGCGTCGATCTGTTCGACCGAGGTGACGCCGGCGCGCCGGCGCGCGTCGTTGACGGTGTCGCGCAGGTGGGGAAACACATGGCTGTCGCCGGCGCCCAGCCGCAGCTTGTCGCGGTAGGCCAGCGCCGAGGAGCGATGGCCCCAGCCGCTGATGCGCGGCAGGCTCTCCAGCGCGATGCCGTGCTGGCGGGCGTAGTCGGCGGCACGGGCTGCTGATGCCAGAAACACCACCGCCGCGCCATCGGTGACCTGACCGCAATCATTCTTGCGGGTGCGCCCCTCGACCACCGGATTGGCGGCATCGTCGGCGCGGAAACTGTCCGGCCCGAAGTCCCAGCGGCGGGTCTGGGCGTTGGGGTTGGCGCGCGCGTTGGCAAAGTTGATTTCGGCGATGCGGCCGAGATGATCGTAGGACAGACCCCAGCGGTGGTCATATTCCTCCGCCAGGTCGGAAAAGGCCCGCGGCCAGACATAGGTCGCGTCGGCATATTCGCGCCCCGTATAGGCGGCGGCGCCGAGATATTCCGCCGCCGTGCGACCATCGACATTGCGCATCTGCTCGATGCCGACGACGCAGGCCATGTCGTAGCGGCCGGCCTCGATCTCCGCCATGGCGGCGAGCACGGCAATGCTGCCCGACGCGCAGGCGGCTTCGTGGCGCGCCGTCGGCATGCCGTTCATCACCGGGTCGACATAGGCAAACAGGCCACCCAGCAGCCCCTGGCGCACGAACAGGTCACCGACGAAATTGCCGACGTGGCCGGTCTCGATGTCGGCCGCGTCCAGCCGTGATGCCTCAAGGCCTGTACGCACCGTCTCGACGAACGCTTCCGGCATCGTCACGCCTTCGCGCGCCCAGTTGCGCGAGAAATCGCTCTGCCAACCGCCAATGACGTAAACCACCCCGGCTCTCCCCAGCTTGTGATCGCGCCATCCCACCGGGACCGCCTTGGCCTGCATGGCCGACGCCGCGCCTCTTTATGGTATGATTATAAAAGTCGCGTGCGGGATGCAAGCGCAAACGCGCGCCCACCCATACCCTCACGCACGAGGCGGCCTTGATGTGGGTCAAGGACCGCACTTTATGGTTCGTTTATGCAAGTTACTAGGCGATACGCCAGACACGACACCCGCACACGAGGGAGGACCCCATGTTGAATCACAGCCAGACGACGGACGACCTCGCCCCCTTCGGGGAGGATTATGGTCCCGGCCTGATGGGCGAATTCGCCCCCATCGCCCGGGAAGGCGAGCATCATGACCTGAAGCTTCTCAAGGGCCGGGTGCCGGTCGACTTGAACGGCGCCTATTTCCGCGCCGGCCCCAACCCGCGCTTCGCGCCGAAGGGCCGCTACCATCCGTTCGACGGCGACGGCATGGTGCACGCCGCCCAGTTCGACCATGGCCGCGTCACCTACCGCAACCGCTGGGTCCGCACCGACGCCTGGCAGGAGGAGGATCGCGCCGGCGCCAGCGTGTTCGACGGCATCCGCGACACGCTGAAGGGCCGCCCCGACCGCCGGCTGAAGGATACCGCCAATACCGATCTCGTCGCCCAGGGCGGCCGGGTGCTGGCCTTGTGGTACATGTCGGGCGACGCTTACGAAATCGATCCGGTGACGCTGGAGACGCGCGGCAAATGCCCCGGCGTCGCCGCCTCCGGCGGGTCGATCTCCGCCCATGCCAAGGTCGACGAGATCACCGACGAGCTGATCTTCTTCGATTACGGCCTGGAAGCGCCCTACATGCATTATGGCGTGGTCGGCCCCGATGGCGCGCTGAAGCACTTCGTGCCGATCACCCTGCCCGGCCCCCGGCTGCCGCACGACATGGCGATCACCGAGCATTATTCCATCCTGCACGACCTGCCGCTGATTCACGACGAGGAAGCGCTGAAGCTCGGTCGGCACAAGGTGCGTTTCGACCCCGCGCTGCCGGCGCGCTTCGGCGTCATCGGCCGCTATGGCGCGGGCGAGTCCATCCGCTGGTTCGATTTCTCGCCGTGCTTCCTCTACCACGTCGTCAATGCGTGGGAGGAAGGCGACTGGGTGGTGATGGTCGGCTGCCGCTACATGCCGGAACGCCACGCCGACGGCAGCATCGACGCCCAACGCACCGCGCGCAACGTCGCCGAGCTGCAGATGCGCGCCCGCCTGTGGGTGTGGCGGATGAACGTCCGCACCGGCGAGACCGAGGAGCGGATGCTCGATGCCGACCGCAATGTCGAGTTTCCCACCTTCAACAGCCGGCTGTCCGGCCGGCGCACGCGCTTTGGCTACCTCGTCGATCATTCCGAAACACGGACGCTGCAATGGTATGGCATCCGCAAATACGACCTCGACACGGGTGAGAGTCTGGCCTCGTGGTCGGACGACCCCGAGCACAGCTTCTATTCCGAGCCGTGGTTCGCGGCGGCCGACAACGCCGTCAACGAGGATGACGGCTATGTCATCAGTTTCCAGTGGAACGAAAGGCTGCGCCGCGAGACGCTGGATATTTTCGATGCCCGTGACATCGGCGCCGGCCCGGTTGCCCAGCTGGAAATGCCGCACCGCCTGCCGCTGGGCTTTCATGCCTGCTGGATGGCCGCTGATCGCATGAAGCGCTGAACCGGCGCCGGTGTGTGAGGGGGCACCCCAGACACAGCGCTGCCCCGCGTGCCGGGACACCCCACCCACAGCAAGACGCCCGCCGGAGTTTCCTCCGGCGGGCGCAGTTTTAAGGTGCAGGGATTGAGAAGCGCCGGAACCTAGAAGCGCACCGCCAGCCGTGCGCCATAGGTACGCGGGGCGCCGAACAGCGACACCTCGTCACCCAGGAACGGAATGATGCTGGTGCGATACAGCTTGTCGGTCAGGTTCTTGCCATAGAGCGTGACCTGCCAGGCGCCATCGGCCTCGCCGAGGCTGATGCGGGCATCCAGCAGACCATAGCCCGGCTCGCGGTTGGTGTTCTCCGGCCCCCAGAAAATGGCATCCTGATAGACATAGGAAACATTTGCGGTGAACTTCAGGCTCTCCGACACCATCGTGGCGTAATTGGCGGCGACGTTGAACTGATAGTCCGGCGTGCGCAGCATGGTGTTGTCGGTGAAGTCGAGACCGCGCGCGGCATCGAGATACTTGCCATAGCGCGCGTGCAGCAACGAACCGCCGGCCGACAGCGTCAGCTCGCGTGTTGCCTGCACCTGCACTTCCGCCTCGACGCCCTTGATCTTGGCCGACGCCGCGTTGGCGACCACCAGCGTCAGATCGACGTCGTCGAGCTGCTCGACCTGCAGATCCTTGAAGTCGGTATAGAAGGCTGCGACGTTGAAGCGCATGCGGCCATCGAACAGCTCGGACTTGACGCCGATCTCGTAGTTCCACGCCGTCTCCGGATTATAGGCGAGCGAGGCGACCGTGGCATTGGCCGCGGCGCTCTGCCAGCCACCGCCCTTGAAGCCACGCGTCACCGAGCCATAGACCATGGTGCGCTCGACCGGCGACCACTCCAGCAGCACACGCGGGGTCAGCTTCTTCCAGCTCTTGTCGACCTGGATGTTGTAGGGTTCCTTCAACGGCGCCGGCGAGTAGATGTTGTCCATCGAATCCGGGCCGAGGCTCAGAACCTTGCCCTCGGCGTCGAAGCTCTTGTCGTCGATGGTGTAGCGAAACCCGGCCGACAGCGTGACATTGGAGGCCACGTCATATTCCAGCTCGCCGAACACCGCGTAGTTCGACACCTTGCCGACCTGGGTGAAGATGTTGTCGCCATCCAGGGTGTCGCGGGTGCTGCCGGCGCCGCCGGGCAGGAACGAGGTGGCGGTGTTGCGCGAGGTGCGATCGGTCTTTTCGCGCAGGAAGTAGACGCCGCCCAGCCAGCGCAGCGACTGTTCCTGCGCGGACACGATCCGCAGTTCCTGGGTGATGCCGGTGTAGTCCTCCGCCTGGGTGAGCACGCTGTCGGTGACGGACGGCGGCGAACCGGCGCCGGCCTGACTCCAGCGGTTGGCGGCGTCACCGCGCCGCACGGCGGCGACATAGGTCAGCATCGGACCGCCGAGGTCGAGGTCGGCGCGCAGCATCAGGCCCGAGGTGTTGCGCTTCATGTACTGGTCATACGGCGTCTCGGTGGTGCGCGGATCCTGCGAGATCAGGTTCGGCGTGATGAAGCCGGGCGCCGCCTTGGTGGGATCGTCCACCGCGTGGCGGGCCGAGCCGCCGCCCTCGTCGCGGCTGGCATCGGCGACGATCAGCAGTTGCAGCGCCTCGTTGGCGTCGATCGCCACTGAAAGGCGGCCGGCGTAGGATTCGAGATCCTCCAGCTCCTGCCCGTTGACGATGTTCTTCGAGTAGCCGTCATGATGGTTCTGGTACAGCGACAGACGCGCCTTCACCTTGTCCGTCAGCGCGCCGGTGACATAGCCCTGCGAGGCGATGGCGCCATAGTTGCCCATGCCGACCGAGGCATAGCCCTCGAATTCGTCACGCGGGCGGGCGGTGATGAAGCTGATGGCGCCGCCGACGACGTTCTTGCCGAACAGCGTGCCCTGCGGACCGCGCAGCACCTCGACGCGCTCAAGGTCGAAGATCGGCGGCGTCGCGGTTCCGCGACGGCCGATATAGACTTCGTCGAGGAACACACCCACCGACGGGTCGGCGGTGGCGCTGTTGAGGCGCACGGTGCCGATGCCACGGATGAACAGTTCCTGCTCCAGCGCGTTCTGTTGCTGGAAGGTGAAGCTCGGTGTGCGACTGGCGAGGTCGGAAATGTCGGTCATCGCGCTGGCGCGCAGCGCCTCGCCGTCAATGGCGGTGACGGCGATCGGCACGTTCTGAAGGCTCTCGGCCTTCTTGCGCGCGGTGACGACGATTTCCTCCAGGCCGAATGTCTCGGTCTCGGCGGCTGCTTGCGCCAGCGCCTGACCGGCGACAGAGCCCAGCAGCACGGCCAGCAGGCCCGCGGCCGACCGGCGAATCCCTGAATGAACGATAAGGCGTTGGCTCACGCGATCTCTCCCCCTAGGCAGTTCTTTTTAAGGTGTGACTATGCAAGTCTCTGTTCTGAGGGTTTTTCGGCCCCTGTCAAGCACCCTCAGGTCTCATAATCATCAATACATTGTTTTATATTGATAAATTAGATTCCATCCGCCCTTTGGAGATTCTTTTTCGAGCCCAAGCCATCGCAACACACTTGCTTCATAATACCATAACCACCCCGCCCTGGCCGGCGCGCGCCCTCGTCACAAGGCGATTCGCCACTGTTGGCGCCCCGGCACCGGCACCCATGACCAGGGCGCGCCGGCGTCCACCGGCATTTTCAGCGGCGCAACCCACATGAAGCATTGATCCCGCGAGACGGTCTTATTATGCAATTCACTTGAGAGCGCCGCGTGGAAGGCGCCGGACGCCGCCCGCAGGCCAGCCAACAGGGGAGCCATCATGTTCATCACGCCCGCCGACCGCATTGCCGACTATCAAGCCCGCGGCTGGTGGGAGGGCATCAGCGTCGACGCTCTGTTCCAGCAGGCCGCCGCCGCCGACCCCCGGGCCCTGGCGCTGGTCGACCCGATGAATCGCGCCGCGCTCGATGGCCGGGTACCGGAGCGCCTGAGCTGGGCCGACGTGCGCGAGCGCGTCGACCGGATGGCCGCCGCCCTGCTCGACGCCGGCCTCGTCAAGGACGACGTGGTGGCCGTGCAGCTGCCCAACATCGTCGATGCGGTGATCCTGTTTCTCGCCTGCGCCCGGCTGGGCCTGATCCTCTGTCCGGTGGTGGTGCAGTACCGCGAGCATGAGCTGGCGCACATCTTCGAGCAGACCCGGCCGCGCGCCTTCGTCACCCTGCCCGCCTTCCACGGCCACGACCACGCCGCCATGGCCGCCCACCTGCTGGAAAAACACCCCGGCGCCCGCCTGCTGCTGCTTGGCGACGCCCCGCAGGGCACCGACCTGCGCGCCGCCATGGCGGTCGTCGATCCGGCCCGGGCACAGGCTTATGCCGCGGCGCATCCGCCCGCCGGTGGCGAGGTGCTCACCATCTGCTGGACCTCGGGCACCGAAAGCCGGCCCAAGGGTGTGCCGCGCGACCATAACCACTGGGTGCTCAACGGCCGCATCGTCGCCGAAGCTGGCGGGATGCGTGACGGCGACGTGCTGCTGAACCCGTTTCCGCTGGTCAACATCGGCTCCATCGGCGGCCTGGTGATCCCATGGCTGCAACTGCGCGGGAGGCTGGTGCTGCATCATCCGTTCGATCTGCCGCTGTTCCTGCGCCAGATCGCCGAGGAGGCGGTCACCTACACCATCGCGCCGCCGGCGGTTCTGGCAGCGCTGCTGAAAACGCCGGCACTGCTCGACAACACCGACCTGTCGCGGCTGCGCGCCATCGGTTCCGGATCGGCGCCGCTGTCGCCGTGGCTGATCGAGGGCTGGCAGGAACGCTACGGCATCTCGATCTGCAACATCTTCGGCTCCAACGAAGGCATGTCGCTGTTCTCCGGCCCCGTCGACGTGCCGGACGCCGGCGACCGCGCCCGCTATTTCCCGCGCTTCGGGGCCGCCGATCAGGATTTCCCCGGCATCATCCACCGGGTGATCCGCACCCGGCTGGTCGACCTCGACACCGGGGCGGACATCACCGAACCCGGCCACGTCGGTGAAATGCGCATCAGCGGTGCCACCACCTTCGGCGGCTACTGGCGGTCGCCGGCCCTCAACAAGGCCGCCTTCGACGACCAGGGATATTTCCGCACCGGCGACCTGTTCGAAATCGCCGGACCGGGACCGCTGGCGCGCTTCTACCGCTTCGTCGGCCGCTGCAAGGAGATCATCGTGCGCGGCGGCGTCAACATCTCGCCGGCGGAACTTGACGACCTGCTGGCCGGCCTGCCCTGCGCGCAGGAGGCCGCGACCGTTGGCATCCCCGACCCGGTGCTGGGCGAGCGCATCGCCGTCGCCGTGGTGCCGCGTGACGGCATGACGCCGGTGCTCGACGACATCACCGCCTGGCTCAAGCAGGCCGATGTCGCCGTGTTCAAACGCCCGGAACGGCTGGTACTGCTGCCCCGCCTGCCGCGCAACGCCATGAACAAGGTGCAGCGCGATGTGCTGCGAAGCCAGGTGCTGGCCGCGATCGCGGCGGACGAGACCGGCTGAAACGGCGGACGACAATGAAAAGCGGCGGGGCCACAGGGCACCCGCCGCAAACCAGCCGGCCGGAAGCCGCCTCAGTGGCTGGCGTGAATATCCTGTGAAACACCCATTTCGGCGAGCAGCTGGGCGCGGTCATAATATTCGCGCCAGACGCTGATGCGGTCGCCGCGCACCTCGATGACACCAACCACCGGCACCGCGCCCTTATGGCCGTTGTAGGTGAAGCGATCGACCCGCTCGACGAACACCACGTCACCGACCCGCCCGATGTTGCGGATGTCCAGCGTGATTTCCGACACGCCCGCGCCCAGCGCACTGATCCGCTGGGCAATCGCCGCCCGCCCCACCACCGGCTCGATCATCATTGAGTGCAGCACGCCATCCTCGGTGAACAACTCGCCGACGCGCACCCAATCGCGCGTGTTCCATGCCTCGATCATCTGCTGGACGACCGCGATCTTGGCATCCGTTGCCGACATTTCCGTCTTCCCCTGCTCGCGGGCCTGAACGGGCAGGCCATTGCCGGCAAGCGCGGCGATGACAAGCCCCAGGCAGGCCATTGTTCTGACTGTCATGATCCTATCCCCTAAAAGGTACGTCTATGCAAGTGACTATGCGTATATAGCCCGCTTCACCGGGCATGCGAGTCTCAATCTCGCGCGATCGCACCGACGATCCGCCACGACCTCCGGCCGCCGGTCGTCAACCGCCGCACAATGGTCTACACTGCCGGCATGACCGGGCCCGACAACAGCTGGCACGATGGCCGGCGCGCGACGCGCCGCCATCACAAGGCGCGCATGAAGCGCCGCGCCGTCGCGGTGCGCCCGCACGCGCCCGGCGCCGTGAAGCTTGCGGATCACATGGCCAACTGCTCCTGCTTCATGTGCGGCCACATGCGCCGCTGGCAGGGTCCAACGCTGCAGGAGCGCCGGGCGTTTCAACCCGATGGTCGCCACCAGGCCGCCGACGACTGAGGCCCCCGCCGCGCGCCCGGCGATCCGTCGCATGTGCCGCTGACCGACGCCTGACGTTCTGCTACGCTCGGGTCGATGAAACGGATGGTCTATCTGTCGGCGGGTTTCGCCGCGCTCGGTCTTGGCGCGATCGGCATTTTTCTGCCTCTGCTGCCCACCGTGCCCTTCGCCATCCTGGCCGCCTTCTGCTTTGCCCGTTCAAGCCCGGCGCTGGAACGCCGGCTGCTGGAACATCGCCGGTTTGGCCCGCATATCCGCGCCTGGCGCGAGCAGGGCGCCATCAGCCGCAAGGGCAAGGTCGCGGCGCTGACTGCCTTTGCCGCCAGCGCGCTGATCGGCCTGCTGCTGGTGGCGATGCCCTGGAAGCTGGCGCCGCTGACGGCCGCCGTCATTGGCGGCGCCTGGATCTGGCGACGACCCGAAGCCTAGGCGCCCGGGCCGAAGCCTAGGCGCCCGGACCGTCGGCTGGATGGCCAGGGTCAGGATGGCCAGGGTCAGGATGGGCGGGGTCAGGATGGGCGAGCGGAGATCATCGCCGTGAAATCGGCTTCCGCCATGCGCACATTGTCGACGAAAGCCTCGCCGCGATACTTGCGCACCGGCCCACGCACCTGCACCTGGGACACCCGCAGTTCAAGCAGGCAGCCCGGCTCCACCGGCTTGCGGAATTTGGCGTTCTCGATCGACATGAAGTAGACCAGCTTGCCCTCGGCATCCGCCCCCATTGAGTGAACGGCGTGGATGCCGGCGGTCTGCGCCATCGCCTCGACGATCAGCACGCCCGGCATGATCGGCCGGCCGGGGAAGTGGCCCTGGAAGAAGGGTTCGTTGATGGTGACGCCCTTGATGCCGGTTGCCGAGACGTCGGTCACCATATCCACCACGCGGTCCACCAGCAGCATCGGATAGCGATGCGGGATCATCTCCATGATCCGGGCCAGTTCCAGCGTGGTAAGTGTGGTGCCGTCGGTCATTGTCATCCTCTCGTCCTGCGCGTCATCCAATCATCAAAACGCCAATGGCCGGGCATTGCCCGGCCATCAACCTGTCTGTCCGGTCCCGCCATCCCCGCGTTCAAGCGGGAATGACGAATTTTCACGACCGGCGCAAGCTTACTTCTTCGGCGGCGTCGCCGGTGTCGCTGGCTGGGCGGGGGCCGGCGGCGGCGTGGTCGACACCTTGGGCAACTTCTGGTCCAGCCGCTGAACGACGGTCGAGGTGATGTCCAGCGTATTGCTGAACGCCTCCAGCGCGCCTTCCTTCACCACCAGGCTGGCGCCGCGCTCGCGCATCACTTCCTGGATGATCGGCGCCGCGCCGGCGGTGATCTGTTCGACCACATAGGCCTGCGACCGCTGGAAATCGACACGCAGCTTGTTGAAATCCTGGATGTCCTTGTTGCGGCGCTCCTGGTAGCCGCGCACGTTGGCCTCGAACTGGGCGGGCTGCATGATGCCCTTTTCCACCGAGTCCTTCTGCTTGGTCAGCGCGTCTTCCTCGGTCTTGAACTTCTCGGCCAGGCTCTTGTCCTTGGCCGAAATGGCCTCGGCCTTCGCCTTCAGCTCGGTACCCGCCGCGCGACCGGCGGCCGACTCGTTGACCACCCGGTCGAGATTGACCACCAGCACGGAGGCCTGCTGGGCAACCGCCGGCGCCGAGGCCAGCACCACAGCCGCGACCGCCGCGGCTTTCAGGAAATGCGTTTTCATCAGAACTGCGTCCCTATGTTGAACTGGAAAACTTCCGGATCGTCGCCATCCTTCTTGACGAGCGCCTTGGCAAGATCAATGCGGAACGGCCCGAACGGCGAGTTCCACGACACGCCGACACCCACCGACACGCGCGGGGCGGCGGTATCGCCGAGTACGGTTTCCTGCACGTCCGCGGTCGAGCCGAAGCTGGACTTGCTGTACTTCCACAAGCTGCCGACGTCGACGTAGGCCGAGGTTCGCAGGCCCATTTCGCTGACCGCCGAACCCAGCGGCACCTCAAGCTCGACACTGCCGAGATAATACATCTCGCCGCCGATGGAGTCGTCAAGCGTCGTACCCTCGGCGACCAGGCCGCTGGAACAGCCCGAGGTGTTGACACAGGTACGGTAGGACCGCGGACCGATGCCGCGAATGGCGAAGCCGCGGATACGCGGACCGCCCAGGAAGAAGCGATCGTTGATGCGCACATCCTCGCCGCCCCAGCCCATGATCCAGCCGCCCTCGGCGCCGGTACGCAGCACCCAGTTGTCCCACAGGCGGAAGTAGCGATCATAGTCGACGCTGCTGCGCAGGTAATTGACGCCGCCACCGACACCCGCCGCGTCCTGGCTGAACACGAAACGCTGGCCACGGCTTGGCCGCATCCGGTTGTCGAGGCTGTCGTAAACCACCGAGTAGCCGACCGAGGAGGTCACCCGCGACGACGATCCGGTGGTGCCCACCAGATCGCAGAGGAAGGCGCCCGCCAGGAACAGGTCGCACTGGCCGTTGGTGAAGTAGCTGTCCTTGTCCAGCGAGACGTCGGACTTCGACAGGCCGTAACGCACGCCCAGCGACCAGAATTCGGTCAGCGGGAAGCCGGCGCGCAGCTGGAAGCCCGTCGTCACTTCCTCGTAGGTGGTGTCGCGATCATTGTTGGACGTATAGCGGAAGCTGTTGAGATCGCGCCGGAAAACATCAATGCCGGCGGCAATGTTACGGCCCATGAAATAAGGCTCGGTGAAACCGAGATCGATTTCATTGCGATAGCTCGACAGCGTGAAGCCCAGCCGCAGCTCCTGGCCCTTGCCGAGGAAGTTGCGTTCGCGGATCGACAGGTTGGCGATGAAGCTCTCGATCGACGAGAAGCCGGCACCGACCTGCAGTTCGCCGGTCGATTTCTCCTCGACGTTGACTTCAAGCACCACCTTGTCCGGCGTCGAACCCGGCTTCTGCTCCACCTCCAGCTTCTCCTGGAAGAAGCCCAGCGACTGAATGCGATCCTTCGAGCGCTTGACCTTGAAGCTGTTGAAGGCGTCGCCCTCGGCGAGACGGAATTCGCGGCGGATCACCTTGTCGAGCGTGCGGGTGTTGCCGTTGATGTCGATGCGCTCGACATAGACGCGCGGCGCCTCGTTGACCACGAAGGTCACACCCATCGTGCGGCCGTCCTTGTCG
The DNA here is from genome assembly GCA_963205175.1 of Pseudomonadota bacterium. GTDB lineage: Bacteria > Pseudomonadota > Alphaproteobacteria > Sphingomonadales > Sphingomonadaceae > CAUJIW01. Next base: position 22,167 of record CAUJIW010000079.1, read on the forward strand.
CGGTCGAAACTGGGCCGGATGTTGGCGAAGGCGTAGCCGAACAGGCCGGCAGTCTCGGTCAGGCTCTCGACCGTGTTCTCGATCCGCTTGGCGTCGTACCAGTCGCCTTCCTTGATCCGCACCAGCGGCTTCAGCACCTCCGGCTTGAGGTCGCGCAGTTTGCTCTCGACGTCGATCTTGCCGAACTTGTAGCGCTCGCCTTCCTCGACGACGAAAGTCTGGATGAAGTCCCGACGGTTGGGCGCCAGTTCGGAAACCGCCGACACCACCCGGAAGTCGGCATAGCCCTCGGTGAGGTAGAACTGCCGCATCTTCTCGCGGTCATAGGCGGTACGATCGGGATCATAGGTATCGTTGGAGGTGAAAATACGCCACCAGCGCGCCTGGCGGGTCGCCAGTTCGCTGCGGATATCGCCGTCGGAGAACTTCTGGTTGCCGATGACGTTGATCTGGCGGACCTTCGACTTCGGGCCTTCGCGGATCTCGAACACGAGGTCGATGCGGTTCTGCTCCAGCTGCACCGCCTTGGGATCGACGGTGGCGGCAAAGCGCCCCGAGCGCCGGGCCAGCTCGATGATGCGCTGGACGTCGGCACGCACCTTAGAGCGGGTGAAGATCTGGCGCGGCGCCAGCTTCACTTCCTCGCGCAGCTTGTCGACTTTCAGGCTCTTGTTGCCCTCGAAGACGATGCGGTTGATGATCGGGTTTTCCCGCACCGTCACGGTGAGCGCGCCATTGTCGTCGCGGATCTGCACGTCGGCGAACAATTCGGTTCCGTAGAGCCGCTTCAGCGCCTCATCGAGGATATCACGGTCGTAGGGGTCGCCACCCGACAGCTGCATGTAGGAGCGGACCGTCTCCGGCTCCAGACGCTCGCTGCCGACAATGGTGATGGAGCGGATGGTGGTGCGCGGCACGGCCGGCACCGCGACCTGGACCGGCGCCGGCTGGGCGGTAGCGGGCTGGGCGGTAGCGGGCTGGGCGGGCGGGGTTGGCGGCGGGGCAACGCTCGCCGGACCCTGGGGGCCCACAGGCCCCTGCTGGGCATGAGCGACAACCGGCGTCAGCGCCGTTGTCACGGTCAAAAGAGCCGCCAACGCGGATGCCGATCCCCGGCTCATCACAGCAACACTCACGCGTCCCGTCCCCGTCTCGCCAATGTCTTCACCAATGTTCCGGAAGTGATCTCACTCAACTCAGCGCACCCGACAACCGGTCCCAGATCCCGTACGACCCGAGGTCGTTCCAGGTGAGGAACAACATCAGCGAGATGACCAGCGCGAAGCCAGCCAGGAACGCCCATTCCTGCACCCGTTGGCTGACCGGGCGGCCGCGAACAGCCTCGATCGCGTAGAGAAACAAATGACCACCGTCAAGCATGGGCACCGGCAGCAGGTTTACGAAGCCCAGGTTGAGCGAGACCAGCGCCATGAAACTGATGAGCGACAACACCCCCAGCGCCGCCGACTGCGCCGAATACTGGGCGATCTTGACGGGGCCGCCCAGCTCCTTGACCGAACGGTCGCCGGTGACGATCTCGCCCAGCGTCGAGGCCATCATCTTCACCAGATCGACCGTCGCCTGACCGGCATAGTAGAACGCCTCGACCGGGCCGCGCCGGACCAGTTCCGGCATCGACCCCTGAAGGCCGATGCGGCCGCGCTGGTAGGCATTGCCGAACTCGTCCTGGTCGGTGACCTGCTCGGGCACCACCGTCAGCGTCACCGGCCGCCCGGTGCGCTCAACCTCGAACACCAGCGTCCGGCCGGCGTAGATCGCCACTTCGTGCGCGACGTCCTCGAAGCGGGAAACCGCGTCGCCGTTGATCCGGGTGATGAGATCACCAGCCATGAAGCCCGCCTTCTCCGCCGGCGAACCCGCCATCACCGCCTCGACGCGCGCCGGCGTGAACTGCTGGCCGATGGTCATGAAGAACCCGGCGAAGATCAGGATGGCGAACAGGAAATTGATGGCCGGGCCGGCGGCGACAATGATCGCCCGCTGCCACAGCGGCTTGAGGGGAAAGGCGCCCGCCCGCTCCTCCGGCGTCATGCTGGCGATGGCCTCGGCGCTCGGCATGCTGGCCGCGTTGGAATCACCGTAGAATTTGACGTAACCGCCGAACGGCAGGGCGGAAATCTTCCAGCGGCAGCCCCGCTTGTCGGTCCAGCCGAACAGCTCGCGACCGAAGCCGATCGAAAAGGTCTCGATCCGCACCTTGAACAGCCGGCCGGCGAAATAGTGACCCCACTCGTGAATGAACACCAGCACGCCCAGCACGGCGAGAAAGGTGAGAAGGGTGAAGGGGAGGCCAGGCTGCGGCAGATGCACCATATCGGTTAATTCCTCCTCGCCTCGATCAACATAGCCGCCACGCGCCGCGCCTCCTGATCCGCCGCCATCACGGCACCCAGATCGTCCACCGCCGGGGCGCCAAGCCGGGAGAGAACTTCGGCGACGATTGCGGCGATATCAAGAAAGCCGATCCGCCGGTCGAGGAAGGCCTGCACCGCAACTTCATTCGCGGCATTGAGCACGGCCGGCGCACCAGCGCCAGCGCGAAGCGCCGACCAGGCCAGATTCAGCGCCGGAAAGCGCGCCGTGTCGGGCGCCTCGAAGCTGAGCTGGCCGATGGCCGCCAGATCGAGCCGGCGGCAGGGGGTGGCGACTCGATCCGGCCACGCCAGGGTGTAGGCGATCGGCGTTCGCATGTCGGGGGTGCCGAGCTGGGCGAGCACCGAACCGTCGACATACTCCACCAGGCTGTGCACCACCGACTGCGGGTGCACCAGCACTTCCAGTTGGTCCGGCGTCACCGGGAACAGGTGATGCGCCTCGATCACCTCCAGGCCCTTGTTCATCAGCGTCGCGGAGTCGACGGAGATCTTGGCACCCATCGACCACACCGGATGCGCCACCGCCTGCTCCGGCGTCACCGCCTGCATCTGTCCCAGCGTGAAGGTACGAAACGGCCCTCCCGAGGCCGTCAGGATGACCCGGGACACCCGTTCGGGACGTTCGGCATCGAACACCTGATAGATGGCATTGTGCTCGGAATCGACCGGCAGCAGCCGGCTACCGGCATCGTTGGCGGCTTTGGTCACGATGTCGCCGGCGCACACCAGCGCCTCCTTGTTGGCGATCGCCACCGTCGCGCCGCGCCGCACCGCCGCCAGCGTCGGTTGCAGGCCGGCGGCACCGACAATCGCCGCCATCACCCAGTCGGCGGGCAGCGCCGCCGCCGCCGTCACCGCCTCGGCCCCGGCCGCCGCTTCAATGCCGGTCCCCGCCAGGGCGTCCTTGAGCGCGCCGTAGTGGCGTTCATCAGCCACCACCGCCAGCTCGGGCCGGAACCGCCGGGCGGCCGCGGCCAGCTCATCGACATTGCTGTGAGCGGTCAGCGCCAGGCAGCGATACCGGTCGGGCTGGCGGCCGACCAGGTCGAGCGTCGACCGGCCGATCGAGCCGGTGGCGCCCAATATGGTAATGGCCCGCGCGCTCACGCCAGCACCTGCCAGACGTCGCCGAGCACCAGCCCCAGCGCCACCAGCGGTGCCACCGCCACCAGCCCGTCGACCCGATCCATGATACCGCCGTGGCCGGGGATGAGGTGGCCGGAGTCCTTGACATCGAAGGCCCGCTTGAGCGCCGACTCCAGCAAGTCTCCGCCCTGCGACACCACGGCAATGGCCGCCGACAGCGGCGCCAGCGCCAGCGGCTGCAAGCCGAAGGCCGCCGCCACCAGCGCGCCCGTCAGCGCCGCGCCGGCCATGCCACCGGCCAGGCCGGCCCACGTCTTCTTGGGGCTGATGGTTGGCGCCAGCTTCGGCCCGCCGATGGCGCGACCGGCGAAATAGGCGAAGCTGTCGGTCGCCCACACCGACAACATCAGCCACAGCACGATGATCAGGCCGTCGGCCTGATCGCGCAGCCACAGCAACGCCAGCACCGGCGGCACGGCATAGGCCAGCCCCAGTCCCAGCCACATGGTGTGACGGCGCTCGCGGTCCCAGCCGGTCAGCGCCAGCGCCGTGGCCAGCAGCAACGTCGCCAGCGCCGCCCAGCCCCACAGGTGGAACCAGCCGGCGACGACCGCCGCCACCATCACCAGCAGCCCGGCCGGGCGCACCCAAGGCCGGCTGGCCGCGCCGGTGATGCCGGTCCACTCCCAGACGATGGCGCAGCCCCCCAGCCCCATCAGCAGGGCGAACAGCGGCCCGCCAGCCCACAGGATGGCAAGCGCGCCCACACCCAGCACGATACCGGCGATCACCCGGACCCGGAGATCGGAGCCGGACGGTGAAGCGGCGCCGCTCATCCGCGCCCGCCGAACCGGCGTTCACGCCGGCCGAAGGTCTCGATGGCTTCCACCAGTTGCGCCTTGTCGAAATCCGGCCACAGGCAGTCGACGAACACCAGTTCGGCATAGGCCGCCTGCCACAGCAGGAAATTGGACAGCCGCTGCTCGCCCGAGGTGCGGATGATCAGATCGGGATCGGGAATACCGACGGTCAGCAGATGATCGGCAACCGCCTGCTCGTTGATGGCCTCCAGCGGCATCACCCCTGCCTGCACCTTGGCGGCGATCGCGCGCACGGCGGCCGCGATCTCCGCCTGGGCGCCGTAGTTCAGCGCCAGCACCAGTGTCAGGCCGGTGTTGTTGCGGGTCAGCCCCTCTGACTCGTTGACAAGCGCGACCACGTCCGGCGCCAGGCCCCGGCGCTCACCGATGATCCGCAGCCGGACATTGTTGCGGTTGAGTTCCGCCACCTCGTTGCGCAGATAGTGGCGCAACAGCCCCATCAGATCCTCGACCTCGTCGGTCGGGCGCTTCCAGTTCTCCGATGAGAAGGCATAAAGGGTCAGGTACTGGACGCCGAGATCGACGCACGCCTGCACGATCCGCCTTACCGCCTCCGCACCCTGCCGATGACCGAGCGCGCGCGGCAGCAGCCGCCGCTTGGCCCAGCGCCCGTTGCCATCCATGATGATGGCGACGTGGCGCGGCACGGCCACGGCGGCAACGGTGGAGGGAGAGATGGCGGTCAACGTCACCCCTTACTTGCCGAGAATTTCTTTTTCCTTGGCCACGGCGGCCGCGTCGATCTCGGCGATGACCTTGTCGGTCAGCTTCTGCACATCATCCGCCAGTCGCTTATGCTCATCCTGACTGATTTCATGGTCCTTTTCCGCCTTCTTCAGGCTGTCCATGCCGTCGCGACGGACATTGCGCACAGCCACGCGCGCCTTCTCGGCATACTGCGAGGCGAGCTTGGCCAGCTCCTTGCGGCGCTCTTCCGTCAGGTCGGGGATCGGCAGACGGATGGTCGCCCCTTCCGAGATCGGGTTGAGGCCAAGACCGGCGGAGCGGATCGCCTTTTCCACCGCGGCCGCATTGGCGCGGTCCCACACCGAAACCACCAGCATCCGCGCTTCCGGCGCCGTGACGGTGGCCACCTGATTGAGCGGCATGTTGGCGCCATAGACGTCCACCTGGATCGGGTCGAGCAACGAGGTCGACGCGCGGCCGGTCCGCAGGCCGGTCAGGTCATGCTTCAGGGTGTCCAGGGCGCCGCGCATCCGGCGCTCGAGTTCGGCTTTGTCGTAGCTGCTCATCTTGTTCCGTCCTGTTCAGGCGTCATTGGTCACAATGGTCGCGGTGCCGCTCCCTTCCAGCACGCGCGCCAGATTACCGTGTTCGCGGATCGAAAACACGACAATCGGTATGTTGTTGTCGCGACACAGGGCAACGGCGGAGGCATCCATCACCTGCAGGTTGTCGGACAGCACCTTGTTGAAATGCAGGGTCTCATAGCGCACCGCGGCGGGATCCTTCTTCGGATCGGCGGTATAGACGCCATCGACCGACGTGCCCTTCAGCAGCGCCTCGCAACCCATCTCGGCGGCGCGCAGGGCGGCGGCGGTGTCGGTGGTGAAGAAGGGATTGCCGGTGCCGGCGGCGAAAATGACGATCCGCCCCTTCTCCATATGGCGCACGGCACGACGCCGGATGTAGGGCTCGCAGACGCTGGCCATCGGGATCGCCGATTGCACACGCGTTTCAACACCTTGATGCTCAAGGGCATTCTGCACGGCGAGCGCGTTCATCACGGTCGCCAGCATCCCCATGTAGTCGGCGGACGCCCGGTCGAAACCCTTGGCGGCCGCGGCCAGGCCACGAAAGATGTTGCCGCCGCCGACCACGAGGCAGATCTGCACGCCGGCATCCCGCGCCAGGCGGATTTCGGTGGCGATGCGCTCGGCGGTCGCGGGGTCGATGCCGAACTGGCCCGACCCCATCAGCACCTCGCCGGAAAGCTTCAAGAGGACTCGCTTGAACCGCTGCCGCGTTGCCATGGCCTACCTTTGCTCTCCTGCGCACAAACAAAACCGACCGGCACCATAAAGATGCCGGTCGGCCCTGCCAACTGCTTCGATCAGTTCGTGCCGGCTGCTGCCGCCACTTCCGCCGCGAAGTCCGACGTCTGCTTCTCGATGCCCTCGCCGAGCTGATAGCGGACGTAGCCGATCAGCGTCACCGGGGCGCCAGCGTCCTTGCCGGCGGCGGCGACGACGTCGGCCACCTTAGACTTGCCGTCGAGCACGTAGACCTGGCTCAGAAGGACAACCTCCTCCTTGAACTTGCGGATGGCGCCCTCGGTCATCTTGGCGACGATCTCGGCCGGCTTGCCCGACGCGGCGGCCTTCTCGGCGGCAATCGCGCGCTCGCGCTCGACGACGGCCGGATCAAGGCCATCCTCGTTCAGCGCCAGGGGGTTGGCGGCGGCAATGTGCATGGCCAGCTGCTTGGCGAGCGGCGCCAGCACCTCCGCCGGGGCCGACGATTCGAGACCCACCAGCACGCCGATCTTGCCCAGCCCCTCGGCGGCGGCATTGTGGACGTAGGAGGCAACGACACCCTGCGAGACTTCCAGGGTCGCGGCACGGCGCAGCGACTGGTTCTCGCCGATGGTGGCGATGTTGTGGGTCAGCTGCTCGGCGACGGTGCGGCCCTCGCCACCCGGGAACGGCGCGGCGGCAACCGCGTCGAGGTCGCCGTTGGCGCCCAGCGCGATCTGGCTCACTTCACGGACAAACGCCTGGAAGATGTCGTTCTTGGCGACGAAGTCGGTTTCCGAGTTGACCTCGACCACCGCGCCCTTGCTGCCGGAAACAGCCACGCCCACCAGGCCTTCGGCGGCGACGCGACCGGCCTTCTTGGCGGCAGCCGCCAGACCCTTGGTGCGCAGCCAGTCGACCGCCGCTTCAATGTCGCCATTGGTCTCGGCGAGCGCCTTCTTGCAGTCCATCATGCCGGCGCCGGTCTTGTCGCGCAGATCCTTCACCAGGCTCGCGGTAATCTCAGCCATGAGTCCAACCTTTCTCTAGTCCCGGATAAACGTCACCCCGGAATTGATCCGGGGTCCACCAACGCCAGTCCTGGCATTGCGGATGCCGGCACGTGAGTACCGGCATGACGCACAATGAAGTCGTTTATGTTACTGCGCGGCCACTTCGGCGGCGGCTTCCGCCACCACGGCCTCGACGATCGGCTGCTCCATCTCGCCGATATCACGACCGCGACGCACTTCCTGGCCGACCCGACCATCAAGCGCGGCATCGGCAATGGCGTCGCAGTAGAGCTTGATCGCCCGGCTGGCGTCGTCGTTGCCCGGCACCGGGAAGGCGATCCCCTTGGGATCGCAGTTGGTGTCGAGGATGGCGATCACCGGGATGCCCAGGGTGTTCGCCTCGTGAATGCAGATGTCTTCCTTGTTGGTGTCGATCACGAAGATGACATCCGGCAGGCCACCCATGTCACGGATACCGCCCAGCGACTGCTCCAGCTTGTCGCGGTCGCGGGTCATCTTGAGCACTTCCTTCTTGGTCAGACCATGGGTCGAACCGGACAACTGCTCGCTCATCTGCTTCAGGCGACGGATCGACTGGCTGATGGTCTTCCAGTTGGTGAGCATGCCGCCCAGCCAGCGATGGTTGACGAAGTGCTGGCCGGAACGGATGGCCGCCTCGGCGATCGGACCGGCGGCCTGACGCTTGGTGCCGACGAACAGCACCTTGCCGCCGGCGGCGGTGGTGTCACGGACGAACTGCAGCGCGCGGGCGAACAGCGGCACCGACTGGCTGAGGTCGAGAATGTGGACGTTGTTGCGCTCGCCGAAGATGTACGGCGCCATGCGCGGGTTCCAACGGTGGGTCTGGTGACCAAAGTGGGCACCGGCTTCCAGCAACTGCTGCATCGTCACGACGGGAACGGCCATCGCGTATCTCCTTCTCCAGTTTGACCTCCGCGAGGGTTTCGGTCCATCTCTGGACCCACCGGGAAGGCAGCCCTCGCGTGTGTGATGGCGCGCCGCATAGCCGATCGGCGATGCAAAAGCAAGCACACCCTGCCCCGCAACACCCGTCGATGGCCGCAACCCGCCTTGGTGTCCTGCCCCGGCCTTGGCATAACTCGGACACAGGATCACACCGGGAGGCACGGTCGGCATGGGCGAGGTCATCAATCTGCGGCAGTTCCGCAAGGCGCGCGAGCGCGCCGAGGCCGAGGCCGAGGCAAGGACGAATCGGGCGAAGTTCGGGCGCACCAAGGCGCAGAGGGTCCGCGACGCCGACGAGGAAGCCCGCCGCGAGCAGCTGCTCGACCAGGCCCGGCGGGAGGTCGCCGGCGACACGGAGGATGACCCATCTTCATCCAATCCAACCGGTGGACCAGCCGTCGAGCCCGACCCGCCCGGCGGACCGGCCGCCGACCCTGACAAAGCCGGCTGAGCATACCCCCGCCAACGACGAAGGCCGCGCCACCGGATGAGGTGACGCGGCCGAGGTCGGCATGGAGAGCGGGGGGCGGAGACCGCCCCCCCCGTTCGGCTCAGTAGCGCCAGCTCAGCTGGAGCTGGACGGTGCGCGGCAGGGTGGCGAAGCCCAGCTGGTCCGCCGGCGTGCCGGTGACGCCGCCCGAGGCGCTGCCGGTCGACGGGCCGTCGACAACACCGGTGACATAGAAGCGGTTGGTCAGGTTCTTGCCCAGCAGCGCCACTTCCCAGCGACCATCCTCGCTGCCGACGCGCACGCTGGCGTCGAGGTTCACGTAGGAATCCTGATGCGAGTAGGGGTTGCCGAAGCCCGAAGCGAGATAGCTGCCGTTGTAGCGGGCATCCGCCGCCAGGCCCAGGGTCAGGCCGTTGCCGATGGCGGTATCGTAACCGACGCCGAAGGTGCCGGTCCACTTGGGCGCCATCGACAGCGGGCGGCCGCTCAAATCCTGACGCAAGGCACTGGCCACCGGCACGTTGCAGCCCTGCGACTGGGTCTGGCCGGCGTAGCATGGCGCGTCGCCGAAGCTGGTGTAGCGGGCGCGGTTGTAATTGATCGAGCCATGCAGATTCAGCCCCGGCACGCTGTTGGGCGCGTACTCGAACTCCACCTCCACGCCCTTGGTGCGAGCATCCGCCGTCAGGGTCTGGAAGGCGAAGATCGGCGAGTTGAAGAAGTCGACCTGCAGATCCTTGTAGGCGAAGGTGTAGAGGTTCAGGTTCAGACGCAGCTGATTGTCCATCAGCGTACTCTTGATACCGGCCTCGAAGCCGCGCGCCTTCTCCGGATCGAAGGTCAGGTCGGCCAGCGGATCGGTCGAGAAGGCGCTGTTGATGCCGCCGTTGGAGAAGCCGCCTGATTTGTAGGCGGTCTTGTAGGCGAGATAGACCATCACATCGTCGGTCGGCTTCCAGGTGACAGTGGCTTCCGGCGACCAGTTGTTGAAGGTCTGCTTGGCGGTCACGTAGCCCAGGCCGTCAGCGGCGTCCTGCGGCCGGAAAATGCTGATCAGCGCCACGTTGTTGTACGGCTGGGTGAAGAAGCTGTCCTTGGTCTCATGCGTGTAGCGCAGGCCGCCGGCCAGCTCGACGGTGGGGATGACCTTCCAGGTCACCTGACCGAAGGCCGCGATGGTCTCGCCGTCAGTCGCCGACGACTTGGAGGTAGCGACGTAGCGGTCGGCCGCCGACTGGCTGGAGTCCTCGATGTTGGCGAACATCACCCACTGACCGAACTTGCGCTTGGTCTTCTGATACAGCGCGCCGACCATCAGGTTGACCGGGCCGTCATAACTGGTGAGCGCCCGCAGCTCCGAGGAGAAGGCGTGCCAGGATGAATTCTCGGTCGCCCAGGTGCCGGCGTCGCTGGTCTGGAAGTCGCAGGCGCACGTCCAGCGGTTGTTGTTCCAGTTGTAATTGGTGACGGACGTGATGGTGACGTCGGTCATCTCGTAGTTGATGGTGCCGGTGACAGCGTAGGACTTGTAGCGGTTGTAAAGTTCGCCATCATCCTTGGCGTAGGGATAGTTGGCGGCGATGTCGGCCGGCATGTTGTTCTGATGGGTGACGAAACTGTCGCCGCAGGCATAGCCGGTAAGCTGGCTGACGCCGCCGGGGCAGTTGAACGCCACATAGTTCCACGACGAGTTGTTGACCTTGTTGTAGTCGCCCGAGGCCTTCAACGTCGCGGTGAGCGCATCGGTGGGCGTCCACTTCAGGGTCACGCGACCAAGCAGTTCCTTCTCGCCCGGCGCGTCGCTGGCCGCCGGCACCGCGGTGTGCGGATTGAGGGTGTCGGTCGCGACATCGTAAGTCGCGTAGTTGCGATCGACCGAGACGTTCTTGAAATAGCCGTCGAACATCTTGGAAGCACGGATGGCGACGCGCAGGCCCAGCGTATCGCTGAGCGGGCCCGAACCGACGAACTCACCCTGCACCTGCTGCGACTTGAACTCATAGGCGGCGCGGCCCTTGAACTCGACTTCCTTGCCCGGATCGGCGGAGGTCAGCGAAATCACGCCGGCGGTGGCGTTCTTGCCGAAGAACAGCGCCTGCGGACCCTTGAGGATTTCCAGCCGCTCCAGATCGAAGAAGCCTTCCTGGATGATGCGGCCCTGGCCGTAATAGACGCCATCGACCACCACGGCCACCGACTGCTCGATGCCGATGGAGGTGGACGACGAACCGATGCCGCGCAGGGTAAGCTGGGCGCCGGAGCCGTTGGAGGCACGGCCGACGGTGAAGTTCGGCGTGCGGGCGGCGATCTTCTCCAGGCTGGTGAGATCCTGCCGTTCGATCTGGGCCGCCGAAATGGCGGTCACCGCCACCGGCACGTCCTGCACGCTTTCAGCGCGCTTGCGGGCGGTGACGACGATTTCCTCCAGGCCGACGCTTTCGACGGCACCGCTGTCGCTGGCGGTCTGGGCGGCGGCGTTGCCGGCGACCAGCAGGGCGCCGCCAACCGAGGCCAGCAGCAGCCCGCGCAGGCGCGACCGGGACGCGGCGCCGATTTTCTCAACCGAAACAGTCATTCTTCCTCTCCTTCGGACGCGCGGAATGCCGCGCTTGTGTTGTCTGCGTTATCGATGATGTCAGTGCCGGCCGGCAGGGATTCCCTTCTCCGGCCGGCGGGTCGCATGGAACGGCCGCAACATCGATGCCGTTCCCGTCACCGGCTCAGGCGGTACGCACGCGGCCGGGGAAGCGGCGGCGACAGCCTGGCACAGGTCAGTTATGGCGCGATGCCGTGGGGGCGATCCCACGTTTGATCTAGAACTCTCCCAAGGACTGCCCGGGCCACTCCCCGTCGCCCGACGGACGACGCGAAACCTGCCCTGCGGTTGTTTGCCAGTTATTGGCGTTTGTTCTTGCCGATTTGCACGGTCGTTTCATTTGATCATTTTGACAGGCCCGCGCGCAACCTGTGTCATTCCGGTCACAGTCGCACCAGCACCTTGCCCTGGTTGGTACCATCGAACAGCGAGCAGAAAGCCTGTGCCGCCGTGGCGATGCCCTCGTGGATATCGTCGAAACTGTGCAGCCGGCCGGCGTCGACCTGCGCTTCCGCCCATCGCAGATAATCCGGGAACAGGTCCATGTGGTCGGAGAACATGAAGCCCTTGAGCATCGCCCGCTTGGTGATTGCCTGCCACAGCTGGCGGATGGCGGCCGGGTTGGCGGGGTCGCCATACTGGGCGATCATGCCGCACAGGGCGATGCGGGCGCCTTCCTTCATGTGCGCCAGCGCCGCGTCCAGCGTCTCGGCGCCGACATTGTCGAAATAGATGTCGAGCCCGTCCGGGCACAGTCGGTCGAGCCCGGCGGCCACGCCGCCAGGCTCGCGGTAGTTGATGACGGCGTCATAGCCCACGGTGTCGGTGAGCCAGCGCGCCTTGTCCGCCGAGCCGGTGATGCCGATGGTCCGGCAACCGGCGATGCGGGCGAACTGGCCGACCATGGTGCCGACGGCACCGGCGGCGGCGCTTACCACCACCGTCTCGCCGGCCTTGGGCTGGCAGATATGGTTGAAGCCGACATGGGCCGTGAAACCACTCAGGCCCAGACTGCCGGCATAGAAGTGCAGCGGACGGCCAGGCCGCACCGGAATGGGCAGCGCCAGATCCGAGCCATCGGCGATCGACCAGCTTTCCCAGGCTGTGCGCGCCAGCAACACCTGGCCTTCCGTGAAACCGGGGTGCCGGCTGGCCCGCACGGTACCGAGCACGATGCTCATCACCGGCGCCTCCAGCGGCATGGCGCCGAGATAATTGTCGTCGGAACCCGCGCTCATCCACTGGCGGAAGCCGGCGTCCATCGAGAGATAATGGTTTTCCAGCAGGAATTGCCCGTCGGCCAGCTCCGGCAGGCGCGCCTCGCGCAGGGCGAAATCCTCGGGGCGAGGATTGCCGTCCGGCCGGCGCACCAGCACCACCTGCTCAACCTGCTGCGCCATGACCTGTCACTCCCGCACGTCGACCCGGCGGCTGTGTCGCCGCCTGAAACGCCACACATGTCATTGTCGGCCTGCCCTGCCGAGCTACCGCTTCCGTTAGGTCGGCCGTTCAAACTTCCGGCATGCACACGACAGATGGTTTCATGCGTGACTGTTTAGGGGTGAACCATTCCGCAAGACGCGCTATCCTCGGGGCAACCGTGGCGTCAAGACCACCAGGTTCGGGGAGGAACAGCAGCATGGCCTTAGACCGCACAGCATCGCCCGGCACCGGCTTTGACGCCGCCGCCTTCGCCGCCAGCTTCGACCTGCGCTCGCCGCCGCCCGGCTTCATCGACAACCCCTACCCCTTCTACCACGCGCTGCGCGAGCACCAGCCGGTGCGCCGCATGCCAGACGGCTCGGTGTTCCTCACCCGCCACGCCGACCTTGAACTGGTCTACCGCCAGCCGCTGCTCTTCAGCTCGGACAAGAAGGCGGAATTCCTGCCCAAGTTCGGCGACACGCTGCTCTACCAGCACCACACCACCAGCCTGGTGTTCAACGACCCGCCGCTGCACACCCGGGTGCGCACCATTCTCAAGGGCGCGCTGGCCAACCGCACCATCGCCCATATGGAGCCCGGCATCATTGCCCTGGTCGACAGCCTGCTCGACGCCGGCGCGGCGCACGGCGAGATGGACCTGATCGAGGATTTCGCCTCGGCGATTCCGGTGGAGGTGATCGGCAACCTGCTGGGGGTGCCGCACGCCGACCGCGGACCGCTGCGCGGCTGGTCGCTCAGCATTCTCGGCGCGCTGGAGCCGGTGGTGCCGGCGGCGGCGCTGGCGGAGGCGAACCAGAACGTCGCCGACTTCCTCGACTATCTGCGCGACCTGGTGGCGGACCGCCGGGCCAACCTGCGTGACCCGGACATCGACATCCTGTCGCGCCTGATCATCGGCGAGGCCGGCGGCGAGCGACTGTCGGAAACCGAGCTGCTGCAGAACTGCATCTTCCTGCTCAACGCCGGCCACGAGACCACCACCAACCTGATCGGCAACGCGCTGATGACCCTGCTCGAATGGCCGGCGGAGAAAGCCCGGCTGATCGCCGATCCGTCGCTGCTCGACACCGCGATCGAGGAATTCCTGCGCTTTGAAAGCTCCAACCAGCTCGGCAACCGCCGCGTGCTCACCGATACCGAGGTCGGCGGCGAGGCCCTGCCGGCTGGCACGCTGGTGACCTTGTGCATCGGCGCCGCCAACCGCGACCCGGCGCGCTTCCCCGACCCCGACCGGCTCGACCTCGCCCGCGGCGCCAACCGCCACCTGGCGTTCGCCTCCGGCACCCATCTGTGTCTCGGCGCCAACCTCGCCCGGCTGGAGGGGCGCATCGCCATCGGCCGCTTCCTCGCCCGTTTCCCCGACTATCGGTTAAACGCGCCGGCCGAGCGCAGCCAGCGACTGCGCTTCCGGGGTTTCCTGCGTGCGCCGGTGACGCTGGGCTGCTAGACAGACGCTCCCCGCCACCGTCAGGAGCAGCGTCATGAGCATCACCCGCCGTCCTATCGCCGGTCGCGCCGTCAACCCGATCGGCCTGGGCTGCATGTCGCTGTCGTGGGCCTATGGCACGCCGCCGTCGCCGGCCGAGGGTGCCCGCCTGCTGCACCGGGCGCTGGAGCTGGGCTATGATCATCTCGACACCGCCCGCATCTACGGACTGGGCAAGAACGAGACGCTGATCGGCGAGACGCTGCACGGCAAGCGCCAGTCCTTCTTCCTTGCCTCCAAGACCGGCATCATCGTCGATGGCGACAAGCGGCGCATCGACTGCCGGCCGGAGACCATCCGGACCGCCCTGGAGGAAAGCCTGCGGCTGCTGCGCACCGACCATATCGACCTCTACTACCTGCACCGGCGCGACTTCACGGTGCCCATCGAGGAGTCGGTGGGCGCGCTGGCCGACCTGGTGAAGGCCGGCAAGATCGGCGCCATCGGCCTGTCGGAAATGTCGGCCGAGACGCTGCGCCGGGCGGCCGCCGTCCACCCCATCGCCGCGATGCAGACGGAATATTCGCCGTGGACCCGCAACGCCGAGATTGCCGTGCTGGAAGCCTGCCGCGCGCTGGGCACCACCTTCGTCGCCTTTTCCCCGGTGGGACGCGGCGCGCTGGCCGATCCGGCGCTCGATCCGGCCGCCTTCCCGGAACGCGACATCCGCCGCGACATGCCGCGTTTCACGGCCGAGCACTGGCCGGCCAACCAGGCGCTGATCCGCCGCTTCGCCGAACTGGCGCACAGCGTCGAGGCGACCCCGGCCCAGCTGGCGCTGGCCTGGGTGCTGTCTCGCGGCGAGCATGTGGTGGCCATTCCCGGCACCGCCTCGACCGCGCATCTTGAGGAGAATATCGCCCGCTGGTCGTGGCGGCCGGAGGCGGCGACGCTGGCGGCGGTCGACGCGCTGATCAACCGCGATAGCGTCGCCGGCCACCGCTACGGCCCGGCGATGCAGCGCACCATCGACACCGAGGATTTCGCCGCCTGACGCCCAGGTCAGGTGGCGGCGCCCTGGCGGGCCAGCCAGCGCATCAACCCGCCCACAAACGGCAGTTTGGCATAGAACTCTTCCGCCGCGTCCCAATAGTCGCGGTGTTCTGTGACCAGGCCCGCGTCGTCGAACCGCAGATGGCTGGCGCCACGGATCACCATGGGCGCCCGGACGAGGCGGCGCAGGCGGTAATGCATCTCCCAGGCGAGGAACGCCTGAGCACCGGCCGCCACCTGTTCGTGGACGACGAAGCGCGGTGCTTCCAGCGCCGCGAACATGTGGCGGAAAATGGCGCCGATCGCCGCCCGCCCCTCGACCTCGTTGAACGGATCCTTGAAGCGGGCATCCTCGGCATAAAAGGCCAGCAGCGCCTCCAGCGTCGCCG